>CAZXRB010000011.1:0-64994 GCA_964642845.1 uncultured Nitrospira sp.
TTGGGGCTGAAGCTCAGGACGGCTTGACCTGAACCTCAACCTCAGCCTTTAGGAATCACAGATGCGCGAGCGGCGATGGGAAACGACCACTCCGTTGACCTTCGGCCAAGCGCTCGCCGTGGGGGACCGCTTGGCGGCGCTCGGCCTGAAGCCGGCGGCACCCGCCCAAGATGTCATCTGCTATGTCGAAGAATGGACCGTTCAGTCTCCGGATGACTTCGACCAACTCGACCCCTGGGCCACCGAGGATGTGACGCTCGTCCATGTCCGCGAAGGATGGCGCGGTGATTTTTTCCTCTTGGCCGGCGCCTATCACACCATCTATCGACGGCATCAGGATGTCGGGACCTACTGCTCCGTCAGTCACCCGTGGCGCGTGCGCGAGCGGTTGCAGCTGCATGCGCAACGCAGCATGTTGTGGCTCGGCTTCCGCCATGCCCATTCCTTCGTTCGGATTCGGCTGCATCCGCATGAGGTCATCACGCCCGGGGAAACGCGGGGAGATGCCGACCGAGCGAAGTGGCTGGACGAGCGGCGCGTGGCGTTTTTGGAAGCCATCACGGCGCTGGAATTGCCCGTCGAAACGGCGATCGAAAAAGACGTGGTCGTGCTGCGTCCACACGATGCGTCCGTTCCGTTTTTCTGCTCGTGGCCGGATGCCTTCGGCCCGTGCCAGTTCGAATACAACACCGCCGACGCCTACGAGTTCCTGGTGCCGGCGAGCAAACTGGCGGAGACCTTTGCGCCGGAGCCCGCCGGTGTCCGGGCCTACCTCACCGGGTTTTCGGAAGCGGCGCTCACGGAGTTTCAATCGATCGAAGCGGGCGCCCGCTTTGCCTACCGCTGTTCGGTTCATTGCCCGCTGGATGAACTGCCGGAAATCATGACCGCCGTCCAACCAGATGGCCGCCTGTATGCCACCCTGTGTGAATTCCAGACACAGGATATTGTTCCGGAAGGCGAGGACGCCTCGGCCATCATCGGCATTGTCGGAACCAACGGGCAGTTCCAGATTGAAGCGCGCCTGAACCGGGCGCCGCTGAAGGAAGAGGCGATGGCCGGATGGCTGGAACGGCTGATCGGGTATCCGATGGCGTATGCGCCGCTCCCTCCCTTCGTGTAGCGACCGACTGAAAGCGGCTTCCAACTTCGTTCTCGGCTCGTCGAAGACACTGGGCGCTCACCATCTCGCGCCCGTGCGCAGACGTGACGCTCGTTATTCCTCGCGTCGCGCACCTCAACGTACCCACTCGGGAAATGCGGCGTCTCGGCGCTGCGGGGTTGGGCGGGTGAGAAGGGTGCGCCCGCGGTTATTTCTCACCTGCGGCCTTGCCAGCCATCCCGTTTGAGCGACCTGTCCACGTAGATGCATCACTCAAACAGGAACCGATTTTTCGTTGAAGAAATTCGTCCGATTTCGCACAGTGGGCACATGAGTCCGCTGGCGAAAGTCCAATCCCTGCTCTCCAAGCCGTTTATGCCGGCGGTGTTCTTTTTGTCCGGGGTGACGTACGACTCGCTCACGCTCACGCGGATCGATCGGCTGCAAGACAATCTGTTGCTGCTTTTGTATCTGCTGCTGCTCGGTGTGCTGATCGTCCTGATCGGCCGGCTGGGCATCGAGCCGGCCCCTGACCGGGCACACTTGGCCGCTCTGTCGCCGGTCGCGCGGTGGGTCCTCAAGAGCCGGCCGTACTATCCGATGGCGAGCCAGTTTTTGCTGGGCGGGTTGTTCAGCGCCTATGCGATCTTCTATTCCCGCAGCGCGACGCTGACGAGCACCGCCATCTTCTTCGCCCTGCTGGTCGCGCTGCTCGTTGGGAATGAATTCCTGCGGGATCGGCTCTCGAATCTTCGCCTGCTCGTGACCTTGTACGCGGTGGTCTGCTTCGCGTTCTTCACGTTCTTTCTGCCGGTCATGACCGGCTACATGAACGCAGCCGTGTTCCTGCTCGGCGCCGTGCTGAGCGCGGCCGTGACCTTCCGTGTGGCGCACTTGATCTATCGGAACAATCCGGACCGATCCAAACGGGAAGCGGTCGGCGTCACGGCGCCTGCGTGCGCCGTGATCGGATTGTTGGTGGGATTCTACTTCCTCAATTGGATCCCGCCCGTGCCGCTTTCGCTCAAGTTCGGGGGCATCTATCACGAAGTCAAGAAAGTGGATGACCGCTTCGAGCTCTCGTTCGATAAGAAATGGTATGAAGTCTGGAAGCGGTCGGACACCACCTTTCCCGCCGATGAGCCGATCTATTGCTTCACCGCCGTGTTTGCGCCGGTGGACCTCAAAACGACGATCTATCATCATTGGTTCTACCGGCCGAATCCCGACAAGCCGTTCATCCATGCCGACAAGATTCCGATCAAGATCTCGGGCGGCCGCGAAGGCGGCTATCGCGCCTACACGTTTAAGCAGCGGCTCGATCCCGGCGACTGGCGCGTGGATGTCGAGACGGAGGACGGACGGATTATTGGACGTATCTCAGTGACAGTGGTGGCAATGGCCGACGAGCCACCGAACATCCGCACGGTCTTGTACTGATGAGGCGCATCAGCGGCGTCAAGCTCCTCGACGAGCGGGAAGGGCAAGGCATGTGGCCTATCGGGACAAGGGTGTATCGGGTCTCATTCCGCCTGACGCAGTATTGGTGTGCGAGGTTTGGTTGCGGGAGGTTCACCAAGCGCGTAAAGTTCCGGTTCCATGACTCACCGGCGGTTACCTGCTTGCCCCTCCAGCCCCAACTGCGTGTCGACGCTGGCCACGGACGCGCGCCATGCGATCGCCCCCATTCGGTATCGCAAGCCGAAGGCTGAGGCCAAAGAGGTGTTGAAAGAAGTGGTCCGCGCTCTGCCACGCACGGAACTTGTCGAAGAGGACGAGTCCTACCTCCATTATGAATTCACCAGCCTGCTGTTCCGTTTCGTCGATGACGTCGAGTTTCTGTTCGACGATGAGACGAAGACGATTCACTTCCGGTCGGCCTCCCGGACCGGTTACGGCGATCTCGGCGTGAACCGGAAGCGGATGGAAGAGGTTCGGGCGATGGTGGAAGGCAAACTCTAGCGCCCGCCAGCTCGCCGCCGGCGCGAGAATTACCGCCGAGCGGGTCCAGCGCCTCTTCGCGGCTCATTACCCGTTACCGCTTCGATAGCACCGTGCACCCGGCCGCCGGGGTCAGCTCCGCGTCGGAAAACTCCACCTTCGCGAGATAGGCCCATCCCATCACATAGCCGAGATGCCGGTAGGCTTCGAATTCTTCCAGGTCGTACCACTGAAACAGCGTGCTGGTTTGCGGAAACGCTTCGCCTTTCGGTGAATCCACGAACCGCGAGACCTTCTTGAGCGCCAGCTGCGCGCGGGAGCGCGCCGGCTCATCCGTGACGAGCGGCAGCAGCCAATTGGCGTCCAAATGCGTCGGGTTCACCGGAGGACTTTGAAGCGGATGCTGGCCGTAGGCCCGCCCGCTTTCCGGATCTGCGCCCACGAAGATCTTGCCGGGCGCCGCCAGTGACGGATGTTTTCGGAAGAGCCGCGCATTGTAGGCATAGGGTTTCAGATAATGCAGCACCGTCGGCGTCCCGTCCGGCCGGATGATCCAGAAGCGGCGGTACCACACGATCTCATTCTTCTGTGGAATCTCCCCGCACCATTGGGTCCCCGGCCCGAAGTAGCCGGTGATCCGCGCTTGGAGATTATGGAGGTAGTCATATTGCCAGGTACTGTCCAGCGTCGCGTCGCCGGCGATGACATGGCTGACCTGGCGGCGCAGGAGCGTCTGAATGCCCAGGTTATCGTAGAAGGAGCCGTCGGTAATTTCGATCCAGCGGCTCTTCGTGTCCGGCCAAATCCGCTGAATCGTCATCATCAAGAAGTAATCCCACACCGTGCCGAGCGGGGTGTTGTAGCGCCTGGCGTAGTTCCACGTTTGGTATTCATTGTTGACGTTGAAGGGAGCCGTGACGGCGCTCATGAGCAGCCGCGCGATATCGTCCCGATACCACTCCTGTACGAGGCTGTCGAGATCGAGCCCGGCCCCGGACGCGGTCATGGCGTGGGAGAGGCGCACACAGGCCTTGGGGTGAATCCGTTCGGCAAACGGTTTGTGGCAGGTGCCTTCGGTCAGGTCCTCCACCACCACTCGGCGCGGATTGAACCAGGCCGGTTCGCCGTTCTCCGTCTGCACCTCCACGACCGGGAGGCCGAATCCCGCGCTTTGGATATAGCCGAGGCCATCGGAGCCGGTGTAGTCCCGCGTGAACTCAAAGTTGTAATTGTCGCGATAGGGACGATCGACCTCATTGGGATAGGCCCGCGGGCGCCCGCGATTCACCAGATTGCCGTTGATGATGAGATACGGCGCATCCACGTCCTCCCGGTTCAACCGCACCAGCGGGGTCTCATGCTTGCCGCGCAAATAGGTCAACTCGATGCGGTGTTGGTACGGGGTAAAGAGATGCAACTCGTTCCCGATATCGGGCGGTGTTTTGAGATGGAGCCCCAGGTCCCACACGTAATAGGGGATCAACCGCCAGAGGTAGCCCCAGATCAGTTTCGGCCCTTCCCAAAATCCGCCTTCCTTGATGAAGCCGGCGTGGTGCCGAAGGTGCGTGACGAAATCCTCGTGAGGATCGAGCAACTTTCCCTGATCCGGCGTTTGAACGAGATTGCCATAGGCATCGTCCAGTTCGGGGCCCAGATGCGCCAGCATCCAGCCGGCGATGTAGGAACCGCCGGAGACCGTGCTCAGGTAATCGATCTTCGGCAGGCGCCCCATGTCGTGCAATGCCTGGAGCACACCCAGGTGGAACGTGGCGGACCGGATGCCTCCGCCGGAAAAGGCGAGGCCCGTCAGATGCGTCGGCACCCGCGAAGCCGGTGGAAAGTAGTCCGGGGCTGCGGCGCCGTCCCCGTTGATCACGGAGAGCCGGCGCTGCTCGATGTAGGCGTACTCTTCCCGATAATCGCGTACCAATGCCTCTGGTTGGTACGTGAAAGCCCGTTGGCGAACGTCATAGATCTTCGTGGGGATGGTATGGCAGGCGGTTTCGATCAATCCCAGGCAGACGGCAACGATGAACCAATGTGCCGTTGGGCGATCCTGTGTTAGCGTAAGAGAGTGCGAGACTGTCGTCATGGAGGCATCCGCCAATGACCGTCGGGACATTTCACGCCGAGGTGAGCCGATTTCGGGATCTCACGCATGACGTTCGCGAACTCGAGTTGACGCTCCGCCCTCCGGAGCGCATCGCCTTCAAGGCCGGGCAATTTATCTCATTTGAGGTGCCGAAGGAAGGCCTGCCCTATCCCGTGACCCGCCCCTACTCGATCGCGTCATCCCCCTCCGTGAGCGATCGGGTCACGCTGGTGTTCAATTTGGTGGAAGGCGGCCCTGGGTCCACCTATCTCTACAGCCTCAAGCCGGGCGACACCGTCACATTCAAGGGTCCGGCCGGATCGTTTGTCCTCCGGGACGATCCCACCAAGCATCTGCTGTTCGTGGCTACGGGAACCGGCATCGCGCCGTTTCGATCCATGCTTCTCGCGTTGTTCGAGCGCAACACCGGCCAACCGCTGACGCTCTTTTGGGGGCTGCGGTATGAGCGGGACCTCTATTATCAGGACGAATTGGCCGAATGGGCCTCCCGGTATCCAGCCTTCACCTTTGTGACGACCCTGTCTCAGCCTGGACCGGAATGGCGAGGGGCAAAAGGCCGGGTGACGGCGCTTGTACAGGAACGGGTGACATCAGCCCGGGATTTGGCCGTGTACCTCTGTGGGAACGGCCAGATGATCAAGGACGTGACGGCGCTGATTCAGGCTAAAGGGCTGTGTCCCATCTACCGAGAAAAATACTACTAGCTAGGCACTTCGCGAAACTGGCTTCGAGCGTCGTTCTCGCATCGCTCAAGCCTTCAACGTAGAGCAAAACTACGCCTCGGGCTCTCACTCGCTGCAGCCTCGCTGGAAGCCAGTTTGGCGAAGTGCCTCGTGTCGCGGGAAAGATATACTACATCACGGCTGTCGCTAGCCTGCGGCCTTGTCGGCGTTCAATTTGATCGGCCGCCAAGCAGCTGCCCTCAACGTACGTCGCTTAATGCTTCTGGGGTTCGGGCTTGGGACCGAGTCTGGTGGTGTGCTGGAAGATGCACTTCGGGCAGGTGTAGTGCACGAACTGCTTTCCGCCGACCAACCGCTTCTTCATGGGCACTTTGCACCAGGTACAGAGGCGGTCGGGCAGGGAATCGATCGAAAGGTCGGGAGTGCTCGTCATGGCCGGCATTCTCCCCGAGGCTCGCGAAGCTTGTCAACCAAGCCGATAGGCGGATCGAGGGGGCGATTGTTGCCCGCAGCGTGAAAATTTTTTCCACCGCGACCCCCGTTTAAAAAAAATCGTGGTATAGTCCGTCGCAGTCAACCGTTGCTCCTTCACCCTTATACAGAAAGGTGCACCACGCTATGAGCATCTCGGCTGGTTCCGAGTCCACGATCTTACCAACCAACGCCCCAGCGGCCTCGTCCGTTCCCGTCCAGGACATGGTGGGACCGGGAAAGGCTTGGGGACTTTGCACCGCCGTCGACCTTCAAGATTGCCATCCCGACCTCATCCGCGATGCCCACCATATCAAGCGCTATGTCGTGGAGCTGTGCGAGCTCATCGGCATGCACCGCTTCGGTGAGTGTCAGGTGGTCAATTTCGGGGAAGGGCGCGTGGCCGGATACTCCATGGTCCAGCTGATTTCGACCTCGTTGATCAGCGGCCATTTCGCCAACGACACCAACAACGCGTACCTCGATATTTTCAGTTGCAAGGGATACGATCCCGCCGCCGTCGAGTCGTTCTCCAAACAGTTCTTTGGGGCGCGGCGCAGCACGGCGACCGCCACCCTCCGGTACTAACCGAGCAGCCTGATGCGCGTGGGGGCTGCGGGCAGTGGCTCCCGCGCGTACACTCGACGGCGTCCATAATGGCCTCCACCCTGAAGGAATTTTTTCAGCGACTGCCGGCCGCGCTCGATCGCGACGCGGCCGAGGACGTCGAGGCGGTGTATCAATTCGATCTCAGCGGACCCCAGGGCGGGCAGTATATCGTCACCATCCAACACGGCGGCTGCGTCGTGGAAGAAGGCACCCATGCCGATCCCCACGTCACCCTCTCGATGGCGGGGGAAGACTGCGTGAAGGTCTTGAATGGACAGCTCAGCGGGTCCGCGGTGCTGATGAGCGGCCGGCTCCGCGTCACGGGTGACCTCGGGCTGGCGATGCAGCTTCCGGCGCTGTTTCCCACCGTGCGGTGAGTCTTCGCTCGAAGCAAGGCTAAACGACGGGGGCCTGCTCCGCCGGGATGGCCGCCGCTTCTCGGGATTCCTCCGACAACCTTCGCGGGAACCGTTCCTCCAAAATCAGATACATCGTCGGGACGAGAAAGAGCGTCAGGAGAGTGGAGACGCTCAGCCCGCCCACCACGGCCCGGGCCAGGGGGGCGTTTGTTTCGGCGCCGGTTCCGAACCCGATCGCCATCGGCAGCAAGCCGAACACGGTCGCGAGTGACGTCATGAGGATGGGGCGCAGCCGCGTGCGCGACGCGATGACGACGGCATCCGCCAGCGGCCGGCCTCTGCGGCGCAGCACATTGGTGTAGTCCACCAGCAGCACGCCGTTGGAGACCACGATGCCGAGCATCATGATGATGCCCATCATTGACGTGGTGGAGAGCGTCGTATTGGTGAGGAACAGAATCAGGATCACGCCGGGGAAGCCCATCGGGACGGAGAACATGATGATGAACGGATCGACCAGCGATTTGAATTGCGCCGCCATGACCATGTAGACCAGCAGCAGCGCCAGGATCGTCGCGAACTGCAGCCCTTGGAACGTCTCCCGTTGCTGCTGGATTTGTCCGGCCAGCCGGATGCTGAAGCCGGTCGGCAACTGCACATTCGCGAAGGCGGTCTCCAGATCGTCCGCGATGGCGCCGAGGTCCCGGTTCACCGGATTGGCCGTGATGTGAATGACCCGCTGGAAATACTTGCGGTCGATTTTCACCGGTCCCGCGTTGAGCTTGAGCGAGGCGACGTTCTTCAACAGCACCGGTTCTCCCGCCTTGGTGGTGAGCAGGATGTTTTCGAGATCCGTCAGGTCCTTGCGGTGCTCTTCGGCGAGCCAGGCGCTGATGTAGTATTCGTTCCCGTTCTGCGGATCGGTATAGATGATGGGATCCGTCTGCCCATTGCCGTTGAGCGAGAAGAGCACGGCGTTGGCCACGTCGGTTTCGCTGATCCCCAGGAGGGCCGCCTTTTCGCGGTCCACCTCCACGTTGATCTCCGGATAGTTCTCCTCCCGGCTGACCTCGATATCCGCCAAGCCGGGCGTCTTGTGCATGACCTCTTCGATCATCCGGATCGCCTGCCGGGCTTTCTCGAAATCATATCCGTAGATTTCCACGTCCACGGCCTTTTGCGAGCCAAAACTGGTGACCCGCTTCACCAGGCCGCCCGGATCGAAGAACATCGCGACACCCGGAAACAGTTTGATAATCTTCGGCCGCACGTCGTTCATGATTTGGACTTGGCTGCGCGCCCGCTTGTCCGGCGGCACGAGGTAGACGGAGATCACGGAGGTATGGGGCCCCGTGTTCGGATTGAAGAGTGACGAACGGCCCTGCGCCAGGACGCCGGTGCTCGACACGATCGTCTCCAGTTCGTTCGGGAGAATGTTCTCACGCAGGACCCGCTCGACTTCCGCCACCTGTTGCTCCGTCTTCTCCACCCGCTGCCCGACCGGCCCGCGTAAGACGATCCGGAACTGGCTTTCGTCCGAAACAGGGAGGAATTCCGTCCCGATCAGCGGCAACAGCATGAGCGATCCCAGGAAGATCACCAGCACGCCCATGATGAAGACCCCGCGATGAGTCAGCACCCACCGCAGGGAGTCTTCATAGCTGCGGTCGAGCGATTCGTACCGCGCCCGGCTCCACTCCATCACGCGCACGAACCAGTGAGGGAGGGCACGATGCGCCTCGTGTTCGGGCTTCAAGAATTTGTAGCAGAGCGCGGGCGTCACCGTGCGGGAGACGAAGAACGAGGTAAAGAGCGCGATCGCGATGGTGACGGTCAGCGGAATGAGCAGGAGCCGGGCGATGCCGACCAGAAAGAACATCGGTAGGAACACCACGACCGTCGTCACCGTGGAGGCGAAGATCGGCATCGCGACTTCCCGCGCGGCCTCCAGGATGGCGTCCCAGCGGCGGGGCGTCTGGTTCAAGTGGCGTTGGATATTTTCCAATTCCACGATCGAGTCGTCGACCAGACGGCCGATGCCCAACGCCAGGCCGCCCAAGGTGAAAACGTTCAGCGTCTGTCCCGAGAAGTAGAGCACGATGAACGTCACGAGAATGGAGAGCGGAATCGAGACGGAGATGATCAGCGTGCTGGTCAGATTGCGGAGGAAAATCAGGATGACCGCCGCGGCCAGGAGCGAGCCGTGGAGAGCCTGCTCCACCAGATTCTTGATCGACTGCCGGATGTAGACCGATTGATCGAACGAGATGCCCAGTTTGACGCCCGGCGGGATCCCGATCATCTTCGGCAGCGCGGCACGGAGTGCGTCGACCACTTCGACCGTATTCGCCACCGGTTGCTTGTTGACGCGCAGATAGACCGCCCGGGCGCCGTCCGTCCGGACGATGTTGGTCTGAATGTCCGACGAGTCGGTCACCGTCCCCACGTCGCGCACCCGGACGGGGTTCCCCTGCTGGTTCACCTTGATGATGACGTCTTGAATCGGCTCGACGGTCTTGAACTGGTTGTTGGTGAAGACGTTGTAGTCGAGGTTGCCGGCCTTGAGATCGCCGGAAGGCAAGATCAAATTCGCCGCCTTCACCGCCCGGACCACATCGAGAATGGACAGCCCGCGCGCGTTGAGGAGAGCCGGATCGAGGTTGATGTTGATCTGCCGCACCTTGCCGCCTTCCACGGTGGCGGCGGCCACGTTGGCGATCTGCTCGATCTGCGGGGCGATGGTGTTGTAGGCCAGGTCGTAGAGCGCCCGCTCATCGAGATCGGGGCTGGAGACGGTCACGAAGGCCACCGGGATGTTCGACACGTCGAACTTGACGATGAAGGGCTGCAGGATACCGGGCGGCAGGCTGTTGAGGATCTGCGTGATCCGCTGCATCACCTCCATCTGGCCGACATTGATATCGGCGCCCCAATTGAACCAGATCTGGACGGCGCCGATGCCTTGCTTGGCGAACGACTCCACGTGCTCCACATTCGACGCGGAGCTGACCGCCTTCTCGATCGGGTACACGACGCTCTGCTCGATGTCGAGCGGCGGTGCGCCCTTGTAGATGACGCCGACGAAGGCCACCGGGACTTGAATGTTGGGAAACAAATCGACCGGCAGGCGCTGGAGCGAGGTGATGCCCAGCACCACCATCGCGAGCGACAGCATCAAGATGCCGATACGGTTGCGAAGCGCGAGGAGGGTCAGCCACATAGCATGGGTGAACAGTGAACAGTGAAGGGTGAACGGTAGCCGGCGTGGTTCATGTCTTACGTTTCACGTTTGGCGGCATCGAGTGGTTGTACCTGGACCGGGGTGCCGTCATGCACAAGGTCTTTGCCCGGCACGATGACCTGTTCGTTGCCGGTCAAGCCGCTGGTGATCTCCACGCGGTTCCCGTCGCGCAGACCGATGTCCACGTTGACCCGCTGGGCCTTCCCGTCGCGCACGATGTACACGTACTGCACGTCCTCCAGACGGCTGACGGCGTCGATCGGAATCTGGATGGCTTGCTGGTGTGTGCCGACCAGCGCGTCCACCCGCGCGAACATGCCGCCTTTGAGCTGGCGGTCGGGGTTCGGCAGGTCGATTTCCACGGTCATGGTGCGCGTGGCCCGGTTCAGGGCCTGGACAATGCGGGTGACCGTGCCTTCAAAGATGCGGTCGGGATAGGCCTCCGCGCGGACTTCCGCCTTCTGGCCGATCTTGATCAGCGGGATATCCTTCTCGACCACCTCGATCAAAATCCGCACCGTATCAATATCGTGCAGACTGAGGATTCCGCGCGACATGGTGGACGTGCTGGCGGTCGCGCCGGTGACGTAGGCGCCGGCGTCCAAGTTCCGTTCCGCCACGTAGCCTGCGAACGGAGCGCGGATATAGGAATACGCCAGATTGGTTTCCGCCTGCGCCAGCGCCACCTCCATCTGTTTGACTTGCGCCTGGAGGGATTCGCGGGCGGCCAGCGCGCCGTCGTAATTGACCTCGGCGTTGTCCAGGTCCTGCTGGGAGACGAATTGATCCTTGATCAGTGCGCGCATCCGATCCAATGTGAGTTTCGCGTTCCGCACCGCCGCTTCTTGCTGGGCGACCTTGGCCTTGGCCGCGGCCAGATTGGCCTTCGCCTGATTGACGGCATGCAGATAATCCGTGTGATCGATTTCCACCAGCAGTTGGTTGGCCCGCACGAAATCGCCTTTGTCCACATGGATCTTGGCGATGTACCCGTCGACGCGGGAAAACACATTGACGACCTGATTCGGGATGATGTCCGCTGTGTACGCGAGCCGGATGTCGAGGTCCTGCTTCAGCGGCGTGACGGTTCCGACCGTGATGATCCGGGTCTTGCGCTGATCCGTCTTGGCGCCGCTGCTGAGGCGGAAGACGACCAACGCCGTCACGGCAAAAAAAATGATCACGCCCAGAATGATCAGCGGATGTTGTCTGAACGATTTCATCGGGATCGCCTCGCGCGCGGCGCGTTGGCCCCCCGGCGCCGCTCGCCGGCTACCAGTCCCTGCAGGAAGAGCTCGACATAGGTCGCGACCGTTTCCTCATGGGTACGGTGCATCGGGACGCCGAAGATTTCGTGGAGCAGCCGATGGTGCACCACCATGCCGATGAACGCGCGGGCGGCCAGCAGCGGATCGACGTTGCGGAACGCCCCGTCGCCGATTCTCGTTCGGATATATGCCGCGAGGTGTTCATAGAAGATCTTGTGGTGCTGGTCGAAAAACATGTCGGACAGCTCGTGCCCTTCCAAGGCGCTGAATAAGAGCAACCGCAGGAGCGTGGAATCCACGCCGGGCCGGATGCGGTACCCGGCGATCAGCGCGAAGACACGCCGATCGTCCCGTTTCTTGGCCGATTCCTCGACCGCCTCCAGCAGTTCCGTGACGGTCACCTTTTCCGCCAGAATGGCGGAGTAGAGCGCACGCTTAGTCGGGAAATGTTTGAAGACCAGCGCCTCACTGACTCCGGCGGCCCTGGCAATTTCCTTGGTCGTGGTTCCGTTGAACCCCTTGCGGGCGAACAGGGACGCCGCGGCGGCGATCAGGCTGGCCTGCCGTTCGCCGCTCGAGGCCCGCGGGTATTTGGGAGCGTGAGCCTGCATAGTTAGTAAGTGTTCACTCACCGGTGAACGTAGCACGGCGATCATCTGAAATACAAGGAAGGGGAGAAACGGCGGCTAGGGATAGCGACGCGGTTTAGAGGGAGACGGCTGTCGATCGGTGCACTCGGTTCAATGCGCTCCCGGCTGCAATTGGGCCATGAGAAATGCGTGAAGCCGGTTGCCTTCCCGCAGACCGAGCTGCTGGAACTTAATTCCGAAGTGACGGCCGCTCGTCCATGCTACGCGGGCTTCCAGCACAAAGAGCGGGTCTTGCCCGTCGGGAAGATAGAGGAACAGGGTGAGCTCCATGCCGGTGGTGACGGGCTGATTCCCTCGAATGCCCAACCCCCCGCGGGACAGATCGATCACTATGCCATCGCCCGTCAGCACCTCGGAACCCTGCAGACCCGCGTACATCAATCCGAATGACGTACCGATGCGATCCCTACCCCGTCGCTCTGCGGGCAGGGAGGTCGGGACGCAATGCCAGGATTTCGTCATGTGAGTGGTTGTCCGTTTCATGCGACACCTCCGCTCCGCCGGCCGACCTCGGCCGGTCCTGTTCAGCTTCGTTCCGATACCCGTTCCAACCAATTGATATCCTTTTCCCGCGCCGCGCGCAGTTCGACGCCGAAGCGGTCGCCACTGGTCCACGACACGGTGGCCTGCGGGATACACATCGGCCCATCGCTCTCGGGAAGCTCAAGAAAAAGCGCCAGCTCCATCCCTTGCTTGATGCCCCGGCCGCCTTCGAGGCCGAAGCCGTATCGGCTCAGATCCACGATCCGGGCATAACCCATCACGATCTTGTTGTTGTCGGACCCGGAGTACCGGACTTTGAACTGTCCGCCGATACGAGGGTCGCGCCTCCGTTCGGACCCATCGAGTGCCAAGTCGGCCTCGTGCTGTGCGTTCGATTTCCACCAGCTCATATCGATGCCTCCTTCCCTGTCCAATGCCGCCGTGCGGCTAACGGATATCGGCCTCTTGGTTCCACAGGAGAAACCGCAAACGATTGCGGTCTTCCCGCGTCAAGGTCCGAAGGGCCACGCCGAAGTGGTGGCCGTCCACCCAGGACACGCGGCCCTCCGGCACGCACAGATGTTCGTCGTGATCCGGTAGTTCGATGAAGAGGGCCAATTCCATTCCAGGCCTGAGCAACCGATTTCCCCGGATGCCGACTCCCTGAGCGGACAGGTTCAACACCTGCCCCTCCCCGATCACGAACCGGCCCGCGTCCACACCGGAGAACGTGATGCTGAATGGGCCGCTCACCCGGGGGCTTTGGCGTCGATTCCGCGGCTCTTCGACTAGGCGGGATTCATCCTGATCACGAGTTTGCCACATCATGGTGCATCAGCCTCCTTTGGTTTCGTAGAAGCGCGCTCTGAGCCTGCGCCACGGTCGGAGCCTACCGCGGTGCAGCTCGGCTGGCTGCCCCCTAGTGGTGGGAGAAGGGCATACCCCTGAAGGGGGGTGCGCCGAGAAGCTCTCAACCCCTCGCACAACAACGGGGAATGGCGCAGGGGGCCGACCGCTTGGCACGGAGAGCGGGAGAAAACGCGGTTTCAGGCGAGCCGGAAACGGGTACGGCGGTCACACACGGTGTCGTGGGAAATGCTCCACCAGATGAAGGGGTGCAGGCGTTTCCGATGCTCGGGCGCCAGGTGCCTGAAGCGGACCGAGAACTGGCATCCGGACACCCGGAGGACGTGCGCAGAAGGCAACATCAACGGAAGTGCTCCATCAGGAAGCGAAATGGCAAGCGTCAGCAGTGTGCCGCGAGTCACGGGTCGTTCGCTCACGATCGTGCAGTCGGACAGCGAGATGTCTTTCGTAAGCCCTTCGCCACAGTGGGGCTGCGTGGATACTTCGCCGGTATAGCGGACGCGGCATGCGACGGTCACCCGCTCGGCATGCCGGCCGTCCAAGGGCCTGTAAGCCTTACGGCCTCGGCCATGGGTGGAACGATAGCTTGCCGCATCGGGTGTCTCCTCGTCATGCCGGCGATGTGTCGCCACCATAGCGCAGACTCTACGACGCGCAATCCCTCCGGAGAGAGGGATGCAACCTCGCAAAGGAGAGAGCCGACGTCAGAAAGGTAATGAACGGCTGGACTACTGTCGAATCTTGGCCCAGGCTTTTTGGTATTCTTCGAAGGAGTCGACTTCCATCCAGCCTTTGAAGGTCGGCACCGCATGCACGGTCTGGCCGCGGTCGATCATTTCCTGGATCAAGTCGGTGAAGGAGGCTTTGGCAAAACTCCCGGCTTCGTGGAAACCCGATGATTTGTAGCGCTCTTGGGATGCCTGGTAACAGTCCCGTAGCGCCTGGGTCCCTTTCTCGGAGAACATCGCCATGCCGATGAATTCCCCATGGGCGCCGTCGCGCGGGATCTGCTGGCCGATCTTCACGACGCGATGTTCGCCTTCCGGGATCACGAATCGGGACAGATAGCTTCGCCCGGGCGGTTCGGCGAGCATGACGAGATCGGGATTGAGATGGGTGGGCTGTGCCCGCTGCTCCCGTTCCAGCCACGCCAAGTCCACGACCACCGCGATGTCAGCCGGGCTCTTCAGCAGTTTTTCCAGAATGGCTGTGTCGAAGATGATGTCTCCGTAGAGAATCAGCGTCCGGCCTTTCAGCTCGTTCTCCGCGCAGAACAGCGAAAACACCTCTCCCGTGTCCTCATAGCGATCGTTGTCGTAGTACCGAATGTTGGGCAGGGTGATCGCTTCCTTCTTGTATCCGCGGATGAGCGCGATGTCTTTGATATTGCATTCGTTGAGCGCGGCCACGGCCCGTTCGAGGATCGACTTCCCTTTGATGTCGAGCAGGCACTTCGGCTTGTCTTCGATGAGCGGGAGCAGCTGCTTTTCAAACCCCGCCGCCGCAATGATCGCCGTGATCTTCTCGCCGCCCACCGGTAGGAACTGCTTTTCGTCCTCTTCCATCTGGGGGACGCCGACGATGTCATAGACCTCCTGCAAGGTGACGATGCGATCGTTGGCCGCGCCCGGGCGGGTATCGCGCTGGATTAATTCCAGCGTCTCCCGCATGGCCCGGATCGCCGCGCGCACCGGCTGATTGGCGTAGATGATAATCTTGGCGCCGGCCGCTTCCATTTCCGCGGCGGTCGTTTGATCGAAAATGGTCGGGACGACGACGAGCGGCACGCGGCCGGACCAGGCTTTGTACACGGCCTTCAGCTCATCGAAGGCCTTGGACTTGGAATGGATGAGCACCGCGTCGGCTCCGGCTTCCGCATAGGCCTCCGCGCGCTTCAGCGCTTCTTCCTGCCCCCAGCCGGCGATCAACGCTTCCGTCCGCGCGATGACGACGAACTCGGGAAACATCTGGGCCGCTTTGGCGGCCTTGATCTTCCCGCAGTGTTCTTCGATGGGAATCAATTCCCGCCGGACGCCGGCGTAAAAACTGCACCGCTTCGGATAGACGTTATCCTCGATGCAGATGGCCGCGACGCCGGCGCGTTCCCGATCATTGACGGTCCGCATGACGTTCAAGGCGTTGCCGTAGCCGGTGTCGCAATCGGCGATGACGGGAATCGACACCGCCTCCGCGATGTTGCGCTCGACTTCCAACTGTTCACTGGAGGTGATGAAGCTGGCGTCCGGGACGCATTTCAGGGAAGCGGAGATGGCAAACCCGCTGGCCCAGATGGCGTCAAAGCCGGCCCGCTCAATGAGCCGGGCGCTCAACGCATCATGCGCTCCGACTGCTTTAATGACGCCGGGCCGTTTCAGCAGCGCGCGAAGCTTGATGGCATTATTCATGGGGCCGCATCATGCGAAAGGCGGTCGCCGTTGTCAACGGAAAGTTTCCTCTCAGAACCGGATATGGATCAGTAGACCGTGGTCGATTGGCCTTCCGCCAGTTTTTCGCGCAGCGCCCGGCTTTCGAAAAAAATAATGCCGCGCTCCGCTCTCGTCTCATAGCGCAGCGTGACTTCCGTGTCGAAGCCGTGCCACGCGTAGACCTTGACGGGCCCGACGGCGATCTGGCCCGGCGTCCGATCCAGCGGACCGTATTTGGCTTGCAGGTACATGAGAATGTTTTCGTGCGCGTCCTTCCCGGTATAGCGAACGGTCACGCGCCCGAACTTCCCTTCGAACGTCGTAAAGCGCATGCTGTCCACCGGGGTGGTGCCGAGCGTCGGCGTCGCTCCCTTGATCTCGTAGGTCTGGAGCCGCCCCGCGTCCTCCACCTTGCTGAAGTGTTCGCCTTCGGCAAACGAGGCGCCCCAGGGAATGTCCTCGAATCCGTTGGGATCGTTGACGATCGGCACGGCCACGGCCACCGTCCCGGCATACAGGGCAGCCATGATCGTGAGGAGGAAGCCGGCGACACGATGACGGACCATGGAGCGTCTCCTATTCCGCCGAGTCGGTGAGTTGGTCGTTGAATCGCGGTGCTAATGTTCGACTGTCGATGAAGATATGCCCGCGCTCAGTGCTCGCCTGGTAAGTCAAATTGATCTCGGTTTCCGGTCCGCGCCAGTTGTATTGCTGATTCAAGCCGCGGATCATTTGTCCCGGAATACGTTCCAGCGGTCCGAACTGCCGCTCCATGTACTGCAACACCCGCTTGTGCGTCTGCTCGCCCTGATAGCGCACCACCACCCGGGCGAACTGGTCGTCCACCGACACGTAGGCGATGCTGCTCATCTCCGCTCCGGCGAAGGAGGGGGGCCCGCTCTTGAGCCGATACTCGCTGATGTGCGCGCTCGATCGTATCGTCTCCATGTCCGGATGGTCGTGCAGCGCGGCGCCCCACTGAATATCGTGAAAGCCCTTGGGATCGTCGATCATCGGCACGGCCCAGAGGATTTCTGCGCCGCCGACGGCGAGAACGAACAGGAGCAGTGCTGGCAGCCATGTGGATCGTGTCATACGCACCGTGCGCCGGAATGAAACTGGGGAAAACGCTACCATGCTGGTTGGTGGAACGCAACTCGTGATGTTTCTTGAGAATTCGGGAGGCGCTGTCTTATAATGCGCGGGTTTTTCAACGCGTTGTGCACTTCGACAGCTCACCGCGAGGATGACGCGCATGATCGAAAGCGATGCCTTCGTGCGAGCCCTGCAAGATATGGGGGTCAATTTTTTCACCGGCGTGCCGGATTCGATCCTGGGCGGCATCATCGCCGAGCTGATGGATCGCCGCCTCTACACGCCCGCCGTACGCGAGGACGAAGCGGTGGCGCTGGCGGCCGGCGCCTATATGGCGGGCAAAGTGCCGGCCGTCCTCATGCAGAACTCCGGTCTCGGCACCTCGCTCAATACGCTCATCTCGCTCAACATGATCTATCGCCAGCCCTGCATCCTCATCGTGTCCTGGCGAGGGCAGGGCGGCAAAGACGCGCCCGAGCATCTCGTGATGGGCGAAGTCATGCCGCGGTTCCTCGACACCATGAAAATTCCGCATCGCACGCTGACGGAACAGACCGCCGTGGAGGATTTCAAATGGGTCGCGGAGACCTTCATGACGCTGCGCATCCCGGTCGCGCTGGTCATTACGAAGGGGGTCGTGAAAGGATTGCACCCGTGAGGCGAAAGGCGTCATCCGTCAATGATCACTCGTCAATCGACGGTGCGTATCATGTGTGGGGTTCTTTCGATTGTCGTGTGACGGTTGACGGTTGACGAGAAGCACATCATGAGACCCGAACAAGGAACGCTCATCAGCCGGGCGCAGGCCATCGGCGCGTTGCTGGAACTCTTGACCGACCAGCCCGTGATCATCTGCAACGGCTTTCCGTCGCGCGAAGCCCAAAAGATCGCCGACCGGCCGACGCACTTCTACATGATCGGCTCGATGGGCAACGCGGCCGCGATCGCGCTCGGCGTGGCGCTGGCCAAGCCGCACAAACAAGTGGTCACCTTCGACGGGGACGGCAACGTGCTGATGGGCATGGGCACGCTCGCCAGTGTCGGCGCGCTCAAGCCCAAGAATTTCATTCACGTGGTGTTCGACAACGAAGTGTACGGGACGACCGGCAATCAGCCGACGATCTCCAACGTCGTGCCGCTGGAGAAAGTGGCGAAGGCGGCCGGCTACGTCAACGCCGAGCGGGTGCTGGATCGCGAGGACCTCGTCTATGAATTCAAAGATATGCTGAAGAAGGACGGCCCGAGCATGTTGCTGATCAAGGTCAATGAATTTGCCGAAGATGCCGGACGCATTGTCCTGGACCCGCCGGATATCACCAAGCGGTTCATGAAAGCGATTGAGTAGCGTATCTTGTGAAGCGTTGTTCGTCGCTCGTCCGCAGAGAGCAGGCGAGATACGCTTCACGAACGACGAGGTGCCACGGTGATCCTCCTTAATCCCGGCCCGGTGAATGTCAGCGAGCGGGTGCGCCAGGCGCTCCTACGCCCCGATATCTGTCACCGCGAGTCCGAATTCATCGACCTGCTGCACCGCATCCAAACGAAACTGCTCAAGGCCTTCGTGCCGGGGGCCGAATCGGACTACGTCGCCGTCGTGCTGACCGGTTCCGGCACCGCGGCGGTGGAAGCGGCCTTGATGTCGTCTTTGCCGCATGGCCGGCGCATCCTGATCCTGAACAACGGCGTGTACGGCGAACGCATGTCCCAGATGGTGGGCCTCCATCGCCTCGGCGTGAGCGAATTAAAGTCCGAGTGGACCGCGCGGCCCGATCCCGACAAGCTCCTGCTCGCCCTGCGCCAGCACCAGGAAGTCCACGTGGTGGGCATGGTGCATCATGAAACCACGACGGGACTGTTGAATCCGGTCAAACAGATCGCCGATATCGTCGATAATCAAAATCGCGTCTTCGTGCTGGACGCGGTGAGCGCCTTGGGCGGCGAATCGATCGACATCGCGGGCTCGCACATCTATATGGTGGTGGGGACGGCGGGAAAATGCATCCAAGGATTTCCCGGGGTGTCGTTCGTGCTGGTCCGGAAGGGGTTCGTCGAACGCATGCGCGCCTATCCCAAACGGTCTTGGTATCTCCATTTGACGCATTACATCGACAACGACGGGCGGGGCACGATCCCGTTCACCCCGGCGGTGCAGGTGTATTATGCGTTCGACGAAGCGCTGAGTGAGCTGCTGGAGGAAGGGGTGGCCCATCGCATCCAGCGGTATAAGCGGATGGCCACGCTGATTCGCGAGCGGATGGCCAAGTGGGGCCTGAAGCCGGTGCTGCCGCACGAGCGCCAATCGACCACCATCACCGCCTACTATCTGCCCGAAGGCGTCGCCTATCAGACATTGCACGACCGGCTCAAAGCCGCCGGCTATGTCATCTATGCCGGCCAGGGCAATTTGGAAAACAAGATTTTTCGCGTCGCCAACATGGGCGCACTGACCGAGGCGCAGATCACCGGCTTTCTCGACGCCTTCGAGCAGGCGTGCAAGACCGCATGAAAGCCGTCATTCTCGCTGCGGGTGTGGGCAAGCGCCTGTGGCAGCTGACTCAGCACCGGCCGAAATGTTTGATTGAGATCGGCGGCCAGACCCTGCTCCGCCGCTATCTCACCACCCTGGCCAGCGTCGGCATCCGGAGGGCGGACATCGTCGTCGGCTATAAGCAGGAGATGATCCGCGCCGCCGTGGCCGCCGATTCCTGCGGCGTCCAAGTCCACTTTCTTGTCAACGAGCAGTTTCACCGCGGCAGCATTTCTTCGCTCTGGATCGCGCGGACGGCCTTGGACGGCGACGTGGTGATCATGGACGCTGACGTTCTCTTTCATCGGGAGATTCTTCGGCGTCTGGTGGAATCGCCGTATGAAAATGCCTTGCTGATGGACGAAACGGTGAAGCAAACCGGAGAAGAGTGCATGGTCGTCGTGGCCGGCGGGCGTGTGATCGCCCTCACGAAGCGTCTCCCGGAGCAGTACGACTATGCCGGTGAAGGGGTCGGGTTCCTGCGCGTTCGGCATGCCGATACGCCCCATGTGGTGGCCTCGCTGCGCGGCTACATCGACAAGAACGCGTGGCACATGGAATATGAAGATGCCTTGCTGGAATTCTTCCGCGACGTCAAAGTTGGCCACGAAAAGATCGGCGGTCTGCCCTGGACCGAAATCGATTTTCCGGAGGACGTGCGGAAGGCCGAGTTGGAAGTTTTACCCCGATTGTGAGAAAGTTTGAAGTAGCCCGGCGCGCGGCTGTGCCGGCGTCCTGGACATCCGTTCCCGAGACCGCGATGAGCGAAAGCCTCATACAAAAACGCGCGGAGATTCAAGGGCTGGCGACGGCCATTCTGCTGCCTTCAGTGAGTATCTTTGGCGGACCCATCGGGCCGGCGGTGGGCGAAGTGGGTCCGCTGACCGGCATCGTCGGCATCGGGTTGTTCCAACGCGCGGTGCTGACGCTCCAGCGGGCGGGCATCCGTCAATTGATCGTGTTGGCCGGCCCCGAAGAAGAGCAGCTCAAACAGGCGCTGAGCAAGGGGCCGCGGGTGACCATTCCGGTGCGCTGGATGCCGATCCGGGAATTTCCGCTGGACGATCCCCGCACGTGGGAAGCGCTCGCCGCCGAGGCGCACGGCTTTGCGCTGGTGGCCAGCGTAAACGGGGTTTTCTCGCGCGGGCTCATCGAACACCTGCGCCGCGAGGTGCGGGAGAGCCATGCGATGGTGATCGCCTACGAACCGGCCAAAGGCGAGATGGCGGGGAGACGCGGTGTGCGGCTGCAGATGCAGGGCCGGCGCCTCACCGCCTTGGCGCCGGCGCGGAGCGACGAGGCTGCGCCACGGGCGGCCGAGATGGTCGTTCTTCCCGGCAGTCTGATGAGCGCCGCCGGGGACAGCCCGGGTCCGCCGGGCACCCTGCCGATCCGCCGATGGCTCGAGCGGGCGGCCGTCGAGGGGCGCGTGTCGGTGGTCTCCACGGAAGGCAAGGGCAGCCAGTGGTATCAAGACGTGCGCTCGGCCGCCGATATCGAGCGGGCTGAGAAACTCCTGTTCTCCTCGCTGAAGGGAGATTTCGAGGGCTTCGTTGACCGGTACTTCAATCGCCTGCTGTCGCGGCGCTTCACGCGCCTCTTTCTGGCGCTCGGCCTCTCACCCAACGCGGTCACCTGCCTCGCCACGGTCATCGGTCTGGCGTCCGCCGCCGTGTTCGGCGTAGGGACGTACAGCGCCGGGATCCTGGCGGCGCTGCTGTTTCAGTTTGCCGCGGTCATCGATTGCTGCGACGGTGAAGTCGCCCGCTTGACCTTTACGGAGTCCCCCTTCGGCGCATGGCTGGACATCGCCATGGATAACATCGTCCACATGGGGATTTTCGCCGGCATTGCCGCCGGCCTGTACGTGACACAAATCGAACAGGGCCACGCCTGGATGTATCTCGCCCTCGGCGCGGCTGCGGTGCTGGGAAACGGCGTGGCGTTCCTTTTGGTGGACCGGGCCCAGAAGATCAAATCAGCGAGCGGTTGGAAGACTCCGGTCAATGCGGCTTGGTCGGAACTCATCCTCAAGAACGTGGCCAGTCGAGACTTTTCCGTCGTCGTCTTGATCTTCGCCGTGCTGGGCAAACTGGACTGGTTCCTTTGGATGGCGGCGATCGGGGCCCTTGGCTTCGCCGGCTTGATGCTGTGGGTGATTCGGCCGTCCGCCGTCTCCTCTCCGCGTCCGTAATCGCCTCGGATAGAAAAGGAATGTAGCAGTGGATTCCCACCAATGGCGCGCCCAGAGACGTTCGGTTACCGGCGTACCGGCGCACCAGACCGTCCGGGACTTGGCGAAGCCGGGGACGGCGCGGGTGCTCCAGCGGCGCCCGGTTGACCGGCGCTGCTAGCGTGTTGCGCACTCTTCTCCTCGTTCTCGGTCTCCTTACCCTCGGTGTATTGATTTGGCATATCGGGCCGCACAATATCTACGAAGCGGCAGCCAGACTTGGCCCCCTGGCGCTGTGCGTCATCCTGCTCCCTTCCGTCCTCATGTATGTGGTGGAGGCCTATGGATGGAAGGTGACGCTGGGGCCGTCGGCCCAGGGCGTGCCATTCTGGCGGTTGCTCGTCATCCGGACGGCCGGAGAAGTGGTGAATATGACGACGCCGACGGCCTACGTCGGCGGCGAGCCGCTGAAGGCCTATCTGCTGAAGCGCTACGACGTGCCGATGGTGGAGGGGCTGGCTTCCGTGGTGATCGCCAAGACGACGATGACCATCGCTGAGGTCATCTTTATCCTGGTCGGCATCGCTTTGGGCCTGGCGCTGCTGGGAGCCGACGGTTCATCGGGTCAGATCGTGGCCGCGGCGCTCTTCAGCGTCGGGCTCCTGGTCTTCGGAACGGCAGCATTTGTGTTCGTGCAGCGCCGTGGCATCTTCACCTGGGTGCTGAATCTGCTCAGGAGCATGGGGTGGCACAGTGCCTTTCTGGAGGCGCGGGAAGAGAAGCTCAAGTCTCTCGACGCGACGATTCTGAATTTTTACAGCCACCACCGAGGCGCCTTCTATGCCTCGACCGGCCTGTACTTCCTAGGTTGGATGGCGGAGGCCGTGGAAGTCTTCGTCATCGTATCCTATCTGGGGGAACCAGCGCAGGTCCTGTCCGCGCTCTCGATCGGGGCTCTGTCGGTGTTCATCAAAGGCGGCACGTTTTTCATCCCGGGCAGTCTGGGGGCGCAGGACGGCGGCAATCTTCTGTTGCTCCGGGCGTTCGGCTACAGCGACGTGACGGGCATGACCTTCGCCCTATTGCGGCGGTTCCGGGAGCTTGTTTGGATCGTCCTGGGGCTGCTCTGCCTGGCGGCCCTGGGCCGGAGCCAGGCAAGGGGCGGTTCGAGCGGTCCCCCCCTGGCCACCGATTCGCCGGCCGGCCCCTCCGCCCCTTGACTTTTTGGCGCCCGCGCTTATCTCCCACCCGTTGCTGATACTTCACCAGATGACTTGGTGTCAGGCCCGTATCTGGGACGGAGAGGCGGCAACCTGTGCCCCGGGCTCTTCCCCGCCTGACCCCACGTCATTGTTCAACCTCAACCCATTGTGACCTCTCTGGCGAGAGGAGGAGGGAGTGTTATGAGCAGCTATGTGCCCGCAGTGATGTCATCGATGGGACAGGAGACGTTCGATCAGCAAATCGACCGGATCCTGGAGGACGCGTTGCGCGCGTTCGGCGATTCCGAACCGCGGTGGTGGGTCCCGGCATGCAATGTCTGGGATGACGACGACGGATTCTATGTCCAGATGGCGTTGCCCGGCTGGGAGGCGAGCGAGATCAGCCTGGAGCTGAATCAGCAGGTCCTCACCGTCAAAGGCACGCGCAAGGAGGAGACCGAATCGACGGGGCGGTATCACATGCAGGAAATTCCCAGCGGCAGCTTCGAGCGTCGATTCAGGCTGCCCGCCTTCGTCGATTGTGACAAGGCGTCCGCCACGCACAAGAACGGCCTGTTGACCATTTCTCTCCCCAAGCGGGAAGAAGCCCGGTCCAGGCGGATTCAGATCGAGGGCCATTGAGCTGAAGCCAGGTTTACGCAGAACCCCTGCCTTCTTCAGGACGACCGGTCTCTGAGGCCTCACCGAGGGTCCCGCCCCGGTGGGGCCTTCCTCTCTTACTTCGCCGCGCGACAGAGGGACAGGAGGGAGCGGCCCAGGCGGCGGTGGGGCGCAGGCATTCATCAGCAAAGGAGTCATGATTATATGAGAAGCGACAGATGGCTGAAGAAATGGCGGGGCGCGGAGACATCGACGGAGGAAGCCGAATCGTCCGGCGGTCGTCGCGGTTCAGGAGTGTTTCGCCGGATGGCACATATGTGGCGGAGGGCCGACGACGAGCCAGGGGGGCATGAGGCGGAATCCACGACCGCTGTGAGTCCGGCCAGCCCTTTTTCACACGGACTGTTTTAGTCTGACTCCTTGGCACTGAGACGAAAGGAGATGCACACGATGATGGTCTGAGTTCAGTCATCGACGTTGGACTGGTCGCCATGAGGGCGATCGCGGTGCTGTTGATGGGACTCTGAATCGTGGCTTCCGAGTCCAGCACCGTGTCCACCTCCCACGGCGATTGGTCTTCTTCATTATTTTATTATTGCCCAATGCCGCGTACGCGTTGGTTCAATCAGGTGGCGGGCCGCGGCCTGCGCCGCCTCAACGATCGGCTGAGGAGGAGAGGGGCTGTTGTATAAGGGTCCGCAGGCGGTCGAGCATCCGGTCCCACACGAATCCGTGCAAACGAAGATTCGCCGTGCGCTCGATGTGCTTGAACTGAAGTCCCACCTGGCGGCCCTGGACCCAACGCACTTCCGCTTGCTCGATCGGCAGCGAGTCATGCTGATCCGGAAGGAGCAGGCGAACGGCCACCGTCGTGGCGCGCGGCATGACCTGGCGGCATTCCAAGGTACAGCCCAGCACGGAAAGCGAGGTAATGCACCCTTCTCCGATCGTGGAGGCGTCGGCGAACATAGCGGGATAGCTGACGGGGACCCGGTAATGGGCGCGTACGTAGGGGCGCGGTTGGTCCATGACCCGCAGTGTATCGAGCTGCCCGGCACCGTGCCATTCCTCGTTCGGAGGGGCGGAAACAGGTCAATCGTGCGGCTCGTCCATGCCGACCAGGTGGGCGCTGATGGTTTGGTGCAAATAATCGTCGAGGGCGTCCCGATGTTCGGTGGAGATGTGAATGATGCGGCCTCCGGCGCGAAGGCCGTCGGCATGCACGACCAACAGCGCGCAGTGAATGATCACACGATCCACCAATTGAAATTCCAGGGTCACCGTTTCCCCCGTGACTAAGGGACAGTCCGTCACCAACTGGAGGCCCTTCTCCGTCAGATCGTGAATGTCACAGACCGACGTGGTTTCCCGTCGTCGCAGGAATCCCTTCCGTTGGACGCTGATCCGGAACGACTGCCGCTGTTCGGTCATCGCAGGCTCACCCCTTCACCGGCGGCCGGCCGACGCTGCGACGTCGCGCGTATCCGATCGGCCACTTCCATGACGGCCAGGATCGGAAACGGCAGAACGCTGAACATCAGGATCATGACGAGGAGCGACATGGGGGCTCCTTTCTTTGAATGGGCTGGCCCCGGAGGGTGCAATGCCAAGGCCAGCCGGATTCCCCGAAAGAGGGGGAGGTGCTCAACTCTTTGAATCTCTGCGTCGCTTCGTGAGCGCCATGGCGAGTTCGGTGGAGCGCCATGACCAGTCGGAGAAATTCGGGCGACAAAATGTCGGCCACATCGCGGTCCGGTGGCAGCAATCGCCCCCTCCGTGGCAGGACGGGAGTACAGGCTGAGCGGCATCGCACTGGAGTGCGCATGGGAAAGAATGGTTCGGCGTCAAAGTAATCGCGAAGGAAGCGTGATAGAAAAAGAGAGGCAGTTCATGGTGCGTGGCTACGGCTGGTGGCCGACGCGGCGGCCGAGGACATCCATCATCGGTTTGATCAAGGGCAGCTCTTGGAACAGGTCGCGATGGGAAATTGGCTCGACGTCCCAGGCTTCTTTGAGCAGCTGGATGAACGGGAGCACGACCAGCAATCGCGCGATCGCTGAGGTCCGCGGACCTGTTTGATTGTGGCGGCATGAACTCAATTTTTATGAGCAGCGAGGGCCACCCCATGCCACCATAGCGACGGATGGTTCTCCCGGACACTACAGGAGTGTCCTAGGGGTGACTCGCGAGGCCATGTGTGCGAGTACAGCGCGGCGCGCCCTTGTGGTACCATGGCGCGCATGCCGCTGACGCTCCTGTGGATAGGCCTCTCGATCCTCGGCGCCGTCGCCCACGCCCACGTGGCGGGACTGATCGATCCCACTGAAAAGGTCAACGGGCTCTGGTTGGTCGTGGCTGCCGCCTGCATCTACGTGTTGGCCTATCGATTCTATGGCCGCTGGCTGGCCACGCGGGTGGTCGAGCTCAACGATCGGCGCGTCACGCCGGCGGTGCGGTTGAACGACGGCGTCAATTTTCATCCCACTAACAAGGTCGTGCTCTTCGGTCATCACTTTGCCGCGATCGCGGGAGCCGGTCCGCTGCTGGGGCCCGTCTTAGCCGCCCAGTTCGGCTTTCTTCCCGGCTTTCTGTGGCTCGTCATCGGCGCGGTGCTGGCCGGGGCGGTGCAGGACTTCATCATTCTGGTCGCCTCGATGCGGCGCAACGGCCGCTCGCTGCCCGAGATCGCGCACGATGAACTCGGCTCCATCACCGGCACGGCGACGGCGGTGGCGGTGCTCTTTATTGTGGTCGTGGCGCTGGCGGGATTGGGCTTTGCGGTGGTGAATGCGCTCTATCGCAATGCCTGGGGCACGTTCACCATCGCGATGACGATCCCCATCGGCGTGGTCATGGGCTTCTATCTGCAGAAGTTTCGCCCCGGCGCGGTGGCCGAAGTGTCGGTGCTTGGTGTCGCCCTGCTGATCGCCGCGGTGTTGTTCGGCCGGGTGGTCGCGCAATCTTCCTGGGCCTGGCTCTTTGAATTCGAGAGACCGACTCTGGTGTGGTTGCTGGCGGGCTACGGCTTTCTCGCTTCGGTGCTGCCGGGCTGGATGCTGCTGGTTCCGCGCGGGTACCTCTCGACGTTTATGAAGCTCGGGGTGGTGTTGCTGCTCGGGTTCGGGGTGGTCCTCATGGCCCCGGTCATTGAAATGCCACGCGTGACATCGTTTGCTTCCGGTGGCGGGCCCATCATCCCCGGCACGCTGTTCCCGTTTCTCTTCATCACGATCGCCTGCGGGGCCGTGTCGGGCTTCCACTCACTGGTGTCGTCCGGCACCACGCCCAAGATGATCGAACAGGAATCGCAAGCGGTGGTGGGCTATGCGGCGATGCTGTTGGAAAGCTTCGTGGGGGTGATGGCGTTGATCGCCGCCTCCGTGCTGATTCCGGGCGACTATCTCGCCATCAACACGACGTTGGGCGCCGAGACGTTGACCGCGCTGGGCTTTCCACCGGCGCGTATTGCGGAGCTGTCGCAGTTGGTTGAAGTGGATGTCGCCGGCCGGCCCGGCGGCGCCGTTTCTCTCGCGGTCGGGATGGCGTCGATCTTCGCGGCGCTACCCGGGATGTCGGGACTGATGGCCTATTGGTATCAGTTCGCGCTGGTGTTCGAGGCGCTGTTCATCCTGACGACGATCGATACGGGCACGCGCGTGGCGCGATACCTCATTCAGGAGATGGCGGGGCGGGTCTATGCACCGTTTCGCCGCATCAACTGGTGGCCCGGGGTGGTGCTGAGCAGCGGCTTCGTCGTGGGGTCCTGGGCGTACCTCATCGGGACAGGGAGCATTTCCACCATCTGGCCCATGTTCGGCGCCGCCAATCAGTTGCTCGGGACATTGGCGCTCTGCATCGGGACGACGGTGTTGATCAAGATGTGGAAGTCGCCCTATCTGTGGGTGACGGCGGTGCCCATGCTGTTCGTCGGCGTGATTACATTGACCGGGTCCTATGAAATGTTCGGGATGTTCGTCGCCAAAGCCGCGACGCTGCCGCCGGCGCAGGCCGTGGCCCTTTACCTCGATGCCGCGCTGGTTGCGGCGGTGGCCATCCTGGGTGTGATCGTCTTGAGCGACAGCCTGAAGCAGTGGTACGGATATGTCATCTTGAAGAAGCCCTTCACCAGCAGCGAGGTTGTCGTCATGGCGGGCGGCGGCTCGGCGGGACGGATGCAAACGGCGATCTCGCCGGAGGAATCGCCGCAGGGGTATCGGCTTCCTCACGGGGGCGGCTGCTGCTA
Organism: uncultured Nitrospira sp.; assembly: GCA_964642845.1. Taxonomy (GTDB): domain Bacteria; phylum Nitrospirota; class Nitrospiria; order Nitrospirales; family Nitrospiraceae; genus Nitrospira_D. Next base: position 28,075 of record CAZXRB010000011.1, read on the forward strand.
GCGGGGGTTGACGCGATATTGGACGAACCAGAGAGAGGAAGACGTGGCTGATCAATTTTCATTCGATGTCGTCTCGGAAGTGAACATGCAGGAGCTCAAGAATGCGCTCGATCAGGCGACGAAAGAAATCAAACAGCGGTTCGACTTCAAGGACTCGAAAACCGAGATCACGCTGAAGGAGAAGGAAAAGGAGTTGGTCGTCGTCTCGGACGACGAATACAAGCTGAAGGCGGTGGTCGACATCATCAAGACCAAGTGCGTCAAGCGCGGCGTCTCGCTGAAAGCGTTCGACTATGGCGCCGTCGAACCGGCCTTGAGCGGAACCGTGCGGCAGGTCGCGAAAATTCACAGCGGGCTGGCGTCCGACAAGGCGAAGGAAATTGCGAAAGCCATCAAAGATTCGAAACTGAAAGTGCAAGCCCAGATTCAAGGCGAGCAGGTGCGTGTGCTCAGCAAGAGCAAGGACGAACTGCAATCAGCTATCGCCTTGCTGAAAAGCAAAGATTTCGGCATCGATCTGCAATACACGAACTTCCGATGAGGGTCTTGGTGGCACTCCGCTCATGACCAGGCTGTTTGCTCTGCTGCTGGCGGCCGTTGCGCTGGTCGGCTGCAACCGCAGCGATCCCATCGTCGTCCTGCAGCTCCATCCCACGAATCCCGACATCATCTACGTCGCGACCAACGACTACATCTACAAAACGCGTGACGGCGGACAGACTTGGACCAATCTCTCCAAAGGGATGAGCCACTCGCGCGTCATCTCGATGGCCATCGATCCCCTCTATCCCGCCACGATCTATGCGGGTACGAAGGGCGACGCCGTCTACAAGAGCCACGACGGCGGCCAGCGCTGGACCTCCATGCGATCCGGCCTCGACGACGCGACGATCACCTCGGTGGTCAACCAATTCGTATTCGATCCGGCGGACAACAATCATGTGTTCATCGCCACGACGATGGGGGTGTTCGAGACGAAGAACGGCGGCGAGCATTGGACGAAGCGCATGGAGGGCATGAAAGAAGTCCTCATGGTCGTCTCGCTCGGCATGGATCCCACGCGGCCGTCGACTCTCTACGCCGGCACCAGCGGCGGCGTGTACAAGACCGTTGATCAGGCGGGACATTGGCAGCAGGTGAACAACGGATTGGTGCCGCCCGACATGGTAAAAACGTCTCGGGCGTTGAATGTCACGGCGATTCTCGTCGATCCCTACGAGCCGGATACGGTCTATGCGGCGACGCTGGCGGGCCTATACAAGACCACGGATGCGGCCAAGACCTGGAAACGGATCGGCGAGAGCTTGCCGGATCAGATGATCATTTCAATGCTGCTGGACCGGTCGAAGAAGGGCGTCCTCTACATCGTCGGCCGTGACGGCATCCATCGGAGCGAGGACGGGGGGATGACCTGGAAGGCGCTCAATCACGGATTGGCCACCACCAACGTGCGCACGATCGCGCAGAGCCCGAGCGATCCCAACGTGTTCTACGCGGGGACCAATGGGAGCGGTTTGTATCGCAGTCGGAACGGGGGGGAAACCTGGATCGCCATGCCGCCATTGCAGGGGGGATCGTGACGGCGCGGCCCGCTTGCTCAACGGGGACGACGATCCTGGAGACTCGAGCCCACCGACGAGCCGCCCAAGCTTGACCCGACCGACGTATCCCCGAGTGTCGAACCGATGCTGGATTGGCCGAGGCTCGAGCCCACCGTGCTATCGGAGAGACTTGATCCGACGGTGGAAGGGGCCAGGCTCGAGCCCACCGCCGATTGATCCGTGTTTAAACGCGACTCCCCGATGTCGGCGCCGGCTCGGCCGGTGCCGCCGATTTCAAATCCCGTCGGACCGGTCGCGCCGATGTCTCGGCCCGTGCGGGGCGTCGCGCCCGCATCGGCCCCGACGGTGCCCTCCGCTCCGATCTGTGCGCCGGTTTTCGGGGTCTTACCGATCGCGCTTCCCACACTCGGACTTGTCCCGATGCTCGTGCCGGTCTTAGGACCGGTCGGAAGAGGTTGGGATCGGATTTCTTTGTCGAGTGATTCTTCCAGCTCGCGAAGCCGCGCGGACTCGCGCGCAGCCTCCTCGGAATCCAGTTCGCCCAGCTTCTGACGTGCCGTCGCGATGTGCACAAGTTTCTCATGCAAGGTTCGAAGATCCGCGCGAGCCTTCGCGACCGGAGGCAACAGCTCGCGCAGCGTCCAGCCCCGGAGCTTCAGGTGCTCGCTGAAGAGGCCGGCCTGAGCCGCGGCGAGCAACTCTCCGACTTCGTCGCCGAGGTCTTCCACTGTTTGGAGCTCCGCCAGATCGGTCTTGCAGCAGGCCAAAAATTCGTTGTACTTCTGCAAGAACGTGGTGACTTCAGCTTGAAGGTTTTCGACGCGGATTTCTCGAACGCGCTCTTGATCACGGCGCGCCGCGTCTTTCTTCTCGACCAGCGGAAGGCAGGGGCCTGCGTCATCCCCCGATTTGCCCTTCGCTGCGCCAAGTTGCTGATCCGGGGTGCGATTTGCGCAGTACTCCAACGGCGGAGCCGGCACTCCATCTGGGGGAGCAAGGAAGGCGCAGCCAACGACGAAGCCGGCAGCACAGGCGGTGCGCTTGAAGAAATCTCGTCGTTGTTCATGCATGTGCGCATTCTCCGCCCGCCCCTAGACCTTGTCAATGAATCGCTCCTTTTGTGCCGGGGCTTCCGTTCAACGCCACGCGGACCTTGTCGAAGCTAGGCACTCCCGGATGAGACAATCGTCCCTGTGGACAACTTAAGTACTTCCCGTCGAATAGCCGGAGCTTTTCCCAAAAACACGCTTGAAATGAGCGCGGGTCAGCGCCTTTTTCAATCTCTTCTAAGTCCATGAATTTTCTATTGACAACTCCTCCAACGAGAGTATACTTCGCCACCTAAGTGGGAAAAAGTGGATGTGAGTGGAGAAGGAGAGGAGCGAGGAAGTTTGTACCACGCTCCTGTGATGGTGAGAGAAGTTGCCGAATGGCTTCTTCACCGCCATCCGCGTTGTCTCTGCGACGCCACGGTGGGGGATGGTGGGCATGCGGAAGTGTTGCTGGAAGGCATGGATCCGTCGGGCGTCCTCGTCGGTATGGATCGAGATCCGGATGCCATTGCAACCAGCCGCGAGCGGTTGGCCCGCTTCGGATCCCGAGTGGTGCTGATTCAGGGAGTGTTCGTGGACTTGCCGCGTAAGTTGGCTCGACTCGGGATCGCGCGCGTGGATGGAGTCCTGCTCGATCTCGGTGTGTCGTCTCGGCAATTGAATGATCCGCGCCGCGGCTTCAGTTTTCACTCGGAGGGGCCGCTCGACATGCGGATGGATCAATTGTCGGGAGAGACCGCGGCGGATCTCGTGAGCCGCCTATCCGAATCCGAGTTGGCGGATGTCATCTACCAGTACGGAGAAGAACGATATTCGCGCCGAATCGCCCGAGCCATCGTCCAGGCGCGAGGAAAGCATCCTGTTCGCACGACGCAAGAGCTGGCGACCATCATCAGCCGGGCCGTGCCGGCATCGTATCGCCACGGGCGCATCCATTGTGCGACGAGAACGTTCCAAGCGCTGCGCATTGCCGTCAATCGCGAGCTCGAACTGCTGGAGCCCGCGTTGCGCGGCATCGCGGATGTCTTGCGGCCCGGCGGCCGGTTGGCCGTCATCGCCTTCCACTCCCTGGAAGACCGAATCGTGAAACAGACTTTTCGCAGCCTCGCACAGCGGGACGGTGCGCGCCTGACGGTGTTGACGAAGCGCCCCCAGGTGCCGTCCGAAGAGGAGTGCCGCGCCAACCCCCGCGCGCGGAGCGCCAAATTACGTGTGGCCGAACGCACTGCACAGGAGGTCGCATGAAGCTGTTTGCGGTGTTGGCCGGACTCGGCCTCGTCTTCACGTTCGTGTGGGAACGAGTAGATATGGTGAGGGTGGGGTATCACATCGAACGGCTGAAGCATGACAAGGTCCTGCTGGAACGTGAGCGAGACGAGCTGCGCGTCAAGGTCTCTGCTCTGAGCGCCCCGGATCGTATCGCCAAGCTGGCTTCGGAAAAACTCGGCATGGGGCTCCCGCAACAGGGACAGGTCATCATGGTGCATGGGCCCTCCCCCGCGAATCCGGGGCGGATGGGAGGGCCCGAAGAGGTCCGCATGGCCAAGAACGAGCTGCCTCGAGGAGGGCGCTAATGGCTGGTCCCCTCTCGCGCGGGCGCCGGTACGCGTTGCTGCTGCTCTTGCTGTGCGGCTTCGGCGTCGTGCTGTTCCGGCTGGTCACGCTGCAGGTTCTGCAGGCGGCCGAGCTGACCCTGAAGGCGGACCGCCAGCATCAAAAGACGGTGTCGCTCGAGGGGGCCCGCGGCACGATCATGGATCGCCATGGGAAAGTGCTGGCGATGAACATGGAAGTGCCGTCCGTGTTTGGCGTGCCGACCGCGCTGGACAGCCCCGCGAAAACCGCCCGGTACTTGTCTCCCGTCCTTCGGATAAGCACGGGGGAGCTGGAACGGAAGCTCCGCCAGGATCGCGGCTTTGTCTGGCTGGCCAGAAAGCTGGATCCCGAGCAAGGGCGCCGGCTGGAGCATATGCCGATGGAGGGCATCGGGGTCGTGATGGAAGGGCGGCGATTCTATCCCAAGGGGCCGTTGCTGTCGCATGTGCTTGGCTTCGCCGGGATGGACGGCGAGGGGTTGGAGGGCATTGAGCGCCGCTATGAATCGCACCTGCACGGTGAAAAGCGGGTCACCGTGCTCCAACGCGATGCCCTCGGACGCACGGTCTTTCCGAAAGGCCTGGCGGAGCAAAGCCCGGCCCCAGGCCATAGTCTGGTGCTCACTATCGACGAGGTGATTCAATACATCACGGAAAAGGAACTGGAAGACGCGGTCACCAGGACCCGCGCCAAATCCGGGACGATGATCGTCCTGGAGCCGCAGACCGGCGCCCTGCTGGCGCTGGCGGTCAGTCCGAGGTTCGATCCCAATGCGGTGACAGCCATCGGGCCCGATCGATGGAGGAACCGCGCGCTGACGGATGCCTATGAGCCGGGCTCCACGATGAAAGCGATTGTGGCCGCGGCGGCCATCGAAGAAAAACTTATGAAGCCGAGTACGATGGTGTTCGGGGAGAACGGACGCATGGTCGTGGCCAACACGGTGATTCATGACCATGAAAAGATGGGGTGGGTGACGTTCGCGCAGGTGATTCAAAAGTCCAGCAACATCGGAGCGGCGAAAACCGGGATGGCGCTGGGCGAGCAGCGGCTCTACCGGTATCTCCAGGCCTTCGGCTTCGGGCAACGGACCGACATCGACCTCCCCGGGGAAGCCGGCGGCCTCGTGAAACATCCGCGGGATTGGGGGCGGCGCTCCGTCGCGTCCATTTCAATGGGGCAGGAGATCGGCGTGACGCCGATCCAGATGGTGGCTGCGGTGGCGGCCATCGCCAACGGCGGCGTTCTGATGAAGCCCTATGTCGTCTCGGAGATTCGTGATGCGCAGGGCCGCATGCTGACCCGCATGCTGCCGCACGTGAAGCGGCGCGTGGTGTCTCCGGAGACGGCCCGGACGGTCACCAGCATCCTCGAGGGCGTCGTGACGGACGGAACCGGCGGCAAAGCGGCGATCTCGGGCTTCCGCGTCGCGGGGAAGACGGGCACGGCGCAAAAAATCGATCCGCGGACGGGGACCTACTCGGCCACGCAATTTGTCGGGTCGTTCGTCGGCTTTGTCCCGGCGGAGAATCCGCGGCTCGCGATGATCGTGGTGATCGATGAGCCGCAGGGTGAGGCCTGGGGCGGGACCGTGGCGGCTCCGGTGTTCCGCCGCGTGGGCGAGCAAGTGTTGAATTACCTCGGCGTGCCGGCGAATGAGCCGGTCAAGCTGGCCATGGCTCCGCCGAGGCGCTGAAGCAAGTGGCCATGACTTTGTCCGATATGCTGGAAGCCCTGCAGGGCCAGGTCGAGATCCTGGAGCGCCGGGGGGACATGACGACGCCGGTTCACGCCATCACGGACGACTCGCGCGCGGTGCGCGCCGGAAGTCTCTTTGTGGCGGTGAGAGGTGAGCAGGTGGACGGCCATCGATTCATCCCGGCCGCCGTGCAGGCGGGGGCGACCGCCGTTGTTATGCAGGATGCCACGGTCGGCACGCCGGTGCCTGTGGTACGCGTCGCCGATTCGCGCAAGAGCCTGGGCCTTTTGGGCAGCCGGTTCTACGGCGATCCCTCGGGGCGGCTTCGCATGATCGGCGTCACAGGAACCAACGGGAAGACCACGACGACCTACGTGTGCAAGGCGCTTCTGGAAGCGCTGGGACGGACGGTGGGGCTCATCGGCACGGTGGCCTATCAGATCGGGGCGGACACGCTACCGGCGTCTCACACCACGCCCGGCGCCTTGGCGCTGCAGCAGCTGCTCGCGCACATGGTCGCCCGGGGCTGTCAGGCCGCGGTGATGGAAGTGTCGTCCCATGCGCTGGCCCAGGACCGCACCAGCGGCTGCGAATATGACGTCGCGGTGTTTTCCAATCTGACGCAAGATCATCTCGACTTCCACCAGACGATGGAAGCGTACTTTCAGGCCAAGCTGCGGCTCTTCACCGGATTGACAGGAACTGGAAAGCCGAACAAGCGGGCCGTCGTCAACGGCGACGATCCGAGCGGCACCCGCATTGCCTCCCTGTGCCCCGCCCCCGTCTGGACTTATGGACTGAAAGGCCGGGTCGATGTGCGGGCGGAACAGGTCCGTCTCTCGCTCGGCGGCACGACCTTTACCGCCGCCACGCCCGCCGGGACATTCCCGGTCGAGAGCCATCTGGTGGGGGAGCACAACGTCTATAACCTGCTGGCCGCCATTGGTGTGGCGCTGCACGAAGGCGCGACGCCGGATCAGGTGCGGGAGGCCATTGCCCACGTCACCAACGTGCCGGGCCGCTTCGAGCGCGTGATGGCCGGACAGCCCTTCACCGTCGTCGTCGATTATGCCCATACGGAGGATGCGCTGGTGCGAGTGCTCACGGCGGCGCAGGCGCTGAAGGAGGGCCGGATCATCACCGTCTTCGGGTGCGGCGGCGATCGGGACCGGGGGAAGCGGCCCAAGATGGGTCGCGCCGCCGTGCAGCTCAGCGACGTGGTCATCCTGACGTCGGACAATCCCCGCACGGAAGAGCCGCTCGCGATCCTCTCGGACGTCGAGGCCGGTGTGACCGAGGCGCTCCGCCAACGGCCGGAGGTGCAGTACCACAAGATTCCAGACCGCCGCGAAGCGATCCAGGTGGCGGTGCGGCAAGCGAGACCGGGCGACATGGTGTTGATCGCCGGGAAGGGACATGAAGATTACCAGATCATCGGCACGACCAAGTTTCACTTCGACGACCGAGAAGTCGCCCGTGAAGCCATTGCGCACTATTCAGCCTGCGCGTAGCGCAGGACACCGCCTGCCGGCGCGGGCAAGGACTCCGATGGCCCTCTTCACCGTCGAAGAGCTGCGGGAAGTCATCAGCGTCAAAGTCCTGGCCGGCGACCAGCCGGGCTGGACCAAGCAGCGCATCCGCCGCATCAGCCTGGACTCCCGCTCGATCCGCCCCGGCGATTTGTTCATCGCCATCAAGGGAGAGCGGTACGACGGCCATGATTTTGTGGCGGCGGCGTTGGCGCGCGGCGCGGTGGGCGCCATCGTGCACGATCGCTTTCCGGTCGATCCGCAGGTGATGAAGGCCACGCCCAAGAAAGCCGCGCCCTTTGTGCTCGGCGCCCGCGATCCGCTCTTCGCGTATCAGCAGTTGGCGACGCACCATCGCAGCCGGTTCGACATTCCGGTCGTGGCCGTGACGGGGAGCAACGGCAAGACCACGACGAAGGAAATGGTCGCGAGCGTCATGGCCCATCGGTGGAAAATCCTCAAGACCGAGGGCAACCTGAACAATCGAATCGGGGTGCCGCAAACCTTGTTTCGCTTGCAGGCCCGGCACCAAGGCGCGGTCATCGAGATGGGCGTCGACAATCTCGGCCAGACGACCAGGCTCTGCGAAATCGCCCGGCCGACCATCGGCGTCATTACCAATATCGGGCCGGACCATCTGGAATTCTTCGGGAGCATGGAACACTCGGCTCAAGCCAAGGCGGAGCTGCTGGATCAGCTCCCTCTCAACGGGACCGCCGTCTTGAATGCCGACGACGGCTACTTCGACTATTTGGCCTCCCGCGCCAGGTGTCGAGTCGTCTCGTTCGGGTTTTCGCCGAAGGCCGATGTCCGGGCGTTGGACGTCAAGCCGGATGGGCGGGACGGCACCATCTTCCGCCTGCTCCTTCCCGGCAAGGTGCGGCATACGATCGTGCATATCCACGTGCAGGGCGCGCACAACGTCGCCAATGCCTTGGCCGCCGCCGCCGTCGGCGCGGTCCTCGGGTTGCCGGGCGCGGTCATTGCACAAGGGCTGGCCCGCTTCCGCCCCGCGGCGATGCGGTCTCAGGTGCTCGTCAGCCAGGGCATCAAGATTATTAATGATTGTTACAACGCCAATCCGGCGTCCATGACGGCGGCTGTGCAGTTGTTGGCCGACACTGAAGGCGCGGGCAAACGGATCGCCGTACTGGGTGACATGTTGGAGCTGGGGCCGGGCGGGGTGCAGCTGCATGAAGAGGTCGGGGCGGCGGTGGCCCGCCTTCACATCGATGACTTGATCGCCTGCGGTCCATTGGGGCGCCATCTGGCCGAAGGGGCCCGGCGCGGCGGGATGGATCGCGCCCATATTACGGAAGTGCCCGATGCCGCGGCGGCCGCCGCGGCGGTAAGGGGATTGGCGCGGCAGGGAGACATTGTGCTGGTGAAGGCCTCGCGCGGCATGAAGCTCGAGCAAGTCGTGCAGGCCCTTGCGAGCGCCAAGGGCGCGGCGCCGAAAGCGCCATAAACGGGCGTATGGCTTGGCGGGCGCCGCCGGGCCTCTGAATGCGATCGTATGCTGTATAACTGGCTGTATCCGCTCCACACGGAATTCTCGTTTCTCAACGTCTTCCGCTATCAAAGCTTCCGGATCATCTATGCCGCCGTGACGGCGTTTCTCATCGCCTTCGTCCTGGCCCCCTGGGTGATCCGCAAGCTCCAGGAGATCAAGCTGGGCCAGCAGATCCGCGACGATGGGCCCAAGCGGCACTTGGCGAAAAGCGGGACGCCAACGATGGGCGGGGTCCTGATCATCTTTGCGGTGACGCTGTCGACGCTGCTCTGGGCGGACATCAGCCGCGTCTATGTCTGGCTGGTGCTGGCGGCCACGTTGGGTTTCGGCGTGATCGGGTTCGCCGACGACTATCTGAAATTCATCAAGGCCCAATCGAAAGGGCTCTCGGCGAAGCACAAGTTCATCGCCCAAATCGCCGTCGCGCTCGCCATCGCGCTGGTCCTCTACAACCTTCCGGGATACAGCACGAAGCTGAGCGTGCCGTTCTTCAAGCATTTCACGCCGGATCTGGGGTGGTTCTACGTCGTCTTCGCCGTGCTGGTCATCGTTGGGAGCTCCAACGCCGTGAACCTCACCGACGGCCTCGACGGGCTTGCGATCGGACCGGTGATGATCGCCGCGTTGGCGTACACGGTGGTGGCCTACGTGACGGGGCACCGGCTCATGTCCGAATACCTGCTCATCCCGCACATCGACGGGGCGGGCGAGTTGGCCGTGTTTACCGCCGCCATTTTGGGCGCCAGCCTCGGGTTTCTCTGGTTCAACACCTATCCGGCGACGGTCTTCATGGGCGATGTCGGCTCGCTGCCGCTCGGCGCGGCGCTCGGCACGGTGGCGGTCATCAGCAAACACGAATTGCTGTTGTTGATGGTCGGCGGGGTCTTCGTGATCGAGGCGGTGTCGGTCATCTTCCAGGTGCTCTCGTTCAAATCGCGCGGGAAGCGGATATTTCTCATGGCGCCCATCCACCATCATTTCGAGATGCTGGGCTGGGAAGAGCCGAAGGTGGTCGTGCGGCTGTGGATCATCGCCATTCTGTTGGCGCTGTTGAGCCTCAGCACGCTGAAACTGCGATGAATGCCGTCGGGCAGGACGTCATGGAATGGGTTGGGACGAACGTGACCGTCGTAGGGTTGGCCCGCAGCGGCATGGCAGCCGCCCGCCTGCTGCAGGAGGCCGGCGCGCGGGTCACGCTGGCCGATCGCAAGGAGCGCCACGAGCTTGCGGCGGTCCTGGGCGCGATCGATGAATCGAAGATCGGCACGACCTTCGGGAGCGGCTACGAGCGGGCGCTGGAGTCCGCCGATTTGGTAGTGATCAGCCCCGGGGTGCCTTACCGCATGGAGGCGCTCGACCGGGTGCGGCGGCGCGGGATCAAGATCATCAGCGAGCTCGAATTGGCTTCGCGGTTCCTCTCGGTTCCGATGCTGGCGCTCACGGGGACGAATGGAAAGAGCACCACGGTGACGCTGATCGGCAAGATGCTGCAACAGCACGGCAAGCAGGTGTTCGTGGGCGGCAATCTGGGCACGGCGCTCAGCGAGGCGGCGCTGGCCTGTCTCCAAGCGGCCGCGCACGGGCATCCCGCCCCCTATGACTTTCTCGTCGTGGAAGTCTCCAGCTTCCAACTCGAGACAGTGGATCAGTTCCATCCCTGGATTGCGGCCATTCTCAATATCACCGTCGACCATCAGGACCGCTACGACTCCATCGATGAATATGTCGCGGCGAAGAACCGGATTTTCGAAAACCAAACCCCCGCCGATTACGCCCTGTTCAACCTCGACGATCCCCGCGTGGCCGCATTGCGCCAGAGGGCGAAGGCGCGGGTGCTGGGCTTCACGCGCCAGGGGCCGTTGCCGGCGGACGTCGCGGCCGGCACGTACCTGGACGGAGATCGGGTCATGACGACCGTGCTGGGCGAGCCGCTGGAAGTCTGCCGGCGCGACGGGATCAGGATTCTGGGCCACCACAACGTGGAGAACGCGATGGCCGCCGCCACCTATGCCCTGCTGAGCGGCTGTCCGCTGGAGGTGATCCGCCGGGTCTTGCGCGAATTCCCGGGTTTGGAACATGCGCTCGAGATCGTGCGGGAGCGGCGCGGCGTCCGGTTCGTGAACGATTCCAAGGGGACGAACGTGGACGCCACGCTGAAGGCGCTCGAAAGCATCGAGCAGCCCATTTGGCTCATCGCCGGCGGGCGGGACAAGGGAGGGGACTTCTCCCGGTTGGCACCGGCGATCCGGCGGCGCGTCAAACGGCTGATCCTCATCGGCGAAGCGGCGCCGCTCATTGCGAAAGCGGTCGAGGGCTACGAGGCGATCGAGCGGGCCGGGACGTTGCGTGACGCCGTCGAGGCGGCGGCGCGGGGCGCGGAGCCGGGGGACGTCGTGTTGCTCTCGCCGGCCTGCGCGAGCTTCGACATGTTTGCGGACTATCAAGATCGAGGCCGCCAGTTCAAGGCGTTGGTCAATGGATTGCTGTGAGAGGCGCCGCCGCGCGGGTCGGCGTCCGTGCAGCCGTCGCTGAGTTGCAAAGGATGAGGGATGTCGCAGCGAGCCGCAGGAACCCTGGCGCTTCCCTGGCCGACGTCGAGCCCGCGCGCCAAAAAGCGGGTGCCCATCGATCATACCTTGTTGATCGTCACGATGATCCTGGCGTTGGTGGGGCTGGTGATGGTCTTCAGCGCGAGCGCCGTGGTGGCAGGCAATCGCTTTCAGGATTCCGGCTACTTTCTCAAGCGGCAGCTCGCCTGGCTGGCGTTTGGCTTCGTGCTGCTGCACCTGGCGTCGCATGTCGACTATGTCTGGTGGAAACGGCTGTCGATTCCATTGCTGGGGCTGCTGCTCATCCTGCTCGTCCTGGTGCTGATTCCGTCGCTCGGGGTGGCGGCCAAAGGCGCGCGCCGGTGGCTGCGGCTCGGTCCCGTATCGATCCAACCGGCGGAGATGGCCAAGCTGCTGATGGTGGTCTATGTCGCCGCCTATCTCACGAAGAAGGAAGACCGGATCACGCTCCTTGCCGGAGGCTTGCTTCCGGTGCTGCTGATCATGGGACTGGTCGGTGGATTGGTGCTGCTGGAGCCGGATCTCGGGACCGTCGTCGTCATCGGCCTGGTGACGCTCGGCCTGCTGTTCCTGGGCGGCGCGCGGCTCTCGCATCTGTTCGGGTTGGCGCTTTGTGCCCTGCCGGTGGGCGCCGTGCTCGTACTGGGCTCGAGTTATCGCCGGCAGCGCCTGTTGACCTTTCTGGCCCCGTGGAAAGACGCCTCGGACGCGGGCTTCCAGATCACCCAGTCGTTTTTGGCCTTCGGCAGCGGCGGGCCGTTTGGAGTCGGCCTGGGGGAAGGAAAGCAGAAGCTCTTCTTCCTGCCGGAAGCCCATACGGATTTCGTGTTGGCGCTGGTGGGCGAGGAGCTGGGGTTGATGGGCACGGGTGCGATCGTGCTGCTGTTCGCCCTCTTCGTCATCCGCGGATTCCAGATTGCCGCCCGGGCGCGCATGCCCTTTGGGCGCTATCTGGGCTTCGGCATCACGCTGCTGATCGGCGTGCAAGCGCTCGTGAACGCCTGCGTGGTGACGGGGTTGCTGCCGACCAAAGGGTTGACGCTTCCCTTCGTGAGCTATGGCGGGTCCTCGCTGGTCGTCAGTCTGTTGGGCGTCGGGATTCTGCTCAACATTTCCCGGGACCGGCAGGCGGGGCGCGACGACGTGGGCCAGGCGGGCGGCCGGGGGAAGCCGGGCCGGCGATGACGATCGTCATCGCCGCAGGAGGGACGGGAGGGCATTTGTATCCGGCGGTCGCGCTGGCGAGAGCCTTTCTGCGGCGCGACCCGGCTACGCAGGTGCTGTTCGTCGGGACGTCGCGCGGCCTTGAGGCCAAGGTGTTGGCCCACGAGGGATTCGAATTGGAACTGATCACAGCGAAACCGGTGATGGGAAAGGGGTTCATGGATGTGATCCGCGGCCTGGCCGCCCTGCCGGCCGGCCTGTGGCAATCGTTGCGAATCTTGCGACGGCGGCATGCCGATCTCGTCATCGGCGTCGGAGGATACACGAGCCCGGCGATGTTGGCGGCGGCGGCGCTGAAAGGCATCGCTCGCGTGATCCTGGAGCCCAACGCCTACCCAGGGATGGCGAATAAGGCGGTGGCCCCGTTCGCGCAGCGGATTTTTCTCGCGTTCGAGTCGGCGGCGGCGTCCTTTCCGCCGGACAAGGTGCGGGTGGTCGGCACGCCGGTGCGCCAGGAATTTCTGGCGCAGGTGGCAGGGAAGGAGGAGACGCCGCTGTCCTCGGCCCGGCGGCTGCTGGTCTTCGGCGGAAGCCAAGGGGCGCGGGCCGTCAACGACGCCATGCTCGCGGCGCTCTCGCTGCTGAAGGCGCGGCTGCCGGAGCTGGTCATCACGCATCAGACCGGGGAAGCGGACCATCGGCGGGTGACAGAAGCCTATCGGCAGGCCGGGGTGGCGGCGGAGGTGGTGCCGTATCTCTACGACATGCCGGGCGCGTTGCGCGCGGCGGACCTCGTGGTGGCCCGCGCCGGCGCGATGACGATTGCCGAGCTGACCGCGTGCGGCAAGCCGGCCGTGCTCATCCCGCTGCCAACGGCGATCTACGACCATCAAATGAAGAACGCCCGGGCCATGGAAGCGGCCGGTGGCGCGCTGGTGCTGCCTCAATCGGAGGCCGTGGGCCAGCGGCTCGGCGAGGTGATCTGCGGGCTTATGCAAGACGTGGCGCGGCTGCACCGGATGGGGGATGCGAGTCGGCGAATGAGGCGGACCGATGCGGCCGAGGCGATTGTCCGTGAATGCTGCGACCTCATGGGGGTGACACATGACACCGACCGGACTGTTGGAGCGACGGGACGCTAATGGTGTGGGAGAGCGGGGATATGGCACGGCAGGCGCGGCAATCGGATCACCGGGATTGAGGCGGATGCCCATGTTTCGCAAGACGCAGCACATTCACTTGGTCGGCATCGGCGGCGCTGGCATGAGCGGCATCGCGGAAGTGCTGCTCACGCTCGGGTACAGGGTCACGGGATCGGATCTCCAAGCTTCCGAGACGACCCGCCGGCTGGAGGAACTGGGCGGACAAATCTTCATCGGCCATCAGGAATCCAATGTGGGCGAGGCGCAGGTGGTGGTGATCTCATCGGCCGTGGCCGCGACCAATCCGGAGGTGGTCGTCGCCAAGGCCAGACAGATCCCGGTGATCCCGCGGGCCGAAATGCTCGCGGAGCTCATGCGGCTGAAATTCGGCGTCGCGATCGCGGGTGCGCACGGCAAGACGACCACGACCTCCATGGTGGCCAACGTGCTGGCGCAGGGCGGGCTCGACCCGACCATGGTGATCGGCGGTAAGGTCAACGCGCTGGGAAGCCACGCCCGACTGGGCCGCGGCGAAATCCTGGTCGCGGAAGCCGACGAGAGCGACGGCTCGTTCCTGCGGCTGTCGCCGACGATCGTGGCGGTCACCAACTTGGACCGGGAGCATCTCGACCACTATGGATCGATGGAACGGATCCACGAGTCCTTCCTGGAATTCATCAACAAGATTCCCTTCTACGGGCTGGCGGTCTTGTGCGCCGACGACGAGCGGCTCGGCGCGCTCTTCCCGCGCATCGTCAAGCGCTATCAGACCTACGGCTTGCGCGAGCGGGACGGATTCACGCCGGATTACAAGGCGACGGACGTCAGCCTCAAACAATGGGGGGCGGACTTTCGTGCGCATTTCCGGGGCAAGAATTTGGGGCCGTTCCGGCTGGCCGTACCCGGCATCCACAACGTCGCCAATGCGCTCGCCGCCATCGCAATCGGGATGGAGCTCGAAGTGCCGATCGATCTGATCCGCAAAGGACTGGCCGCCTTCACCGGCGTGGAGCGGCGGTTCCATCTGCGCGGCGAAGCGGGCGGCATCATGGTCGTCGACGACTATGGGCATCATCCTACCGAGGTCAAAGCCACGTTGGCCGCCGCCAAGCAGGGGTGGAGCGATCGCCGACTGGTGGTTCTCTTTCAGCCGCACCGGTACACGCGCACACGCGATTGCCTGGAAGAATTCACGCATGCGTTTGACGAGGCCGACGTGCTGTTCATGACGGACATTTACGCGGCCGGCGAAGCACCGATCCCGGGCGTGTCCGGTGAAAAACTTGCGGAGGCGGTGAAGGCCGGCGGCCATCCCTCGGTCACGTTCGTCCGGCAAAAAGACACGTTGCCCGACCAGGTCTTGCCGCACCTCAGATCCGGCGATCTTGTGCTGACCCTGGGCGCGGGGGATATCTGGAAAGCGGGGACGGGCCTCCTGGCCCGGCTGCACCCGGCTTCTTAACAGGATGTTGACAAACCCATGTGGGAACTTTGGAAAAGCATGACTGCAGAGGGTCGGAGGCGTTTTGGGAATAGGCCCCAGGCTGTTCAAAAAGGCCGTCCCGCAAGGCCGCAGCGAGCGAAGAGGCGAATCGTACTCCGTCTCGTACGTTGAACCTCTGAGCGACGCGAGAACGAAGCCGGCGGACTTTTTCAACAGGCTGCTAAGTATGGCTGGTCGGAGCGATCGACATGGGGAGACCCGGCGCATATCGAGGCAACAGCGACTGCGGGCGGCGGTGGCGGGCCTGCGAGGCTCGGTCCAGTTCGGCGCCTCGCTCAAGCCCTACACGTCGTTTCGGATCGGCGGACCGGCCGACGTGCTGGTCGAGCCCGCCGATGTGGACGATGTCGTACGGCTGTCGCGCCAGGCGCATGCTCAACGGGTGCCGATCTTCGTGCTTGGCGGCACGAACGTGCTCATCCGGGACAAGGGCATCCGCGGCATCGTCGTCAGCTTGGCGAAGCTCCGCGCAATCAAGGAAGAGCCCGGCGGCATCCTCTATGCCGAAGGCGGCGTGGGCATGCCGACGCTCATCGGCCGCGCGATCCGGCGCTCACTTTCCGGATTGGAGTGGGCCGCGGGCATCCCGGGCACGGTGGCCGGCTGCGTCGTGATGAATGCGGGGACGAGATTGGGAGAGATGAAGCAAGCGGTGAAAGCCGTCCGCATCGTACGGCCGGACGGGACGGTCCTCGATGTGCCGGCGGCTGATATCACCTTTGCCTATCGGCGCGCCGCGCTGCCGCCGGGGATCGTCGTGGGCGTCTGGCTGCAACTGAGGCCGGGCGAGCGGGCCGAAATCGAGCAGGTCGTGAAGGACTACCTCCATTATCGCCGGGACACGCAGCCGCTGACCTTGCCGAGCGCCGGCTGCGTCTTCAAGAACCCGCCGCAGGATTCTGCGGGACGGATCGTGGAGGCGGCGGGACTCAAGGGGGCCCGTGTCGGCGATGCGCAGGTGTCGGAAAAGCACGGGAACTTCATCGTGAACCGGGGGCAAGCCACGGCCAAGGACGTCCTGGCGCTGATCAAGAAAGTCCGCACGCACGTCGCGCGGAAGACCGGTGTGAAGCTGGAACTGGAGCTCAAACTCGTGGGGCAGACGTAGGAGAAGTGACAGGTGACGAGTGAGGAGTGACGACCAAGATCGTGATGAGTTGTGGCACGCGTCACGCGTCACGCGTTGCATTGGAAAGCCATGGCACAGAGCGGCCGATTGACCACATTGCGAATAGGCGTCCTGATGGGCGGCCGTTCCTCGGAACGGGAGATCTCGCTCCGGACCGGGCAGGCCGTGTATCAGTCGCTCCTCCGTCGCGGCTATGACGCCGTCTCGATCGACGTCGGCCCCCGGTTGCCGCAGGACCTGGCAGAGCAGCGGGTGGCGCTGGCGTTCCTCGCCCTGCACGGGCCGGGCGGAGAGGACGGAACCATTCAAGGATTTCTGGACACGATCGGTCTGCCGTACACGGGGTCCGGCGTGCAGGCCAGCGCGCTGGGCATGCACAAGGTCGTGACGAAAACCCTCTTGGCCGCGCATGACATTCCCGTTCCGGCGGGGACCGTCGTGCCCCGCGGCGCCGTGCCGTCGATGACCCGCACGCTGACCTCGGCCAAACTCCGCTTGCCGGTCGTCGTCAAGCCTGCGTCGCAAGGCTCGACCATCGGCGTCACGATCGTGCGCCAACCCAATGAGTGGAAGGACGCCTTGGCGTTGGCCCATCGCTACGATGCGGAGGCGATGGTGGAGGCCTACATTCCGGGCCATGAGGTCACGGTCTCGGTGTTGGGGGCCGGATCGGGATCGCTCACCGTGCTGCCCGCCGTGGAAATCGTCGCGCCCAACGGCTTCTACGATTTCACGGCGAAATATCAAAAGGGCCAGACCCGCTATCTCTGTCCGGCGCCGCTGCCCGCCGCCATCGTGCGCAGGATCAAGGGGCTCGCGCAGCGGACCTATCAGGTGCTCGGCTGCGAGGGGGCTGCCCGCGTCGATTTCCGGATTACGCCGAGGGGCCGACCGTACGTGCTCGAAATCAATACGGTGCCGGGCATGACCGAAACCAGTCTGCTCCCCATGGCCGCCGCCCAGGCCGGCATCGATTACGACAGCCTGGTCGAATGCATTTTGCGCTCGGCGTTGGACCGCGCCCAACGCTTCCGAGAGGCGGAGAAGAAGGACGAGACGTCATGAAGTCGCTGTTGCTGCGGCGGCGGTCCCGCACGCCGGGACCCCGCAGGAATCACTGGAAGGGCCCGCGTGCCGGGCAGATATCCGCCCAGCAGGCCCAAGCCCGTCGCGCTAAGACCATGGCCGCGTGGAGGCGACGGTTGCGCCTTGCCGGTCTTCTCATGGGCGCGGTGTTGTTCGGATGGGGCCTCGTCACGGCGGCGAAACATTTGGGCCCGGCGTTGACGCGTCTGCTTGAAATCAAAACGGTCACCGTGGACGGGGTCCATCATATTCCCAAGCAGGAGCTCATCGATCTGGTGAAGCTCCGCCCCGGAACCGGCCTCCATCAGATCGTGCCCGAATCGATCAAGCAGACGGTGGAAACCCATCCTTGGGTGAAAGAGGCCGTGGTGACCCGCGTGCCCCTGCACGAGTTGCGCATCTCCGTCCTCGAACGCAAACCGGCGGCCATCGTCCATGCCGGGACCGAGAATTTTCTGAGCGACGAGGAGGGCCATCTCCTCGCCCGTTTGGGCCAGGCGGACAACGAGGCGTTGCCGATGATGATCGGGATTGATCTCAAGGGATTCCTGCGCGGTGAGGACAGCGTGCGGCAGACGATCGTGTCGGGGGTCGAGCTGGCCAAGCTCGTCGGCCATACTTATGAAGGGCGGCTCCAAATCAATGCCGCCAATCCGGCGAATCTCGTCGCCTCGGTGCGCGGCGTGCAGTTCCAATTCGGCGAAGACCCGCTCGGTTCGCAATGGGAACGGTTTCAGCGCGTGAAGCCGACGCTCAAAACGCTGAACTTCGACGGGCGCGGGCACGGCGTGAATGAAGTGGATCTCCGATACGACAATCGCGTCATCGTTCGGGAAAGGGGGTGATCACGGTGGCGAAACGGGATCAAATCCTGGTGGGGCTCGATATCGGGACGACCAAGATCTGCGCCATCGTGGCGGAAGTCACAGACGCCGGCGCGCTCAACGTCATCGGGGTCGGCTCCAGTCCCTCGCGCGGCCTGCGAAAGGGCGTGGTGGTCGATATCGAGAGCACCGTGGAATCGATCAAGAAGGCGGTCGAAGAGGCGGAGCTCATGGCCGCCGTGCAGATCAACTCGGTCTATACCGGCATCGCGGGCAGCCATATCTCGGCGGAGAATTGCAAAGGCGTGGTGGCCCTCAAGCGTGCGGAAGTCACGCGGGAGGACATCCATCGCGCCATCGAGAGCGCGCGGACGCTGGCCGTGATTCCGCACGAGCGCCGCATCCTGCACGTGCTGCCGCGCGAGTTCATGGTGGACGGACAGGAAGGCGTGCGAGAGCCGCTAGGGCTCTCCGGCAATCGTCTCGAAGTGAACGTGCACGTCATTACCGGCGCCGTCACGTCGGCGCAAAACATCATCAAGAGCGTCAACCGCGCCGGCTTGGACGTCGTGGACATCATTCTGCAGCCGCTCGCTTCCAGCGAAGCGGTCTTGAGCCAAGAGGAACGCGACCTCGGCGTCGCGATGGTGGATCTCGGCGGAGGTACGACGGACTTGGCGATTTTCCTCGACGGCAGCATCCGGCACTCGGCCGTGCTGCCGATCGGCGGCCAGAACTTAACCAAGGATCTCGCCATCGGGCTCCTCACGTCGCAGACCGAGGCGGAGAAGATCAAGACGCAGCACGGCATCGCGCGCACGGAGCTCGTCACCACCCATGAGACGGTGGAAGTCCCGTCCGTAGGAGACCGCCCGCCGCGGACGTTCTCGCGCCGGGACATCGCCGAAATCCTGGAACCGCGCGTGGAGGAAATGTTCGAGTTGGTGCGCCGGGAGATCGCCCGCGCGGGCTACGAAGGCATGCTGGGCGCCGGGGTCGTCCTCACCGGCGGGACGTCGTTGCTCGACGGGATGCCCGATGCGGCGGAGAAAGTGCTCAATCTGCCGGCGCGCCGCGGCACCCCGTCGGGCGTGGGCGGCCTGCGGGACATCGTGGGCCATCCCAGCCATGCGACCGGGGTGGGCCTGCTGCTGCACGCGCGCCGGCATGCGGATGACATGGACCAGGCCGGGCTCCGCAACGGCGGGGCCTGGGCCAAGATGTTCGGGTGGACCAAGCGAGTGTTGGAGGTGTTCTAACTTATAACTGTCGCGCGCGGCGCCGGGCCGCGGGGCGATGCCAGTGAGGAGGTGTCCCGATGTTCTCATTCCAAGAAGACGTGCTGCTGCCGGTCCGGATCAAAGTGATCGGGGTCGGGGGGGCGGGCTGCAACGCGGTCAATACCATGATCGGCGCCGGCTTGGCGCGCGTCGATTTCATCGCCGCCAATACCGATCTGCAAGCCTTGGATCGGTCACTGGCGCCCTATAAGATTCAGCTCGGACCGGAGCGCACGCGGGGATTAGGCGCCGGCGCGAAGCCTGAAATCGGCAAAGACGCGGCGCTGGAGAGCAAGGACCACATCCGGGAATGCCTGGAAGGCGCCGACATGGTCTTCGTGACGGCCGGCATGGGCGGCGGGACCGGCACAGGGGCGGCGCCGATCGTCGCCAGCATCGCGCGGGAATTGGGCATCCTCACCGTCGGCGTCGTGACCAAGCCGTTCCAATACGAAGGACAGCGCCGGCACAAACACGCCGAAGAAGGCATCCGCGATCTCCGCCGGCACGTCGATACGCTGCTGGTGATTCCCAACCAACGGCTGCTGGGCATCGTGGACAAGGCCACGCCGCTCCTCGAAGCGTTCAAGGTGGCGGACGACGTGCTGCGGCAGGCGATTCAAGGCATCGCCGATGTCATCACGACGACCGGCCACGTGAACGTGGATTTTGCGGACGTGCGGACGATCATGTCGCACACGGGCCGGGCCGTCATGGGCATGGGCGTCTCGCGCGGCACGAACCGCGCGATCGAGGCGGCGCAAAAGGCGATCTGCAGCCCCTTGCTGGAGGAAGGCAGCGTCGAAGGGGCGCGTGGCGTGCTGCTCAACATCACGGGCGGTCCGAACATGTCCTTGCACGAGATCGAGGAAGCCGCCTCCATCATTCAGCAGACGGCGGATCCGGAGGCCAATATCATCGTCGGCCAAGTGATCAATCCCGACATGGGCGACGATCTGGTCGTCACCGTCATCGCGACCGGATTCGACCGCGAAGAGGAAACGCCGGCGGTCACGCTGGGAGCAGAGCGGTCCACCGCTCGTGCGCCGAAGCCCGCGCAGCCGGTTCTCGCGGCGGCGGTGGCGGCCGCCGCGACACACGAACGGCCACTCAAAGACCTGGATCGGCCGACTTTCTTGCGACGCATGAGCGACGTGCGGGAATCCATGGAACGTGCGACGCTCTCGGCGGAGGATGAATGGGACGTGCCGACGTTCCTGCGCAAACAAGCGGATTAGTCGCGGGAGAGGAAAGAAGGCCCAGGGTCATGGGGGCTGCGCCTGTCATTACCGTGCCGGCTTTTGCGGCGCTCCGCAACGGGGTACGCCATTTTTTCGGCACGCGCCGCCATGCGGAGGGACTCGACTTCGAGGTGGGGGTTCCAATCCGGCCCGCCCAAGGGCTGCCTTTTTCGACGTGGCTGCTGTCCGTCAAGCAGGTGCATGGGACGGATGCGCTCGTGGTCGACCGTTCGTTGACACCCGATGACCGGTTCCCCGGCGGGTGGGATGCGCTGGTGACGGATCAGCCGGGCGTGATGGTCGCGGTGCGCACCGCGGACTGTGTGCCGGTGCTGGTCCATGACCCGTACCGGCGGGTGGTGGCGGCGATCCATGCCGGGTGGCGGGGCGCCGTCGCGGGCATCGTGCCGAAGACGCTCGCCTTGATGGAAAACCGATTCGGCTCGGACCCGATCGGCCTTCGCATCAGTATCGGCCCTTCCGCCGGAGTCTGCTGCTACGAGGTCGATGAGCCAGTGTTGGACCGGGTGAGTCGCAGCCTTCCATCCTGGCAACATGTCGTCCGCGGCCATCGGAATGGGCGGGCTCATCTGGATCTCAGGGCGCTGATTCGACGGCAACTGCGCGACCTCGGCGTGCGATCTGAATCGGTGACCACCGTCAATCTGTGCACTGTGTGCCACGAAGACCTCTTTTATTCCTATCGGCGCGAGGGCAAAGTCATCGGGACGATGGTCAGCGCTATCGGATTGATGCCGAGAAATCGGTGAGGCGGAACCACTGCCAATTGACCGGCCCGTACGCTACAATAAGCGCGGCTTATGTTCGGCCGCGAGACGCATGAGACCGACAGAGAATGGAGCCGTCGAGCACCGAGTCGATCGCGCGGCGCGTGCAAGAGGTGCGGTCAAGAATTCGCGCGGCAGCCGCACGAGCCGGCCGGCCCGCCGATCGTGTCCGTCTGGTAGGGGTAACAAAGACGGTCACGGTCGATCGCATTCAGGAAGCCCTGGCTGCCGGCCTGACCATTCTCGGAGAAAACCGGGTTCAGGAAGCGCTCCCGAAGATCGCAGCGCTGAAGCCAGCGCCGATCCGGTGGCACTTTATCGGACACCTCCAGCGGCGCAAGGTTCGGTTGGTGCTGGGCGTCTTTGAGCTGATCCATTCGGTGGACAGTGTGGAGTTGGGGGAAGAAATCAATCGCCGAGCCGGCGATGCCGGACTACGGCAGGACATCTTGCTGGAAGTGAATATCGGACGGGAGGCGACCAAATCGGGATTCCATCCCGGCGCCGTCGAGGAGGCGGTCTCATCGCTCGCCTCTCTGCCGCACGTGCAGGTGAAAGGACTGATGGCCATCCCACCCCCGACGCCCCGGGCCGAGTTGGCGCGCGGCTATTTCCGCAGCCTGAGGGAACTTGCGGCCCGCATCGCCGCATTGAAACTCCCGTCCGTGTCCCTGGATGAATTGTCGATGGGAATGTCGAACGATTACGAAGTGGCGGTAGAGGAAGGCGCGACGCTGGTGCGCGTCGGCACGGCCATTTTCGGAGCGCGTGATGCCTAGCCTCGCCGAGAAGATCGCCTTCGTCGGCGGCGGCCACATGGCCGAAGCGTTGATTGGCGGCTTGCTGTCCGCGAAGCTCTGCAACCCCGGCCAGCTCTGGGCGACCGATCCGCTCGCCGGTCGATTGCAGCAGCTGAAGCAGAAGTACGGAATTCAAGTGGGCGGACAGAATCGTGAGGCCGTCGTCTGGGCGGATGTCGTCGTGCTGGCGGTGAAACCGCAAGTGCTCGACGGCGTGCTCAACGAGATCGCGTCGGATTTATCCGCGCGTCTCGTCATTTCCGTCATCGCCGGGACGCCCATCAGCCGGATCGCTGCTGCGTGCGGGGCCCAGGCCCGGATTATCCGTACCATGCCCAATACGCCGGCCATGGTGCACGAAGGGATGACCGCCTTAACCGCGGGGCCAGGGGTCCGCGAGGCCGATCTGTCCTGCGCCCGCCAAATTTTCGAGTCGGTCGGCAAGGTGGTTCCGGTCGAGGAACGTCTGATGGATGCCGTGACCGGCCTCAGCGGCAGCGGGCCGGCCTATGTGTTTCTGGTGATCGAAGCGCTCGCCGACGGGGGAGTCAAAATGGGTTTGTCCCGCGAGACGGCCGGTTTGCTTGCGGCCCAGACGGTGCTGGGTGCGGCGCGCATGGTGCTTGCGACGGGCCAGCACCCCGCTTCTCTGAAGGATCAAGTCGCGTCGCCGGGCGGAACGACCATTGCGGGATTGCACCGGCTCGAAGTGGGCGGGTTGCGGGCTACTTTGATCGATGCGGTTGAGGCCGCCACGAAACGATCGCAGGAACTGGGACGCTGATGTTTGTCGTGGGCAACGTGTTGCTGGGAGTCGCGACGGTCTTGGATTACGCGCTCTGGTTCTACATGTGGATCATCATCGCCAGAGCGCTGATCTCGTGGGTCAATCCCGATCCTTGGAATCCGATCGTGCAATTCCTCGATCGCGCCACGGAGCCCGTCTTGGCACCCATCCGGCGGTGGTTGGGGTGGAGGATGGGCATTGATTTGTCGCCGCTGGTGGCGATCGTCGCGATCACGTTTGTCCAGATCGCCGTCGTGCAGTCGCTCAAAGAGCTCGCCGTGCGCATGCATTAGGTCAACCAATGGGGGACGTCATGAAAATCACGCCGCTCGACATCCAGCAGATGGTCTTCCGCTCCAAATTTCGCGGGTATGACCGGGAAGAAGTGAATCGCTTCCTCGAGGAAGTGGCGCAGACGGTGGAATCTCTCAATCGTGACAACGGGACGCTGCGCGAACGGATCGCGTTCCTCGAGCAGCAGGTCTCGGAGTTGAAACGGACGGAATCCACCTTGTCCAATACGCTGGTCTCGGCTCAATCACTGGCGGATGACGTCAAACGGAGCGCGCAACGGGATGCCGAGTTGATCATCAAGGAAGCGGAGCTCAAGGCCGGCGAGCTGATTCGTCAGGCGCGGGCCGAATTAGGCGACACGCAACGCGAGCTCTCTCAGCTCCAGAAGCAGCGGTTGTTGATGGTGGAACGCATGCGCGCCACGCTCCATACCTTTGAGCGGATGCTGGACGTCGAAGCCACCGAAGCCTATCAGGACAGCGGCGTCGTGACGGAAGACAAATTGGCGGGTGAGTCCAGCTCCGCACGGTAGTCTGCTCCGGGCTGCTGTCCCCTCTCCGCGGGCGGCGCCTCGTGGCGGACGCGCCCGCGCGTCTCTCCATGGATGTTCCACCATCGATCCAGACAGCGATGCAGCAGGCCGTGGCGAGGGGCGTGTTCCCTGGCGCTGTCCTCGCCGTGCGTCGGGGGGAAGGCCCAGCGGTTGTGTGTTGCGCCGGCCGTCTCTCAAACGATCCGTCCAGTCACGCCGTCACGCCTCAGACCATCTATGATCTCGCCTCGCTCACCAAACCGTTGGCGACCGTCACGGCGATCGTGCTCCTGATTCAGGACGGCCAATGCCGACTCGATGATCGGATCGGACAATTTCTTCCGGAATGTCAGGACGCTCCCGTGGCCGGCGCGACGGTGCGTCAACTACTCAGTCATAGCGCGGGGCTGCCGGGTTGGCGGGGATTCTACGAAAACATTTGCCCCACCGCCGCGCTGCCGGTGTCACCCGCCGAGCGGGAAGAGGCTGAACGCCAGATGATGCGCCTCATTGCTCAGGAGCCATTGGTCTATGCACGCGGCGCGCGAAGCCTGTATAGCGATCTCGGATTCATGCTGCTGGGGTTCATGGCGGAACGCGTGGCCGGGCTGGCCTTGGATCGCCTCGTTGAAGAACGTATTGGCCGGCTGGCGCAAGCCGATGGGGTAGGCTACCGGCCGAGCGGCGCGGCAAAAGATGGCGGGAGGAATGGACGAGACCGGATCGCCCCGACGGAATACGATCACTGGAGGAATCGCCTGTTACAAGGCGAAGTGCATGACGAAAACGCGGCGGCACTGGGTGGTGTCGCGGGTCATGCAGGCTTATTCGGCACGGCGGACTCCGTCCTTGCGGTGACGCACGCCTGGATGAAGGCATGGAGCGGCAGAGAGTCGTGGCTGCGTGCGGATGTGGTGCGGGAAGTCACGCGGCGGCAGGGCGTACCCGATTCCAGTTGGGGCCTTGGATGGGATACACCCTCGGCTCCGTCCAGCTCGGGGCGATACTTCTCACCGATGGCGTTCGGACATCTCGGCTACACTGGCACGTCGGTCTGGATCGATCCGGTGCACGAGCTGGAAGTGGTGCTCCTGTCGAACCGCGTGCATCCGACCCGACGGAATGAGGCGATTCGCCAGTTCCGGCCGATAATTCACGATGTCGTCTATGAAGCGTGGGTGGGACGGGGTCAGGCGTTGTCGGGGTAATCGATCCAGGATTCTTTTTCGGCCAGGTACCGGGTTCCCTTGAAGTTGGTGCGCGACCGCATGCGGCTGAAGCCGAGCCCCTGCAGCTTCTCCACGAGTTCCCGCACCGCTGCCGCGATCGTCGAGTGTGCTCCGCTTTCCACGGTGAGCGCTTCGTACATGACCTTGGCGGCATAGCCGGAAGCCGTGCGGTTGACGAGCACGGCGCGGCTAAAATAGCGGTCGCTCGGGTCCACGCCCTCCAGCTGGTGTTTTTCGACCAGCCCTTCTTTCTTGAACATCAGCGGTAAGGTGCTCATCAATGCCTCCGTGCTCGGGAGAGCCGAATTATAGGAGCCTACCCCGATGAGTGCAACCGCGTTGACAAGCTCACGCGCGATTACTAAGATGCCGGCCCTTACCGGAGGGTGTGCGTGTAAGCCTACTCCATGAACATTCCCAACAGTCTGACCCTTCTGCGCATCCTTCTCATCCCCGTCTACATCGGTTGCATGACCTACGGGCGGTTTGGATGGGCTCTGGCTGTCCTGCTGCTCGCGGGACTGACCGACGCGCTGGACGGACCGATTGCCAGACGGATGAACCAACGGACCCAGTTGGGGACGTTCTTAGATCCGCTGGCGGACAAACTGCTGCTGACCTCCAGCTTTGTCTCATTATCCGTCTTGCATTTGGTCCCCTCCTGGCTGGTGATCCTGGTGGTCAGCCGCGATGTCATTCTGTTGCTCGGGACGACAGTGGCTCACCTCATGAACTCCCCTATCGATATCACTCCCACGTTTCTCGGAAAAGGTACGACCTTGCTGCAGCTGAGCTATGTGCTGCTGGTCCTGCTTTTCACTTGGCGAGGCCAGACGCTGGCCCCGTTGGCTCCGCTCATGATCGTCATGGTGACGTTTACGCTGGCGTCAGGGCTGCATTACCTCTATCGAGGCTATCGGCACGTCAACGCCGCTGCGCCGCTCGCCTAGGCGTCCTGTTCTCGATGAATTCCGCAATTGTTTTGACAGGTTTGAGAGCCGCCAGTAGACTCGCCTCGTAATCGCACCCCCTAGCCTTTTAACCGGCTGGCCACAGCCACAATAGGACGAAATCGCCATGGCCACGTTTGCGTATGTCGGACGAAGCAAGTCAGGAACGGTGAAGAAGGGCGAGCTCGTCGCCAAGACCCGCGATGAAGCGGTCGAGCAATTGCGCAAGCAAAGCGTGGTAGTGACCAGTCTCGAAGAAAGGGCGGCGAAAGAGGGCTTTAAACTTAGTCTCGGATCGGGTGTTTCGGACAAGGATCTCGTGGTGTTCACACGGCAGTTCGGCACGATGATCAATGCCGGCTTACCCTTAATCCAATGTCTCGAGATTCTCTCCACCCAGTCCGAAAATGCGGCGCTGCGGAAAGCCGTCGGTGAAGTGCGGGTCCAGGTAGAAGGCGGATCGACGTTTTCAGATGCGCTCAAAAAACACCCCAAGATATTCGATGACCTGTATGTCAATATGGTCCACGCCGGGGAAGTGGGGGGACTCCTCGATACGATTCTCGGGCGCCTGTCCAAACATATTGAAAAGGCCATGAAGCTGAAGGGCCAGATCAAGAGCGCCATGGTTTATCCCGCGGCGATTTGCGGTATTGCTGTGATCGTCATCACCGTCCTGATGATCTGGGTCATTCCGGTATTCGAAAAAATGTTCAAAGAGATGTCGGGCGGGAAAATGGCCCTGCCCGGCCCGACTCAACTCGTGATTGACATGAGTAACTTCGTTCAAGGCAATTGGTACATCATCCTGGGTGTGTTGGTCGGTCTGATCGTCGCGATCAAGAAATATTATGGAACCCCTCAGGGTCGGTTGGCGATCGACAAACTGCTGTTGAAAGTGCCGGTGTTCGGTGACCTGATCCGCAAAGCCTCCGTGGCGAAGTTCACAAGAACGCTTGGTACGCTCCTCTCCAGCGGCGTGCCGCTTCTCGAAGCCTTGACGATTTGCGCCAAAACATCGGGGAACAAAGTCGTGGAGGGAGCCTTGCTGGACGCTCGTGTGAGCATCAGCGGCGGCAAAACCATTTCAGAACCGCTCGCTAAGAGCGGAACCTTTCCCAAGATGGTCACGCACATGATCGCCGTCGGTGAGTCCACCGGCGCCCTCGATAATATGCTCGGGAAGATCGCCGATTTTTACGAGGAAGAAGTGGATCAGGCCGTCGCGTCGTTGACCGCGCTCTTGGAACCCATGATGATGGTGTTTCTCGGTGTGACCATCGGCTTTATCGTCATTGCGATGTATCTGCCGATCTTCACCATGGCGTCCGCGATCGGCTGAGGTGCGGCACACCATCGATTCTGCTTTCGTTCGGCAGTGATCTCCGCTGAAGGCTGGCGTTCAGCGGCGGCGTCTTGCGGTGTGCTTTCGTCCCCCTTTGTGGATCGTTCATCGCTCTTTCCTGCCACGAGTCATTGATGGGTGACATTAGGACGAGAATCCTTTGGCTCATGGGGCTGCGCGTGCTCGTGGTCAGCCTCCTGCTCGGTCTCTCGCTCGCGTTTCAAGTGACGAAGGGCGAGCCGGTCGAAACGTTTTACGCGCTCATCATTTTTACCTACGCCATCACGATTCCCTATGCCATCATCCTTCGTCGGATCACGACACCGGAGGCGCTAGTACGATTCGGCTGGGTTCAAGTCGCAATTGATTTTGCGCTGGAAACCGTGCTGATCGCCAGAACCGGCGGCATCGAAAGTCCGTTCGCCGTTCTCTACGTCATTACCGTCACCGTGGCCAGTCTGGTACCCCGGCGGCGGGTGGGAGTGCTGACGGCGAGTCTCTCCATCATCCTCTTTGGCCTGCTGGCGAATCTTCAACTGTATGGACTCTTGGAGCCGTGGGGCTGGCTTCCCAAGACACGCTTGAGCGGGCCCGAGACGCTGCAAACCTTCGGCGTCTACAGCCTCGCGTTCCTGGTCGTGGGATTTCTGAGCGGAGCGCTGGCGGATCAGCTGCGCAAGGCCGACCAGTCGCTCCGCGAGAAGGAGCAGGGACTCAGCCGCCTGCAGGCCTTCCACGAAAACATCGTGCAAAGTATCAGCAGCGGGGTCTTTACAACGGATGAAGCAGGCCGCATCACCTCATTCAATCCGGCCGCACAAGAAGCCACGGGTTATGGTTTCGAACAGGTGCGAGGACAGCCGTGGCGCGACGTGTTCAATTGGCATCCCAGTCAGCCATCCGACGAACGGTTCGTGGACGGGATGGCCCACACGCGCTTCGAAGTCGAATGCAAGCGCGCCGATGGGAACCGTCTGATCCTCGGCATGACGTTGTCGCCGTTACATGAGCAGGGCCAGCAAACCGGCCTGGTCGGCGTCTTCAAGGATTTGACGGAAATTCGCGATCTCGAAGATGAAATGCGGCGCAAAGAGTGGCTGGCGAATTTGGGGGAGATGTCGGCCGGGATGGCACACGAGATCAGAAATCCGTTGGGAGCATTGGCGGGCGCGATGCAAATGTTGCGGAAGGACCTCCAGGCCGACGAAACCAGCCAGCGGCTCATGGATATCGCTGTCCGCGAAGCGACACGACTGGATACGATCATCACGGAGTTTCTCCAGTATGCGCGGCCACCGGCGTTGAATTTGGCTGAGCACGATTTGAACAAAGTCCTTGCCGAGACCCTGGATCTGGTACAACATGAAGCACGGACGAGGACGAACATCACCATCGTCACAACGTTGGCTCACGATCCACTGCCGGCGCAGGTGGATCAGGACCAGATGAAACAAGTGTTTTGGAATCTGGCCACGAACGCCTTTGATGCGATGCCCCAAGGGGGGCAGCTGACCATTACCACTGGTTGCCGGCGGGTTGACGCCGGGGGACGTCGCGCCGACGTGGTCGAAATCGCGTTCCAGGACACCGGCGACGGCATTTCCAAAAAGAATCTCGACAAGATCTTTCTTCCGTTTTTTACGACCAAGAAGCAAGGGTCTGGTTTGGGATTGGCGGCGGTTCATCGGATCGTCGACTTACACGGCGGATGGATTAAAGTGGATAGTCAGGAGCGGCAGGGATCGCGCTTTGTCGTCTGCCTGCCGCGGTCGGCGAATGCCGGCGTGCGCCTGTGGCACGAGGGTAGGGAACCGTGGAAAAGATCCTAGTCGTCGATGACGAACAAAGTCTGCGCGACGTGCTGAGCATCATGCTCAAGCGGGCCGGGTATGCGGTCACGAGCGTCGCGGACGGTGATGAAGCCATCGAGCATCTGCACAAGGAAATCTTCGACCTAGTCATCACTGACTTGCGGATGCCCAAGGTGGACGGGATGGAAGTCCTGAAGGCCGTCAAGTCCGCGTCGCCCGAGACGGTGGTGCTGGTCATCACCGCCTTTGCCACGGCCGATTCTGCCGTCGAAGCCATGAAACAGGGAGCCTACGACTATCTGACCAAGCCCTTCCAAGTCGACGAAGTCCAACTGATCATCCGCAACGCGCTCGAAAAACGCCGCCTCTCGACGGAGAACATGCTGCTGAAGCGCGAAATGGCGAGCCAATCGTCGTTCGCGCAGCTGGTGGGGCAGAGCGAGGCAATGCAGAAGGTGTTCGACGTCGTCCGGAAAGTCGCCGACAGCAAGAGCAACGTCTTGATCTGCGGCGAAAGCGGAACCGGCAAGGAGCTGGTGGCCCGGGCCATCCACTACAACAGCGCCCGCAGCACCTTTCCGTTTGTGGCGGTGAATTGCAGCGCGGTACCGGAGACGCTGTTGGAGAGCGAGCTTTTCGGCCACATGAAAGGCTCCTTCACGGGAGCCATCGCGAATAAAGCGGGGTTGTTCGAGGTTGCCAACGGCGGCACGATCTTTCTCGACGAGATTGGCGATACCACACCGGCCATCCAAGTGAAGCTGTTGCGCGTCATTCAGGAACGAGAGTTCCGCCGCGTGGGCGGCAGTCAGGATATCAAGGTCGATGTGCGGATCGTGGCCGCTACGAACAAGGACCTGGAAAAAGCCGTAGCGGATGGTTCGTTCCGCGAAGATCTCTATTATCGGCTGGATGTCATCCCGATCAAGCTGCCACCCTTGCGGTTACGCAGCGGAGATATTCCGCTGTTGGTCGATCATTTTCTGGATCGGTTTTCAAAAGAAAGTGGCAAACCCATGCCGGTGTTGAGCCCAGAAGCCATGCAAGTGCTTCTTGCGCATGAATGGCGCGGCAACGTACGAGAGTTGGAGAATCTCATCGAGCGAGTGGTCGCCTTCTCCACCGGAGGTGTCGTGACCGATGCAGAGGTGCGCGGGTGGCTCCATCGGCCGGTGGCGCCCCCGTCCGCCCACGGCGTGCCGGCAGACTTGCCCGAGGATGGTATCGATCTCGAAGGTCTCATCAACGGTATCGAGAAAGATCTGCTGTTGAAGGCGTTGGAGCGTACGAAATGGGTCAAGAAAAAAGCGGCCCGACTGCTCCGCTTGAACACGCGCTCGTTCCGCTACCGGCTCGAAAAGTATGCTATAAAAGGAGGCCGTGACTGAGCCTCGACTCGATACGCCATCCTCCCTTCCAGCGTCAGTTCGCATCTCGGCTCCCGCGAAAGTGAACCTCATTCTCCGCATCCTCGATCGCCGCTCCGATGGGTATCATAATCTCTGGTCCTTGATGGAGACCGTGGGGCTGGAGGATGAGCTGGCGATTTCTCTCAACCGCAACCATTCGGAAATCAGGCTGCACTGTGGAGGCTCAGACTTGCGGTCTGACCCGACGAATCTCGTTTATCGTGCGGCTCTGGCCGTTCGGGATCGAATCAACCAGAAGCCGGGACTCGAGATCGTGTTGACCAAACGCATTCCCCTGGGAGCTGGATTGGGCGGCGGCAGCAGTGACGCGGCGGCCACCATCATGGCGTTGAATACCCTGTTGGACTTGGGATGGTCGCCGACGCAGATGGCGGCTGTGGGAGAACCGTTGGGCAGCGACGTCCCATTTTTCTTTTTTGGGCCATCCGCGGTCGTGTCCGGACGGGGTGAACAGGTGCAGCCTGTCGCGCTGAACGGACACCGATGGTTCGTGCTCGTCAACCCAGGGTTTCCGGTGGAAACCAAATGGGCTTATCACGAGTTGGCGGCTACCCGAGCCGGAGTAGCGCCGTTATCCCCTGGGCATGCGGCGCTTCAGAATGCGCGCACCGTCACCTGGGATCACCTTGTCACATTGACCGAGAACGACTTTGAACGTCCCGTGCTCGGCGCTCATCCCGTGCTGCGGGAGATCAAGATGCGCTTGCTCGCGGAGGGCGCCGAGACGGCCCTGTTGTCAGGGAGCGGTGCGACGGTTTTCGGCGTCTTTAAGGAGGAGCGCGATGCGCACCGGGTGGCGGCCAGCTACGAGGGACATCCTCCGATGCAGGCCTATGCGGTTCCTGCCTTGTCCCGGCTGCCGACATGCCGCGCATGACGGAGTTGTCCCCTGCGTTGGTTGACAACAGACCAGCCTTTTCGATAGAGTTTCACCCCTTGGTGGTGTCCTCTGCCGAACAGTGAGGTCAGGCGAGGCGTCTTGCGCCCGCTGCGTGCCCGCCGTAGCCAGAACCGCAAGAGATTCCAGGATCTTACAGAGAGACGATTCGAACCGCTGGTAGAGCGTCACATGAACAGAGAACTGAAGATTTTCTCTGGCAACGCCAATCTTGCGCTTGCCCACGAAATCTGCGCCTATCTCGGTCAGAAGTTGGGCGAAGCGACCGTCTCCTCGTTCAGTGACGGGGAAATCCGGGTCAAGATCGAAGAGAATGTGCGGGGCGCCGATGTCTTCGTCGTGCAGTCCTGCTGTCCGCCGGTGAACGACTCATTGATGGAATTGCTGATCATTATCGACGCGCTCAAGCGGTCATCGGCGAACCGAATCACCGCCGTCATTCCCTATTTCGGTTATGCCCGCCAGGATCGGAAGGACCAGCCCCGTGTTCCGATCACCGCGAAGCTCGTCGCAGATTTGATCACCACCGCCGGGACGGATCGCGTGCTGACGATGGATCTCCACGCGGGGCAAATTCAAGGGTTCTTCAACGTGCCCGTCGACCATTTGTACGCGCTGCCGGTGCTGCTCGATTACATCACCAAAAAGAAAATCTCCGATCTTGTCGTGGTGTCTCCCGATGCCGGCGGTGTGGAACGCGCCCGCGCCTTTGCCAAGCGCCTGCAGGCCAACCTGGCCATCATCGACAAACGGCGTGAAGGCCCGAATCAAGCGCAGATCATGAACATCATCGGCGATGTGCAGGGCAAGAGCGTCCTGCTACTCGATGACATGATTGATACGGCTGGGACCATTGTCCAGGGGGCACAGGCCTGCGCCGATCAGGGAGCGCGGGAAGTGTGGACCGCTTGCACGCACGCCGTCCTGTCCGGACCGGCGTTGGAACGGCTGCAGGCGTCCTGCATCTCGCAGGTGGTCGTGACCAATACGATTCCACTGCGCGGCAAAAAAGAAGTGTGTCCGAAATTGCATGCCCTGTCGGTGGCGCCGCTCCTGGGCGAGGCCATCAGGCGCATTCACGAAGACGAATCGGTGAGCTCATTATTCGCCTAGGCTCGCCCGGGCAAGCCTGGGCTGAATGCCGAGAGACGGAGGAGCATCATGAAGTTTGAATTGGCAGTCGCAGTTCGCGAGCAAGCCGGAAAGGGCGCCGCCCGGTCCATGAGACGGAACGGCAAGGTACCGGCAGTCCTGTACGGGCAAGGGGAGTGTCTGCTCCTCAGCGTGGATCCCGAGGAGCTGATCAGAATTCTCAAGTCCCACGCGGGCAGCACCGCGTTGATCTCATTGACCGTGTCGGGGGCGAAAGCGCGGCCGAACCGGACGGCGCTCCTGCGGGACTTCCAGGTCGACCCTGTCACCGGCGCCGTGTTGCACGCGGACCTCTTCGAGATCTCGATGAGCAAGCCGATTCGGGTAAAAGTTCCGATTCAAGTGATTGGCGGTGTGCCGGCCGGAGTCAAAGAAGGCGGCGTGCTACACCATAACCTGCGTGAGCTGCATATCGAATGTTTGCCGGCCGCACTCCCCGACCACATTGACGTCGATGCGTCGGCCTTGAAAATCGGCGAAGGCATCCATCTCAAGGAAATCGCCAAACGCGAAGGGATTCGTTTCCTCGACGATCCGGAACAGATGATTGTGAGCGTCGCCGCTCCGATGTCCGACGCCAAGCTCGAAGCGCTGCTTACCAGCGCGGCGGCAACCGCGGCGGAACCCGAAGTGCTGGCCAAAGGTAAGGAAGCGGTGGCGGCGGCCGAGGGCGGAGAAGCGCCGAAGGCGGGTGCGGCCGCACCGGCTGCCGCTGAAGCCAAGGCCGGCGAGAAGAAGGAAGCCGGAAAGGAAGCCCCTAAGGCCGAGAAGAAGGAAGCCGAGAAGAAGAAGTAGCGGTGCGCCTGCTTGTCGGGCTCGGGAATCCCGGAAACGCCTACGCGCACACTCGTCACAACGCCGGCATGTGGGTCATCGAGCGGGCAGCCGCTCGATGGTCGATACCTCTCTTCCCCCGCGGTACTGGCCTGCGAGGCTCCGGCCGCCTCGGATCGCAACTCATCGAACTGGCCGGCCTCCTCGATTGGATGAACCTTAGCGGTCCTCCCGTGAAAGGCCTCCTCCGGGAGCTTGAGCTGACCCCGGACGACCTCATCATCATTCATGACGATCTCGACCTGGAGCTTGGTCGCCTGCGTATCAAGCAGGGTGGCGGGGCGGGGGGACATAACGGTGTGAATTCGATCATTGAAGCGCTCGGGACGCCGCAGTTCATCCGCCTCAAGGTCGGTATCGGCCGGCCGGCGCCCGGCCAAGACAGTGCGGAGTACGTGCTGGAGCCGTTTTCAGAGAACGAGCGTGAGGTGGTGGACCTTTGCGTGGATCGAGCCGTCGATGCGCTCGAATGCCTCATCGCCCGCGGCGCGGCTGCGGCGATGAACCAGTTCAACGTCCGGGAGAAGGAGGAAGGTGACAAGTAACAGTGACTGGTGACGAGGAGGCCTCACTCGTCACGCATCACGTGTCACGATGGCTATGGGTCTCTGTTGCGGCATGATCGGTCTACCGAACGTCGGAAAGACAACGGTCTTCAACGCCTTGACCGGCGGCGGCGCATTGGCGGCTAACTATCCGTTTGCCACGGTGGATCCGAACACGGGCATTGCTCTCGTGCCGGATCCCCGACTGCACGTGCTCACGGAGATCTTTCACTCCAAGAAAACCACATACAGTACACTCGAGGTTCGCGATATTGCCGGCCTCGTGGAAGGGGCGAGCAAGGGCGAAGGGCTGGGGAATCAATTTTTGGGCCATATTCGCGAAGTGGATGCGCTGCTCCACGTCGTCCGATGCTTTCAGGGGACCGATGTCGTCCATGTCAGCGGCGGCATTGATCCACTGCGCGACATCGCGGTCATTGAAACCGAGCTCATGTTGGCCGACCTGGAGGCGCTGGATCGGCGGAAACAGAAGACCGAGAAAAAAGTCCGGGCAGGGGATAAGAAAGCCGCGTTCGAAGTGGATTTCCTCACCCGCCTGATCGGACTGCTTGATAAAGGCGAATGGCTCGGCAATCTTTCTTATACCCCGGACGAGCGCGCGCTGCTGCAGGAGTGCCAACTTTTGTCGGCCAAGCCGGTGCTCTTCGTCGCCAACGTGTCGGAAGGGAAAGACGCGGACGAATCGATGGTCAAGAGCGTGCGGGCGTTTGCGGAGCAACGCGGCGCTCGCGTGGTCACCATCTGCGGCCAACTGGAAGCGGAGCTGTCGTCCTTACCGGAAAGCGAACGCGCGGATTTTCTCAAGGAAATGGGCCTGACGGAATCGGGTCTTGTCCGCCTGACGCGCGAAGCGTACAGCCTGCTGAACCTCATCACCTTCTTTACCGCCGGAGAGACGGAATCCCGCGCCTGGCCCATCCCACGAGGCACGAAGGCGCCCCAGGCCGCCGGAAAAATTCACTCTGACATGGAGCGGGGCTTTATCCGTGCCGAGGTCTACCATTACGACGATTTGAGGGCCTGTGGATCGGAAGCCAAGGTGAAGGAGAAGGGGCTGTTCCGCCTGGAAGGCAAGGACTACATCATCAAGGAAGGTGACATCGTATATTTCCGGTTCAACGTCTAGGCGCCCTTCCGCTCGGCCTACTTACGACCCGCCGCCTTGTGGCTGAGAGATGACAAGGTTTCGATCAAGTCCTCAAACCGCGTTGGATCGTAGCCCATCACGAACGCGATCACGGAAAACAGCCCGGCCAACCGAATGAATTGGTCCGCGCTCGTCTTTTCGAAGGGATCGGAGATGGCCAACAGAATGCCGGAAATGATGGCCAGATAGACGAGAAACCCCCGGAGCATTGACGAGAAGGGGTATTCGGACAGATAGGCGACGCGCAGGAGAAGCCGCCGGGCCGCCAGAGGTTTACCGTCGGCTTCCGCCTGTCGGATCTGCTCCTGCAAGTTGCATAGTCGTACATCAAGCTGGCGCAGCCCCCGAGGAGCTCCGCCAACATGCTTAGCAGCGCCATGTTCGTCGGCGTGTAGAGCATGGCGGCCAGGAAGAGATTCCGCGCGGTCACGTCCCCCGTCGGTAGCGCTTTCCGGTAGGGCTCTGAATCGATCAGCAGCCCGGCTGGCATCGGCGGCCGTGTACAACGCACAGTCCGGCGACCCCGGTCAGGATCAAGCGGCGCTTGCCGAGGAAGGTGAGCAGCAGTTCCAGCGGGGTCGCAAAAAAGCTGGAGTGCTTGGGCTTCAGCACAAAGTAGTCATCCTCTTCCGGCCTCAACAACTCGGTAATTCGTTTCCCACAACATCCCTCTTCGAGACAACGCGCCACCAAGGTCCGGAAATCCGACCGCCATTTGCCGAAGTTATCGTTCGGCTTCGAGCCAGGGCCGGCAGGCGGCGATTTCCGCCGCGGACGGTTTCTTGTGCTTCCGGCGTTTGCCCAGCGGCTCCCATTTGAAGTGCTTTACGGCGTTCGTGATGTAGGCCTCATGCCGTGCAATGCCGGCGTCGGCGAGCGCTTTGTCTAAGAGTCTGCCCGCTGGCCCGACGAAGGGATGGCCGGCTTTGTCTTCCTGATCCCCTGGCTGCTCGCCGACCAATACGATCGTGGCCTGTGAAGCGCCCTTCGCCAAATACGGTTTGAGTTGCCCGCTGGTAGAGATCCGTCCCCGGTGCAAGACGTGGCGGCCTCTCGCAAGGCCGGCAGCGTCAGCTTGAGGGGAAGAAATTGAGCGGCGGATCGGTCATGGCGGCGCATCTTTCACCATACCATGTGTGTTCTGTCCGTGCGCGCGGCTTGTGTCTGATTTGCCAGGCAGTTCCATGGCATACACGGCGTTCGAGGCATAAGCCCAGAGCCCAGGGCGGAGCCGTTGTGGAAGTGAACAAAAACCGTACAAGTGGGCCGCCAAAAATTGTCGGCCTTGTGAGCGAAAAACGACCAACGTTTTGAATTATCGGCTCAACAAGAAATGCAAGATTTCATGGAGTTGTGAGGCAAAGCCCCTACCAAGATAACGGCATGTCCCTTGCTCGGTTATGTCGCGCCATGATGTGCGAAATTTCACATCAGAACAACACACGCCGCTACGAGGGCGGATTCAC
>CAZXRB010000012.1:0-64327 GCA_964642845.1 uncultured Nitrospira sp.
TGCGGATATCGAGGTCGTGGTCTTTCAGGTAGCGCATGCGGACAGCCACCTGATCTTCCTCGGTATCTTTTCCGAACGGCAGGACCAAACACAGGTCGGTATCCGAAGCCGGCGTATGCTCACCCCGCGCTCGGCTACCGAACAAGATCACAGAGAGGACGGCTTCATCCTGCCGCACTTCTTCAAGGAATCGTGTCAGGCGCGGAGTCATCGCGTTGATGGACTTCCCTTCCCGCATGATCTACACCGGCACCACGTCTCTCACATCGATCTCCACCGCCGCGGCCTGCTGGATGAGATGGACGCCGATCACGAGCCGATGGCGTTTTTCTTTGCGGAGCAAAATCGTGCAGGGCTACAGGTCCGCTTTCAGATAGCGGCCGATCACACGGAGGTACCTCTCAAAATCTTGCAAGTTCTCTGGATCATTCGCGTTAGAAGTCGTTTGATCTGACGGTTATTTCCTTTTATACTATCAGCACACGGAGGAGACGATGCGTAAGACCATCGACGCCGTTTACGAAAAAGGGGTCATCAAGCCGGTGAAGCAACTCGGTCTTTCTGAATCTCAAAAGCTCAGGGTCACCATTGACACGGGCGAAAGCATTGCGCTGGCCACAACAGCCCTCATCAAATCCGATGCCGCCCTTGTCCTCCAGGTCGCAGAAAGCGACGAGTATCTGTACGACTCCTCCATTCCCTCATGCCCATAACGGTTCCGGATGGTTCCGTCATCTTTCTCGACGCGAATGTTTTCGTCTACCATTTTTCCGGCCCTACCCCATACACCGCACCCTGTACCCAGTTGCTCCAGCGCATCGAGAACAGTGGGCTCTCCGGCTGTACATCCACGCTGGTCGTGGCCGAAACGCTTCATCGCTTGATGATTATCGAAGCCGTCGCCACGCTTCATGTCTCCCCTCAGACTGCCATCCGACACCTGAAAGCAAACCCGAAACAGGTGGCACGGCTCACCCAGCACCTTCTCGTCCCTGATTCATATTGAAGCGATGGGCATCGAGATTCTCGCGGTTGGTCTCGACGACATCCGGACCAGCGCGGTCGTCAAGAAAGATCATGGGTTGCTGACCAATGATGCTATCAATCTGGCCCTCATGCAACGGCATCGCCTTACGTATATTGCAAGCAACGACGCGGACTTCGACCGCATCCCTGACCTTGTGGTCTGGAAGCCCGCCTGACCCCGCTTTCGGTGATCAGGTGGTAATTGATGTCGATCATGCGGCCGATCATTCGTTCGAGATACCGTTCGGCGAGCACCTCGTTGATGGGAGTGGCCAAATAGCTTTCAACGGAATGAACGGCGAGGTCCGTTAACGGCTGGAGATCCTTCAAGATCAAAGAAATTTTTCTTGTAATCAGTTCTCGATCGATCACAGGCCAGTTCCGAGCCCGGCACAGAGCGCTGCCAGACGATCGCCGACGAATCGCCGCTCCAACGCCAGGAAGCGACGGTAGTCCTGATACCGTTTGAACGCGTACAGGCGAAGGGCCGCCAGATCCCGCGGTCTTCCGAACAGCAACCGACACCGATCCGTGATCTGCTTGAGAAACAATGGATCGGCGTGGTTGAGGACTCCCCGAAGGCCTGTCGTAGCAGCGGATCGGCGATTGCAGCAAAAGCGCTCATGAATAATGCTGGTTAACTTACAGGTGTCGGCTCGATTCTGACGCCGGTGATCCTTGATCGTTGTTCCGGCAAAAGCGACCCAAGTCGGATGTACACGACCGGCTGACCGGCCACCCGATTGGCTTCACTGATCCGTCGATTGTAGTCACACAGTTCCTGGTCGTCTTCGGGAAGAAGCACCACACACGCTCCTTCCGGAATTTGGCTTTCGATCTCGGGATGATCGACGAGATATCGGCTAAATTCAAAACTTAGCGTCATGTTTCGCAAAGCCACATCACGCTCCATCTTGTTCCTCCCAATAGCGGCGACGGTACCACATCCAGTTCGCCTTCAGATCGGACTCGGCAAACGTGAGCGCCATGTTCAAGTCTTTCATGCCCAAGGGCGTTTTGACCATGTCTTTTTTTGACGAAAACAAATCGCGATGGGCAAATCCATGCGCGGTATCATAGCGCACAACGGGCAACCATTCTTCTCCCTGCCTTACTTCGTACTGAATGACGAATTCGGTCACACGACCAGCGATCCGGACATGTCTATGACGATAGCGATCGTCTCGCGTCAACATGATGATGAACTCAACAACCTTCAACGTGCTCCATGCAGCCGGTCGGCCTCACACCATCGAGCGACAGGCAATATCCGCTCATGAGGTCCCTTACACCGGCATCACGTCGTTGACGTCGATTTCCACGGCCGCGGCCTGCTGGATGAGATGGACGCCGATGACGAGCCGATGGCGCTTGTCTTTGCGCAGCAGAATGCCGTGCACGCCCTGCAACGGGCCGCGGACGACTTCGACTCTCATGCCTTCGTGCAGGTAGGGATGCGGATCGTACGGGAGCACGCTGGTCATGAGCCGGCGAAGCGCGTCGATCTCTTCTTCCGGAATCGGCTCGGGCCGGCTGCCGCTGCCGACGATTTCCACCACGCCCGTGACTTTCTGCACCGGCAGCCTATCGTGCTGCGCGAACCGCACGAAGCAATAGCCGGAGAAGAGCGGCACTTCGATTTCCTTCTTGCGGTCCTTCCACTGGCTCAGCCGCTTCACGGTCGGCAGCAGCGGCTCGATCCCCTGCTTGTCGAGCTGATCGCGCACGACCTTCTCGTGGCGCGACTTGGTGCGGAGGGCATACCAGCGAAAAACGTTTGTTTGGTTTGTTTGGTTTGTTTGGTTTGTTTGGTTCATTTGGTTTGTTTGGTGCGCAGGTAGGTAATGAGACCGGACGTTAGCCTCGAGGTCTTGGCTGCTTGCTCATAAATCGACTCGAAGGTCTCTTTTCCTACGTAGCCTTGATCAACGGCAATGTACATGTGGCTTTGTACTTCTGCAGCCGATGACATGGCAATGAACAGGAACTGAAGAAACTCTTTGTTTGAACGACGCACAAACCCTTCGGCGATATTGGACATCACTGAACCGGCAGCCGCTCGCACTTGGCCACACAGCCGAACATCCCCTAGCCAACGACTATTGTGGCGTGTCGCCTCGTAGACCTGTCTTGTCAATTGCCTGGCTTCCTTCCAGCATTCCAAATCTTCAAACCGCGTTATTCTCATCCTCCCTTGGTCTCAACCTTCCGGTTTACTCTTTGTCACAACTAGACAAACCAGACAAACATGATGAACTAGATAAACCGGCGCCTCGCACAGCTTCGCCCTCTCACTTACAGTGATGCCGTCGCATACCCCTCTTGGCGCCGGGCCTCAGAGAGACGGATTGAGGGCCAGCACTTTGTCGCCCGCGACCTGCTGCCGCGCCAGCGTCTCCGCCGCGTCGGCGGTGCGTCCCAGATCGGCCAGCAACACGGCGTCGAACTCCCAGTCGGCCAGCACCTTCGGCCGCCAGACCGGATAGGACAGAAACGTGTCGACCTCGCGATCGTCGACAAAACCGACGAGCGTGAGATTCATCTCCCGCAGCGACAGGTACGCCATCTCCGCCAGCTCGCCTGTGCCGTAAATGACGACGCGCTTCACCCCGTCTTTCGCCGCAGCGGTGAGCGTCTTGCGCAACCGTTCCCGCATGTCGCGGTAGTGGGTCAGCGAGTACTGCATGTAGAGATAGGTGAGTCGCGATTTTTCGGCGAAGCCTTGCGGCGTCAACAAGTATTTGATGCGATGCGGGGGAATCGTCGTGATTTTAATGAAGCCCTTGCGCGCAAGCCGCTTGATGTACAAATTCGTCAGCCCGAGGGCGACCCCCAGTTTGGTCGCCAGGGTCCGTTGGGTGACATTGCCGTCCCGCTCCAGCTCGGAGAGCAGGACAAGGTCGCGTTGTCCTTGGAGATTCACTGATAGAGGGCCCTAGCTAGAATGAGAATTGTTCAGGATATGAACACAATCGGCAGAGGGAGTCAAGCGGAATCTCCACTATAACTGGGTTGTTTCCTGGTATTGGCAGCAGGACGACGGCGGAGCCGACCTTACCGCGACCGTAAGAAGTGATAGAAGGATTCGGTCTTATCCAGCATGTGTTCCGAGGTGTAGCCGCCGCAAATGAGGCGATAGGCTTCGTCGGCGATCTTGTCTCTGAGCGCCCGGTCGTTCAGCAGCCGTTCAATGGCGGCGGCCAGACGATCGGGCGCCCGCGGTGGAACCAGCAACCCGGTCACGCCGTCGCGGACGACTTCCGGAATGCCGCCCACCGTGGTCGTGACCACCGGCCGTCTCATCGCCATGGCCTGTGTGAGCGACTGCGGCATCGCGTCTTCCAGCGTCGGCAGCACGAAGACATCCAGATCGGCGAGAATCTCCGGCACATCCGTGCGATGGCCGAGCAACAGGATTGTGTCCGCCATCCCCAGTTCTTGAATCTGCCGTTCGAGCTGCGCGCGTCCGTCGCCGTCTCCCGCGACGACGAAGCGGGCATCGGGATGCGCATGCGCCACCGTGGCCGCCGCGGTGACGAAATCGTTCAGGCCTTTGTAGGCCCGGATGAAGGCGACCACGCCGATGAGCGGGTGCGTCGGCGCAATCCCGAGCTCACGCCGCAGCCGGCCCGGTTCCAGGTCGGCGCGGAACCGTTGCAGATCGACCCCGCTTGGAATGGACACGATCTTCTCGGGCGGAATGTCGAACTGATCCATCAGGTGTTTGCGCACCGCCACGCCGGTCGTGATGACGCCGTGCGGGAGCGTCCGGTACAGCAGGCGATGCCGAGCGGAGCGCGACACCAGGATGGACTTGTGCCGGGTGCGCACCACGAGCGGGCGAACGAATGATACGCGCGCCGCCAGCGCGGCGGCCCAACTGTCGATGGAGCCGTGCGTATGCACGATGTCCGGCCGATAGCGGCGGATGAGGCGCAGAAATTCGACGAAGAGCGGGCCGTAGCGAAATCGTTTGAACAGCAACGGCTCGATCGTGAGTCCGGCCGCTTCCGCGAGCGGGCGCGCCTCGCTGTCGTGCGGAATGGCGAGAATGATCCGATGCCCGCGGGCGGCCATCCCGCGCGCTTCGGCGAGGAGCCGATACTCCTGTCCTCCGAGCACGCCGGAGGATTCCGTGTGCAGAATCGTCAGCGGTCGAGCGGTCATGACAACAGCCTCGACGTCACCACTTGAAGCACCGCCTTGGCCGCTTCCTCCGGCTTGATGGCATGGAGACACTCCATCCGTACGGCATGCCGGCACACGCGGCTGTAACAGGGCCGGCAGGGCACGGCGGCCGTCAACACGCGATGCCCCTCGCCATACGGACCGGTGCGGACTTCGCTCGTCGGGCCGAACAGGGCGACGACCGGCGTCCCAACCGCGGCGGCAATGTGCATGGGGCCCGAGTCGTTGGTCAGCAGGATCGTCGCCTTGGATAAAAACGCGGGCAACCAGCCGAGCGGCACGGCGCCAGTCATATCGATGAATCGCGTCTTCGTCAAGCTCGCCAACCTCGCGGCATCCCCCCGCTCATCGGGGCTGCCGATGACGACCACGGGTCCCACACCGGCGAGATTGAGCTCATCCACGACGGCGGCAAAATGGGCCAGCGGCCAGCGTTTCGTCACCCAGCGGGCCGACACCGACATGGCCACCCAGGGCCGGCCCGGCGCGATCCCGTGGTGCTGCAACACATCCTCAACCGCCGACAGATCCTCGTTCGATATCTTAAAGCGAAAGTTCGGAATGTCTGATACAGGCGCCCCGACGGCCTCGGCCACGAGGAGGTAGCGGTCCACCGCATGCATCTCCGGAGTGGGCACGGCGACTCGATGCGTGTAGAACCATGGACTCCCCTCACGCCCGTTGGCGAACCCGACGCGCAGCGGCCCCCTGCTCAGCCATCCAAGCGCCGCGCTGCGCAGCAAGCCCTGAAGGTCGAGCACGAGATCCCACCGCCTTGACCGCAGATCGCGTATGTGCCGTATCCATCCGCCGACGGTCGCATCCAACGTCAGCACGTGATCGATGCCCTCGACGCGCTCCACGATGGCCGCCCATTCCCGCTTCACCAGCCAGGCCAGTTGAGCCGCCGGCCACCGCTGTTTCAACGCCGCCACGACCGGCAGCGCATGGACAATGTCGCCCAGCGAGCTCGGCTTGATCAGGAGAATCTGCTCGACCGGCTCTCGTGGAGCCGCGAACGCGCGGATGGTGTGGGCCGTGACCATGGATAGCGGTGGAGTCCGGGTTACGCGGCCGTCCGAGGCACCTGATCGGGTGGCAGGGCGCCGGCACGGCGATACAGCGCGTCAAGCAGCTGCCGGCCCCGCTGAAATCCCGCCACTGCGCGTTTTTCGGCATAGGACTGGCGGAGCCGTTGGTACACCCGCGCATAGGGCGTGAGCGACAGGCTGTGGCGCCAGGTCGTATGGCTCGACACGATCCGGCTCACCCGTTCGCAATTGCCGGGTAACGCCCATGGCTCCACGCTTGGCGGCGCCTCCTGCCGCTTGGTCAGGAACATGGTGATGTTGCCGTGATCCGGAGACAATTCATGCCGGCGCTCTTCGAGGCCATGCTTCTCCGCCAGCGCGCGCAGCGTGGCCACATTGAAATTGTAGAGATGCGCCTCGTGAAACGTGTTCTTGGGCGACTGGCAGGTCGCTTCGACGTTCGGCACCTCGACCACGAGCGTCCCGCCGGCCTTCAACCAAGAACCGAGCCGCTTCAGCACAGCACCAGGGTCCGGCGTATGTTCGAGGACGTGCCAAATGGTGATCACATCATACGTGTCGTGTGGCAGGACTACGTCCTCGACGAATCCCACGTGCACCGCCAGGCCGTATTCTCTGACGGAATACTCGCCATAGCCTTTGTTGGGCTCCACGCCTGTGACTTGATGTCCCAGACAGGCGAGCAGATACGCGAACTCGCCGCCGCCGGTGCCGACATCGAGCATGGCCCGCGGACCATCGAGCAAACCGCGGATCTTGGCCCAGCGGGAGAGGGCCGCGTTCCCCGCGCGCAGCACGTGCTTCAGCTTCGGCTCATAGGTGTGCTTGTAGGCCAGGCGGTAGTCGGCTTCATAAAATTGCTTGGCGTCGTGCGGCCGCGGATCGGACCAGACGAGGCCGCAGGCTCGGCAGATCACGGTTCTCAGCGGCCTCCCGCTTCGGCTCGTGGTCGAGAGCACGGCCACGGTCGTCCC
This sequence comes from uncultured Nitrospira sp., assembly GCA_964642845.1. Classification (GTDB taxonomy): domain Bacteria; phylum Nitrospirota; class Nitrospiria; order Nitrospirales; family Nitrospiraceae; genus Nitrospira_D. The sequence goes on from CAZXRB010000012.1 coordinate 7,241, forward strand.
CTCGCACAGGTTACAGGGAATCGTGCTGCCTTCCATGCCGGGCTTCATACCTGTCCCTCTCGCAGGGCCGCCATCGGCGGGGCCGGGCGGGTCTGTGCATCGGCGAGGATCCATTCTACCGCCTCAGGCAGACTTTTGACGACCCTGTCGGGCACCGCGGCTTCCGATTCACTTGGATCGGCATCATCCTGGGTGCAGACCAACACGCTTTTTGCCCCGACGCGTCGGGCGAGCTCCATATCCCGCCGATGGTCGCCGATCAGGTACGCACGCGCCGGATCAAGGCCATGCTCCCGCACCGCCTGTTCGATCATTCCGGGCTGCGGCTTCCGGCAGACACATCCCTCGTCGGGATGATGCGGACAATAGTAGAGGCCGTCCAACGGCGCGCCCGCCGCTTCCAGCAGGCGGCGCAGTTTCGCATGGACGCCCTCCAGATCGTCCGCCGAGAGAAATCCTCGGGCGATCCCGGACTGGTTTGTCACGACCACGAGCCGCGCGCCCGCCTGCTTCAACTTCGCCAGCGCCTCCGCGACACCGGGAAAGAGCTCGTACTGCTCCGGCGAACGGATATAGCCCGGATCGGGATTCAGCGTGCCATCGCGGTCCAGGAAGATGGTGTAGCCGGAAAGACAGTTTGTTTGGTTTGTTTGGTTTGTTTGGTTTGTTTGGTTTGTTTGGTTTGTTTGGTTTGTTTGGTTCATCTGGGTTGTTTGGTTTTGTCCTGGATTTTCCGTCGCACCAGACAAACCAGACAAACGAGACAAACCCTTCAACTGTTTCACCGCCGTCTCATACACCCGGTCCACCGACACCCGCGTCATGCAGCGATGATCGATGGGACACTCGCGCAACAGACAGGGCGCGCAATCCACCGGCTCGCGCACGATGCCCTGCGCCTGCCCATAGGGCGCCGTCGTCCGCCAGTCGGTCGGGCCGAATATCGCCACGACCGGCACGCCGAAGGCGGCGGCAATGTGCATGGGGCCCGTATCGTTCGTCACCAGCAGCGCGCAGCGCTTCGTCGCCGCCATGAGCTCGCGAATCGTCGTCGTGCCGGATAGGACCACGCAGCGCCCACCGATACGCCCGGCGATCTCCCCTCCCAGCGCCTCTTCCCCCTGGGCGCCCAGAATCATCACGGCCACTGGCCGCCCTTGCGCATGGTGCACCTGCCGGCTCAGCCGTTGCGCGACCTCGGCGAACCGCTCGGGCAGCCAGCGCTTGGCGCCGCCATAGGTCGAGCCCGGGTTGATCCCGATGACGACATCGTCCGATCCGATGCCGGCCTCCGCCAGCCTCGCCGCCATACGCTCCGCTTCGTCCGAGGTGATCGTCAACGACGGAGCCGGCGGGTCTCCGGTCGCGCCGAGGGGCCTCAGGAGGTGCCAATAGTAGAGCACTTGATGGAGGGGCGCGCGCCGATCCGGCACGGCAATGGGATCGGTCAGGAAAAAGGCCCGGCCGTCGGTGGCATAGCCGTACCGCCGCGGAATGCCGGCGAGCCAGGCCAGGAAGGCCGCTTCGAACGCGTTCTGAAACAGCACGGCGAGATCGGCGCGCTCTTGGCGCAGCGCGCCCGCCAACGTCCATGTTCCAGACAGCCCCGCATGCGCCCGCTTGTCGTCGTAGAGGATCGTGCGGTCGATGGCGGGATGCGCGATGAACAGCTCGGCAATGGCCGGTTTGGCGAGCAAGATGACGCTGGACGCGGGAAAGAGCCCCCGCAGGCGGCGGAGCGCCGGCTCGCACATCACCGCGTCGCCGATCCAATTGGGCGCCCGCACCACGAGCCGCCGGATGCCTTCCCTACGCATGCGCCTCCCGAGCGGCCGGTCCGCCGCCGCAGACGACTCGACGCAAGGCGTCTTCCCCCGTCACGACTTCGGCGCGGATGCGGAGGGCCCACCAGCGGCGGCTGGACGGGACCAACGGCACCAACTTGCCGGCATCCTTTTCGGTCGTCAGCAGCCAATCTGCGCCGGCCGCATGGGCCTGCGCTTCGGCCGCTTTTACATCGTACGCGGAATAGCCGTGATGATCCTGAAACCGCGTTTCACCGGCCATCCTGATACCGGCTGCCTCCACAGACCGGCGGAACGATTCGCTGTTGCCGATCCCGCTCACCAGCCAGGCGTTCTGTCCTCGGCACTCGTCGATCGTCATCGATGTCTCACCCGACACAGCTACAAGCGATTCCGGTTGGAACAGGACTTCGGCGGGCGCCGAGGACGGCCCGGGCACCGACGCCAGCCGGCGGCGGATCGCCTGCACGTCGTCTTTGGACTCGGCCCGCGTGATGACGACCGCGCTCGCCCGCGCCAATCCCGCGAGCGGTTCGCGCAGCCGGCCAGCGGGAAACATGGCGTCCAGGCCGGTGGCATCCGTCGCGTCCAGCAGCACCACATCGGCGTCCCGCTGCAGCGAGAGATGCTGAAAGCCGTCATCCAAAAGGAAGCAGTCCACCGGGAATTGCTTCAGAATCCACCGGGCCAATCCCGCCCGATCGGATCCGACGGCGACGATGGCCGCCGGACAGCGCCGTGCAATCAAATACGGCTCATCGCCGGCCTCGGCCACCGTGGCGCATACCCGCCGGCCGTCCGAAACCAGCAGCTGCCGATCCCGGCTGGTTCGTTTGTACCCGCGGCTGAGGACGGCGACGCGATAGCCGGCCTGCTGCAACCATTCGGCAAAGAGAATGACGAGCGGCGTCTTGCCTGTCCCGCCGATCGTGATGTTGCCCACGCTGACAACCCGGCAAGGCACATGGGATGAAGCGAGCCAGCCCTGCCGATAGGCCCACCACCGGAGGCGCGCCGCCCACCCGTACAGCGCCGCCGGCCCCGATAACCAGGTTCGGACCGGCCGCCCTGGATCGAGAACGCCCATCTTATCGCCGTGCCCCCGCGGAATCTGCGACGGCGTCCGCCGCAGCGGGGACGCTCGCGGCCGAGCGGTTCAGACATGACGCAATCAGATCCAGACTGCGTTGCAGAGCTCCTTGATTCTCCAACACCACCTGCTTCGCCGCCTCTCCCGCGGCGTCGCGCGCCGCCTGGTCGTCCAACCATGCCCGCACCTGGCCGGCGATTTCGTCGGCGGTCGTGACGCGGCGGGCGCCGCCCGTCTGCAGCAACATCGTCGCGATCTCCGCGCAATGGTCGGTATGCGGGCCGAACAGGACCGGCGTGCCCCAGACGGCCGGCTCCAGGAGATTGTGCCCGCCGACAGGGACCAGCGTGCCGCCGACATAGGCCACGGCCGCCTCGCGATAGGCCCGGGCCAATTCGCCGCGCGTATCGAGAATCACCACGCGCGGGCCGGTGTCGATCCCATTCAGCCGGCTCTTTCGCACGGCGCGGAATCCCGCTTCGCGGATGACCGCCTCCAGCCGCTCGGCACGTTCGATGTGGCGCGGCGCCAGCATCAGCACGAGCGAGGGATGGGCCAGGACCAGTTGCCCGTAGGCGGCGATCACTTGCTCTTCCTCGCCGGGGTGCGTGCTCCCGGCCAGGAACAGGCTCTCACGATCGTCGAGACCGAATTGTTTCCGCCACGCTCCGTCGGCCGGCGCGGCGGGAAGCGGTTGATCGAACTTGATGTTGCCCGTGACGTGCACGCGCTCCGGGCGTGCGCCCAAGGCGCGGATGCGCTCGGCGTCGCGCGCGGACTGCATCAGGCACAGGGCGAGGGAGCCCACGACGGAACGATAGAAGTCGCGCAGCAGCGGCCAGTCCTGCCGATGAAATGACCGGGATGACAGCCGGCCGTTCACCAGCACCGCCGGCGTGCCGCACGCCTGCAACGTCCACAAGAGGTTCGGCCAGAGCTCCGTTTCGACGAAGATGTACAGCTCCGGCGCAAGCCGTTTCACCATGCGGGAGACAGCCCAGGGCAGGTCCAACGGCGCATACCGATGCTCGGCGACGCCGGCCAGCCGCTGCTCCACCGCCTCGCGTCCCGTTTCCGTCACCGTGGTGACCACGTAGCGGTAGCCCGGATGCCGCTGCGCGAGGGCCTTGACGAGCGGGGAAACCGCCACGACTTCGCCGAGCGAGACGGCGTGAATCCAGATGACTGGTTTGTCTGGTTTGTTCAGTTTATTTGGTTTGTCTGCTTCCGCTGCACCAGACAAACCAGATAAACCAAACCAACCAGATGAACTCCTTTCCATTCCCAACCTCTGCGGCAGCCCGCGCCGGCAGCGCGGCTTGGCGAGCAAAATGCCGACGACGACCGGGAAGACGAGGATGAGGAGGCCGTTATAAAGGATGCGCCACATGGCTTTATTGAGCTGGCGAGACAGGCGCGACGAGCGAGACGCGCCGAAGGCGTGCAGCCGCTTTCCCCGTTCCGCTCTTCCCGCCAGTCCCGCAGGTCACGCGTGTCCCGCGCCTCCCCGTTTTACGCGCGTCCCGCTATTCACGCGCGTCCCGCGAGTCCCGCCTTCCGCTGACGGCCTCCTCCGCTTCGGCGGTGAGCCGGTTCAGCGTCGTTTCGAGCTCCACGCGGAGCGCGTCGTCCGACGAGGCGTCGCCGTCACGCGCCACCCAGATCGGCTTGCCGTACAGGAACAGCCCCCGGGAGAAGGGATACGGGACCATGAAGCGATCCCAGCTCGCGAAGAGTTTTTTTTTGAGCAGGCAAAGGCCAACGGCACGATCGGGAGCCCCGTGGCCTTGGCCAGTTGAATCACACCCGCCTTCGCGACCTGGCGCGGCCCTTTCGGGCCGTCCGGCGTCACCACGACGTCGCGCCCCGAACGCCCCAGCTTGATCAAGGCCCTCAAGGCGCCCGCCCCGCCGCGCGTGCTGGAGCCCCGAATCGCCCGATGGCCGAAGCGGGCGATGATGCGCGCGATGATTTCTCCGTCGCCATGTTGGCTGACCAGCACATGCGCGCCGGTCCCGCGGTAGCCCAGGGGAATCATGAGCTGCTGGGCGTGCCAGAAGGCGAGCACGATATGGCGGCCTTCCCGGTACAGCGCGTCGACCGCTTCATGGCCTCTGGTCTGCAACCGCATGGTGCGCGCGATCATCCGGATGACTCCGGCCGCCACCGGCGGCAGCAGGGAAAACTTGAGCCACGCCTCCATCGCTCTTCGCATTTATTTGTCCAACCTGTCAGCCTGTCACCTGTCAGCCATCAGCTGTCAGCTATCAGCTCTCACGCATCCTGGAACTGCATCGCATGGAGGCGCCGATAGAGGCCGCCCTTGCGCAACAGCTCTTCATGCGAGCCGATTTCCGCAATCGTGCCGCGATCCAAGACCACGATCCGATCGGCGTTTTGGATCGTCGAGAGCCGATGGGCGATCACCAGCGTGGTCCGATTCTTCATCAGGTTGCTCAACGCCAATTGCACCATCCGTTCGGACTCGGTGTCCAGCGCCGACGTGGCCTCGTCCAGCACCAGCAGCGGCGGGTCGCGCAGGATCGCCCGCGCGATGGCCAGGCGCTGGCGCTCGCCGCCCGACAACTTCACCCCGCGCTCGCCGATCATCGTCTCGTAGCCGTCGGGAAGCCGGAGGATGAACTCATGCGCGTAGGCGAGCCGCGCCGCCCGTTCCACATCCTCCTGCGACGCCCCGCTCAGCCCGAACGCGATGTTGTTGCGCACCGTATCGTCGAACAAGACGACATCTTGCGACACGATGCCGATGTGCGCTCTCAGCGACTGCAGCGTATAGGACGGCAACGGGATGCCGTCGAGGAGAATCCGGCCGGCTGTCGGCTCATAGAACCGCGGCAGCAGGCTGGCCAGGCTGGTCTTGCCGCTCCCGCTGCTCCCCACCAGGGCCACGACCTCGCCGGCGCGGATGGACAGGGTGATGCCGCTCAAGGCGGGCGCCGCCTGGCTGTCATACTGCAGCGACACGTTGTCGAACTCCAGGCTGCGCGCAATGCCGCTGGCCGGGATGGTCCCCTGGTCCAAGTCCTGCTCGGTTTTCAAGTCCAGCACCTCATACACCCGTTCGGCGGCGGCAAGCGCCTGCTGGATCAGATTGTTCGACCCGGACAGTTTGCGGATGGGCGTATAGGCCATGAACATGGCCGTGAGGAACGAGAAGAACGCGCCCGGCGTCATCGTGTCGTGGATGACCAGATAGCCGCCGTACCAGATGATGGCGGCGACGCCGACCACGCCGATCACTTCCATATGGGAGGAGCCCATGGACCACACCTGGTGCGATTTCAGCGTCGTCGCCAAGAAGGCCTGGTTGCTCTGTTTGAAGCGGGCCGCCTCGGCCGTTTCCCGCCCGAACGCCTTCACCATCCGAATGCCCGACAGCGTTTCCTGGAGCGCGGTCGCCATATCGCCCATGCGCTCCTGGCCGCTCGTGGCCAGCTGCCGCAGGCGCTTGCCGACCCGCAGCATCGTGACCGCGGAAAGCGGAATGATGATGACCGAGAGCCCCGCCAGCTGCCAATTTTGATAGAAGATCACGCCCAACATGGCGATGAAGGTCAGGCCGTTCTGGAAAATGTCTTTGAGCACGCTGGAGGCCGCATTGGCCATCAGTCCCACGTCGTTCACCACCCGCGACACGAGCCGGCCCGACGTGTTGGCGTCGTGGAAGCCGACCGGCAGCCGGATGAGGTGCTGGAAGAGCTGCTGCCGGATGTCGGTGATCACCCGATTGCCGACATAGCTCATCAAGTACACTTGTCCGTAGCTGAACGCGGCCTTCAGGACGGCCACGCCGAGCAGGGCCAGCGGAAGGGCGAGCAGCAATCCCTCGTTCTTCTCGATGAAGATGCCGTCGAGCACCGGCCGCACGAGCCAGGCGTAGGCGCCCGTCAGTGCGGCGACCATGCCGGAACAGGCAAAGGCCGCGATGAAGCGGCCCCGATAGGGGCGGACATACCGCAGCAATCGAAAGAAGCGCGCTACGCCTGACATGTCTTCAACACCACCTGGGCCGCCCTCATCGAGGCCCCGGGCTCGCCCAATTGCGCCTTCACCTCGGCCAGCGCCCGCCGCATTTCTTCAGAGGCGGCGCGGTCGTCGAGCAGCCGTCGCGCCTCCTCGTAGAGCCGCGCGGCCGTGGCCTCCTCCTGGATCAGCTCAGGCACCACGGTGCGGCCCGCCACCAGGTTCACGAGCCCGATCCATCGCACCTTGATCAACAACCAGCCGAGCCAATAGGTCACGGCCGACGTGCGGTAGAGCAGCACCATCGGCGTCCCGACCACCGCCGCCTGCAGCGTCGCGGTGCCCGAGGCCACGAGGACCAGATCGGACACGGCCATCGCTTCGCTGGCCTGATCTTTGACGACGGTCACCGGAACCGGACTGTCCCGCAACAGGGAGTGTAGTAGATTATCGGGAATTGTAGAAGCCTGCGCCAGGAGAAATTGCGTTTGCGGGTCCCGCTGCGCCAACTGCGCTGCCGTGGCCAGCAGGATGGGGAGCAGGGCCTGCACTTCGGCCTTGCGGCTCCCCGGCAGCAGGCCGATCACCGGGCCCTCCGATTTCAGCTGGAAGCGAGCTGTCCACTCCGCTCGGTCGTAGCGGGGCGCCACCGCGTCGAGCAAGGGGTGGCCCACGAACGTGCAGGGCACGCCGGCCCGATCGTACAGCGCCTTTTCGAAGGGCAGGATCACGATCACATGGTCGACCCGCCGTTTGATCCAGTGCATCCGCCCCGGCCTCCAGGCCCAGATCTGGGGCGCGATGTAGTAGACGACCCGCAGCCCCGCGGCCTTGGCGAAGTACGCATAGCGCAGGTTGAGGCCCGGATGATCGATGAAGACGACGGCGTCCCAGCGCTCCGACCGAAACAGGCGCCGCATCGCCGCGCAACGCCGGATGACCGCGGCGAGCGCCGAGGGCCCGACCATGCCGATGATGTCCAGATGGCCGATGTCGCGGACGAGTTGGACCCCGGCCGCTTGCATGGCCGGTCCGCCGACGCCCGCCAGCGACACGGCGGGATCGAGCGCCTTGAGCGCCCGCGCCAGGTTGGCTCCATGGAGATCGCCGGAGGCTTCTCCGGTCACGATGAGGATCCGCGGCATAGTCAAAGCCGGCCTCGGTGGCGGCGCGTCCGTCCGTCTCCGCCGAGGCAGCCGCCGCCGTTATGGGGCCGCATGCCGCTCGGTGAAGGCGTGGATCGCCTGCAACACGTGATGGGCCACCTCGAGCGCCGCCGCGCCGTCTTCGCCGGCCACGACCGGACGCCGGCCGGTCCGGATCGCATCCAGAAACGCCTCCAACTGGAGCTTGAGGGGTTCTTCGTCGCCGCCCTTGAATTCCTCGAACTCGACGGTGGGCTTTCGGGCTTGGGACACCAAACGCCGGCCGACCATCCCCTGCCGGGCCTGAAAATCGATGGACACATAGCTGTCCGGCTGGAACACGCGCAGGCGGCGCATGCGGTTGAGCGACACGCGGCTCGCCGTCAGATTGGCGACGCACCCGCTCTGGAATTGAATGCGCGCGTTGGCGATATCAATGGCCGAGGACAACACCGGCACGCCCGCGGCGCGGACTTCTTCCACGGGGCCCGGATTGAAGGACAGGACGAGATCCAGATCATGGATCATCAGATCGAGCACCACGTCCACATCGGTTCCGCGCTCGCTGAAGGAACTCAGCCGATGGGCTTCGATGAAGGCCGGCCGGTGGATGTGTGGCCGCATGGTGCGCATGATCGGGTTGAACCGCTCGCTATGGCCGACTTGCAGCCGGCATCCCTTCGCCTCGGCCAGCGCCACCAACTCGCGGGCTTCCGACGGCCGCACGGCAATCGGCTTCTCCACCAGAACGTGCTTCCGGGCTTCCAAGCAGGCTTTCGCCACGGCGTAATGCGCGGAGGTGGGCACCGCCACGCTCACGAGATCGACCTGCGATAGCAGGTCCGCGACCTGAGGGAAGACGCGCGCGCCGTGGCGATCGGCAATGGTCTTCGCGCGCGTCGGGTCCTGGTCGGTGACGCCGGCGAGCACCGTATCCGGCAGGCTGGCATACAGGCGCGCATGGTGCTGCCCCAAATGCCCGACCCCGATGACGCCCGCCCGTAGTATCGTCATAGCTTCCCAGGAAAGTACGGAATCTGTTGATCTGATGATCTGTTGAATGCTCCTGAAGAAGGACTTCTCCCACTTCACCAGATCAACAGATCGACAGATTCTTATTCCTTCCCTTCGTCCTTGATCCCGACCACCGCGATGCCCGCTGCCTGCGCCTTCTCCACGAGCAGTTCCCGATCGAGGATCACGGTCTTGCCCGCCTCGACCGCCAACACGGCCGCCTTCACCGACGCCATGACCTCGACGGTCCGCGGGCCGATCGCCGGCAGATCGAAGCGCAAGTCTTGTTGCGGCTTGCAGCGTTTCACGACGACCGCCCCTTCTTTGGCCAGCTCGCCGCCGCGTTTGATCGCCCCGTCCGTGCCCTCGACCGCCTCCACCGCGACCACCACGCGGTCTTTGATGACGACGCACTGCCCGATATCCAGGCGCCCGATGTCGCGCGCCACGTCCCAGCCATAGCGGATGTCCTCCCATTCTTTCTTGGAAGGCCGGCGGGCGGTCAAGGGGCCTTCTTCGACGAGGATGCCTTCGAGGCCGAACGTCGACTCGCAAATCGTGATGCCCTCGCGCTCGAGCTCGGCGGCGAGCTCCCGCAGAATGTCGTCGTCCCTCCAGAGCGCGAGCCGCAAGGGCGAGGGTGCGGAAGTCCGGCCGGACGGTGGTGAACACGTGCGTCTTTTTGATCCCGCCCAGCATGACGGCCTGCCGGACGCCGTCGTCTTTGAAGGCGCGGATGAGCTTGTTCAACTGCCCGATCTTGATCCAGTGGATGCGGTCGACGTGGCGCTCGAGCTCGGGTTCCGTTTCGCCTTCGTGGGCGACGGCCGAGACGCGCAGGCCCAGCTTGCGGGCGTTGTCGGCAAAGATGATGGGAAACCGGCCATTCCCGGCGATGAGCCCGATGCGTCCGCCTGCGATGGGTTGCGACGTCGTCACCCGGCTGAATCCTCATCCTCGAGTTCTTTGCTCACCGACCGGGACACGCCCCGCTTGGTCCCTTCCATGAAGGAGATGATCTGCGCGACATCCGCCTGGCCCTTGAACTCCTCCTTGGCCAGCCGGATGGCTTCCGCCATGCGATGGCCGGACCGGAACAGCAGATCATAGGCTTTTTTCAGCACGGCGATGCGGTCGGCCGAGAACCCGTGCCTGCGCAGCCCGATGGAGTTCAATCCATAGAGCAGCGCGCGATAGCCGCCCGCGGCCCGCATGAAGGGCGGGACATCCTGCCCGATCGCGCAGCAGCCGCCCACCATCGCGTAATCCCCCACACGCACGTACTGATGGATGCCGGTGAGCCCGCCGACGATGGCGTGATCGCCGATCGTGATATGGCCCGCCAAGCTCGCGGCATTCGCCATGATGAGATGGCTGCCGAGCCGGCAATCGTGCGCCACGTGGACGTAGGCCATCAGAAAATTCTTGGAGCCCAGGGACGTGACGCCGCCGCCCTGCACGGTCGCCCGGTTGACGGTCACGTATTCGCGCAAGATGTTGTCGTGGCCGATGACCACCTTCGTCGGCTCGCCCTTGTAGCCGAGATGCTGCGGCGGCCCTCCGATCGAGGCAAAGGGATGCAGCTCGTTCCGCTCCCCGATCTCCGTCCAGCCATCCACCGACACGTGCGACAAGAGGCGCGTGCCCCTGCCGATGGTGACGTGTTCGCCCACGACGCAGAACGGGCCGACCACCACGTCGTCCGCCAGTTGGGCCTTCGGATGCACAATCGCTGTGGGATGAATCTTCACTCGCTCCTCCGGTAGAACGTGATGGGTGATGCGTGATGGGTGATCACCAGCATTGAGCCACTCTCTTCACGGTTCACTCATCACGGTTGTTCTTCTGTCACCATGGCGGTCACTTCCGCTTCGCAGACCAATTCGGTGCCGACAAAGGCGTTGGCCTGCATCTTCCAGAAGGGCGGCCGCTTCTTCAGGAGATCCACCTCCACCCGAAGTTGATCGCCCGGGACGACCGGTCTCCGGAACTTGGCGCCGTCGATGCCGGTCATATAGACCACCGGTTTGCCCTTGGGCCCGATGGACTTGAAGGCCAGCACCCCGCCGATCTGCGCCATGGTTTCGATAATGAGCACCCCCGGCATGACGGGCCGCCCGGGAAAATGGCCCTGGAAAAACGGCTCGTTCACCGTCACATTCTTGATGCCCACGATCCGCCGGTCCGCCTCCCATTCGAGGATGCGGTCCACGAAGAGAAACGGATAGCGGTGCGGAAGTAAGGATTGGATCTCTGCCTGCTCGATCGCGCCCATCAGCGTCGCCTCCTCCTATCGCTCGGTTCAAGAGCTTGGTCTATCTCGTCTATCCGGAGTGCGGTGAGCACCGTCGAACCGTCTGTCTGGTTCGTGAGAGAGAACCCGACGCTCACGCTCACAGACCACCAGACAAAAGCGAATAAACCGAACAAACCGACCACACCATTCTCTATTTGTTTTGCCGGTCGAATTCCTTGATGACTTGGTCGGTCACATCGAGCCCCGGGTGGTGATAGATGACCACCCGGATGACGGCGTCGTTCCCTTTGTCGATGATCGCCAAATAGCCTTCCTTCTGCGCGACCGCCTGCGCGGCGGCGGCGATTTTCTTGCCGTATTCGGCGATCATCTCGCGCTGCTTCTGCTGAATCTCCCGGTTGAAGTCGGTGAGGCGGCGCTGATAGGCCTCCAGCTTGATCCGGAACTGCTCCTGCTTTTCCTGCTTGGCGGTGTCGCTCAACTTGCCGTTCGGATCCTGGATGGCCTGCTCAAGCTCCTTCAGTTCCTGATCGTCGGCGTTGATGATCTTCTGCCTTGTCGCGGCGTAGCTCTTCATTTCCTCGAGCGCCCGTTTGCCGACTGCGGACCGTTCCATCACGGCCTGCTGATCCATCACGCCGACCTTGACCGGGTCGGCCGCCGGCGCCGCCGGCACCCACAGGGCGAGGCCGGCGAGCGCCCCGCACATCCCGATGACCACTGCGTATCGCATGGCTCCTCCTCGCACTTACGGATACTCCCGATTGAACTCCTCGATGACCTGGGTGGAAATGTCCAGCCCGTCCTCATGATAGATCGTCGGCCCGCCCTTGCTCTTGTCCACGACCAACTGCAGGCCGAGACGCTTGGCCACCCTGGCCACGACGGCTTCGAGCTTGTCGCGGAATCCGTCCAGCACGTCCTTCTGTTTCTCCTGCACTTCCCGGTTCAGCTCGGCGACTTTCTGCTGATACTCCTGCATGCGACGGCGGAACTGCTCTTCCCGCTCGCGCTTGGCGGACGGGCTCAACACGCTCGCCTGCTTGACGAAATCCTCTTCCATGCGACGCAGTTCCTTTTCGTCCAACTCGATGAGCGCCTGGCGGTTCTTCGAGAAGGACGCGAGCGTCTCCTTCGCTTTCTTGCCCGCGGTGGTGTCGCTCAAGATCTTTTGCGGGTCGATGACGCCGACCTTGCCGTCGACCTTGGCCGTCGCGGCCGTGCCGGCACACCCGCCCGAAACCAGGCACAGCGTAGCCAGGATCAGACCAAGGAGCCATGTCGCGCGTCGTGGACTCATCGTATGAAAGAGGACCCGCCCGCCTGCCGTCAGAACAGCGACCCGATGGTGAATTCGAAGACGCCCATCCGCTCGCCGTTCCGCGGATTCAAATTGATGCCGTAGGCGGCGCGCAGGGGCCCGAACGGCGAAATCCACCGCCCTTCGAGGCCCGCGGCGCTGCGCAAGTCAAACGACACCGGCTCGTTGTCGTCAAACCCTTTGCCGTAGTCGAAGAAGATGACGCCGTTCAGCTTCGCGTCGGAACTGATCGTGAAAATAAAATCGTTGTTGAAGATCAGCTCTTTCGCGGCGCCGAGGGTGGAGAACGTGCTGGGCACGACGGGCCCCGCCCGGCCGAACACGAATCCGCGCATGGTGTTGATGCCGCCGACGAAAAACCGCTCGGTCAGCGGCACTTGCTTGTTGCCCAGCGGCTCCACGGCGCCGTAGCGGGCCCGGACCGAGAACCGCGTATCGAACGGCAAGGGCGTATATTTGATCACGTCGATGTAGTATTTCACGAAATTGTTGCTGCCGCCCAGGTACGGCGTGCCGAGGTCGAACCCGCCGCCGATCCGCCACCCGGTGCGCGGATCGAGGAAATAATCCCGGGTGTCGCGGAACAACGTCGTCCGAAAGCCCGTTGTGGTCTGATTGCCGAGCTGCCGGCACACCAGCGGAATGAGATCGGGACAGATCCCTTCGGCTGGATCCTTGAAATTCAGCTGCTCGGCGAAGAGGCTGAAGCTGCCGGTGACATACTCGGAGAGCCATCGCCCGAACGTGATGCTCGCGCCGGACTTCTCTTCGAAATAGGAGATATAGTTCGTCATGGTCCGATAGACGTCGAACTGGAGGGACGTCAGCGAGTCGTTCAGGTACGGATTCCGGAACGTAATCAACCCGAGACTGCGCTGCTGGCCCAATTGGCCGCGGATGCGGCCCAGATAGCCGTTGCCCCCCAGATTGCCTTCGGTGATGTCCGCGATCGCCACCAATTTATCCAACGTGCTGAACCCGCCGCCGATGCTGAATTGCCCCGTCGGCTTTTCCTTCACCCGCACGTTGAGATCGACCTTGTCCGCGTCCACCTGGGTGGGCAGAATCTCGACCGTTTCGAAGAAGTTCAGGTTGTTCAGGCGCTGGAAGCTGCGCTTCAGCGACGGCGTGTCGATGACGTCCTGCTCGTCCACCCGCAGCTCGCGGCGAATGACGTTGTCGCGCGTCTTGTCGTTGCCGTGAATGTTGATCTGGCGGATGCGCATCATCTCCCCTTCCCTGATATTGAGGATGATGGTGGCGGTCCGCTCTTCGTTGTTGGGAATGACGTTCGGCACCACGTCGGCAAAGGCGTAGCCCTTGCTGCCGTACATGTCGGTCAAGCGGGTGATTTCGTCGCGGATCTTGGCGCGCTGGAAGACCTCCCCCTCCTTGATCTTGAGGCCTTCCCGAAGTTCCGGCTCGTCGAAGACGGTATAGCCCCGAAAGCCGATTTCGGCGACCGTGAACGGTTCCCCCTCGTTGATGTTGAACGTGACGATAAACCACTTCTTGTCGTCGGTCAGTTCGACCGTCGGGAGGCTGACCTGGACGTTCAGATAGCCTTTATTGAGCAACACTTCCTTGATCCGCTCCACGTCGTTGGCGAGCTCCTCGCGCTTCAAGATCCCGGCGTCCGAGAGGAACGAGGGCAGTTTGAGCTGCGTGATGAGGCCGTACCAGGGAATCCACTCCCGCGTCGCCATGACCTTGAACAATTCCTCCTTCGTCGCGGCCCGCAACCCGTCGAAGTTCACCGTCTTGACCCGGGCCTTCTCCCCTTCCTTGATGAAAAACGTCAGCCGCTTGCGGTCTTCGTCCAGCGTTTGCACGACCGGAATGACCTGCGCGCTGTAGTAGCCGTCCTCCTGATAGGCCAAGCGGATCTTTTCCGCGCTTTCCTTCGCCTGCTGTTGATCCAGGAACGCTTGGCTCTTGATCGTCGTCTTTTCCTTCAATTTGTCGTCGCTGAGATTCTCGTTGCCGTCATACACGATTTCGGTGATGAAGGGTTTTTCGCGGACGACGAAAACCACCGCCACCCCGCCCGGCACCGACTCGGTTTCCACCTGCACATCCTCGAAGAATCCTGTGTCGTAGAGAATCTTCACCTGTCCGCGCACGGTCTCCGGCGTATACGGATCGTCGACCTTGAGCGTCAACCGGCCCGCGATCGCGGGCAGCTCGATGCGCTTGTTGCCGCGAATGTCGATCGATGTGACCTTGGGTCCGCCGGTCTGCGCACCCGCCTCACCGGCACACGCGACCAGATAGATCGCGAGGAACACGAGGAGGGCCCAGCGAGGGACGTGAAGAACCGGTGTGGTCACCGACGGCAGGTCCCACACCACACTGAAGACAACGGCATTGCAACCACGTGTCCCAACGGCCACACCACTGACGTGAACGCGACGGCCCGGCCTGTCGTCACACCGAGCGAAGGCAGCGGACACGGCGGCGCACGGATCGCTGCGGCACGCGGCGTCTCCCCGATGCGCGGCGTGCCGTCATCCGCGCAAAACTGTCGGATTATATGGATGCTCCGATCCATTGTAAAGGACTGGCGCGGTTTCACCTCCGTGCGCGCCGACGCGCGCGGTCGGGCGCGCATTCCTTGACTTCACCCTACCCATCACATACTATCGATTCCATGTCGCGCCTGGCTGTCAGAAAGGCCGTGATTCCCGCCGCGGGCCTCGGCACGCGCTTCTTGCCCGCCACCAAGGCCTCTCCGAAAGAAATGTTGCCGTTGGTCGACAAGCCGCTGATCCAATATACGGTGGAAGAGGCGGTGGCGGCCGGCATCGAAGACATCATCATCATCACGGGGCGCGGGAAACGCGCCATCGAAGATCATTTCGACCGATCGGTGGAATTGGAAGAGAATCTCAAGGGCACCGGCAAGAGCCAGTTGCTCCATCAGATCCGGCAGATCTCCACGCTCGCCAACTTCTGCTACGTGCGGCAGTCGGAAGCGCTCGGGCTTGGACACGCCGTGCTCTGCGCCCAGCATTTGATCGGGGATGAGCCGTTCGCCGTCATCCTGGGCGACGAAATCATCGACGCGCCGGTGCCCGCGCTGGCCCAGCTCATCCATGTCTACAAGAAACGCCATGGCGCGGTGCTCGGTGTCCAGGAAGTGCCGAAACAGGACGTGAGCCGCTACGGGATCGTGACGCCCAAACGCCTCGCGTCCGGTCTGCACCGCGTGCAAGACCTCGTGGAGAAACCGTCGCCCGCGGAGGCTCCCTCCAATCTCGCCGTCATCGGCCGCTATGTCCTGCCGCCGGAAATTTTTCCGATCCTGCGGAAGACGACGCCGGGCAAGAACGGGGAAATCCAATTGACCGATGCCTTACGGGAGCTGGCCAGAAAATCGCCGATGTTCGCCCACGAGGTCCGGGGACAGCGGCATGACGCCGGCGACAAGTTGGGATTTCTCATCGCCACCGTCGAGTTTGCCTTGAAGAACCCCGCGTTGGGCGCCGACTTCAGCGAGTACCTGTCCGCCAAAATGCGCACCCCTTCGTTGGGACGCCGAGGATAGCGCCATGGGGGCGCGCCACGGCACGGCCCCGCGCCGCACGCCGCCCTCCGGGCACGCAGCACACGCATAACACAGAAAGCACCATGACCGATCCGAACGAGCACGATATCCAGCCGCCGCAGAACGTCGAGATCCCGGACCAGCTGCCCTTGCTGCCCGTGCGCGACATCGTCGTCTTTCCCTACATGGTCCTGCCGCTCTTCGTGGGCCGCGAGATGTCGATCAAGGCGATCGAGGCGGCGCTGGCCGGCAATCGCATGATTTTCCTGGCCACGCAGAAGGCGCTCGACGTCGAAAATCCCACGCCGGAGGACATCCACACGATCGGGACGGTCGGCATCGTGATGCGCATGCTGAAGCTGCCGGACGAGCGGATCAAAATCCTCGTCCAAGGCATCGCGAAGGCCAAGATCGGCTCCTACATCCAGACGGAGCCCTATTACTCCGTGCGCATCGAGAAGCTGCCGGACACCAAACCGTCCGTCTCGACGTTGGAGTCCGAGGCGGTGATGCGGACCGTGAAAGAGCAGATCGAGCGGATCGTGAGCCTCGGCAAAGTGCTGATCCCCGACGTGATGGTCGTGATTGAGAACCTTGAGGAACCGGGTCGCCTCGCCGACATGGTGGCCTCCAACCTCGGCCTCAAGGTGGACGTCACCCAGTCGGTGCTGGAGATCCTGGACCCCATCCAGCGCCTCCGCCAGGTCAGCGACATTCTGGGCAAGGAAATCGAAGTCCTGTCCATGCAGCAGAAGATTCAAGCCCAGGCGAAGGGCGAAATGGACAAGACCCAGCGGGAATATTTCCTGCGCGAACAGCTCAAGGCCATTCAAAAGGAACTGGGCGAGCTGGACGAACGCGCGGAGGAGGTCACGGAATTCCGCAAGCGCATCAAAGACGCCAAGATGCCCGAAAAGGTGCTGAAGGAAACCGAAAAACAGCTCAAGCGCCTGGAAAAGATGCACCCGGATACCGCCGAATCCGCCACGGTCCGGACCTACCTGGAATGGATGGTGGAGTTGCCCTGGTCCAAGAAGTCCAAGGACAATCTGGATCTCAAAGCGGCGGCGAAGGTCCTCAACGAGGATCACTACGACCTTGAAAAGGTGAAAGAGCGCATCCTGGAATACCTCGCGGTCCGGAAGCTCAAAGAAAAGATGAAGGGCCCGATCCTCTGTTTTGTCGGCCCGCCCGGCGTGGGAAAGACCTCGTTGGGAAAATCCATCGCCAAGGCCCTGGGACGGGAGTTCGTCCGCATCAGCCTGGGCGGCGTGCGCGATGAGGCGGAAATCCGGGGGCATCGCCGCACCTATGTCGGCGCCTTGCCGGGCCGGATCATCCAGGGGATGAAGCAGGCCGGGACCAGCAATCCCGTCTTTATGCTGGACGAAGTGGACAAGGTCGGCATGGATTTCAGGGGCGATCCGTCGGCCGCGCTGCTGGAAGTGCTGGATCCCGAGCAGAACAACGCTTTCACCGATCACTACCTCGGGGTGCCGTTCGATCTTTCGGAGGTGATGTTCATCACCACCGCCAATTTGATCGACCCGATCTTGCCGGCACTCCGGGATCGGATGGAGATCATCGAGATTCCGGGCTATACGGAGGAAGAGAAGCTCGGCATCGCCCAGCGGTATTTGATTCCGCGGCAGCTGGACGAGCACGGCATCACGGGCCGGCACGTCCGCATCACGGAACCCGCCATCCGCATGATCATTGCCAACTATACGCGCGAGGCGGGGGTCCGCAATCTGGAGCGCGAGATCACGAACGTCATGCGGAAAGTGGCCAAGAAAGTCGCCGAAGGCAAGGGGCAGGGCTTTCCGGTCAATCCGGCGAATCTGCACAAGTACCTCGGCGTGCCGAAGTACGTGCCGGAATCCGAGCTGGAGAAAGACGAAGTCGGGGTGGCGACGGGGCTCGCCTGGACGGAATCGGGCGGCGACGTGCTCTATATCGAAGCGACGGTGATGAAGGGAAAAGGCCAGCTGACGCTCACTGGGCATCTCGGGGACGTGATGAAAGAATCGGCGCAGGCGGCCCTGAGCTACGTGCGGTCGCGCGAGAAGACGCTGAACATCAATCCGGACTCGTTCAGCAAGCAGGACCTGCACATTCACGTGCCCGCCGGCGCGATTCCCAAGGACGGCCCCTCCGCGGGAATCACCATGGCGACGGCGATCGCTTCGGCCCTCTCCGGGATCCCGGCCCGGCGCGACATGGCCATGACGGGTGAAATCACCCTGAGAGGGCGCGTGCTCCCGATCGGGGGGTTAAAGGAAAAAATCCTGGCCGCCAAGCGGGCCAAGCTTTCGACCGTGATCCTCCCGCGCCGGAACAAGAAGGACCTGGAGGAGATTCCCAAGCATCTGCTGAAAGGCATCCAACTGTCGTTTGCGGACACGATGGACGACGTCATCAAAATCGCGCTGGGCCGGAAGCCCAAGCCGGTGCCGGCCCGCAAGAAGGCGTTGCCCCCGCCGATTCCGCCGCGCTCCCGATCCACCTCGGTGCGGAGAGGCGGCCGGCCGGCCGAATTGCACGCGCATGCCGCCCCGCCGGCGGGTCCGGCCGCCAGGACTCCATAGGGTGCCGTCGGTGGCCCTTCGCACGGCCCGTCATTCCATTCCAGAATTTGCGCTGATCCGAGCCCTCACACGCCGCTTCGCCGCGCGGCGGGCGGTCGTCATCCGCAGCATCGGCGACGATGCCGCGGTGCTCGCGCCCGCGCGAGGCGAGTGGTGGCATCTCACAACCGATGTGCTGGTCGAAGGCATTCACTTCGACTTGAACAGCGCCTCGCTGGAATCCGTCGGCTACCGGGCCGGCATGGCGAACCTCAGTGACCTCGCCGCCATGGGGGCGGAGCCCCGCTACCTCCTCGTGTCGCTGGCCATCCCCCCGGCTCTCGCTTCCCGGCGCCTCTACGCATGCTACAGGGGTCTCATGAGAGCCTGTCGCAAGCACGGCGTCACGCTCATCGGCGGCGACACCTCCGCATCGCGGTCCGACGTGTTTCTGAGCATCGCGCTCATCGGCGTGACGCCGATCGGGCGAGCGCTGTTCCGGCGCGGCGCGACCCCCGGAGACTTGATCTATGTCACCGGCACACTGGGCGATTCACTGGCCGGGCTCCAACTCCTGGCCCACACGCGGCGCGGCGCACACGGGAGACGGCGCACGTCCGCTTGGCGCTCCCGCCACCGCCAATACCTCATCGAGCGACATCTGCACCCCACCGCCCGCGTGGCCGAGGGCCAGTGGTTGAATCAGGCGCGGCTGGCGACGGCCGCTATTGATGTCTCGGACGGACTGTCGGGGGATCTGCGCCATCTCTGCGAGGAAAGCCGGACGGGCGCCGAAATCCTAGCGCGCGCCCTCCCGGTGTCGGACGCTTGCCGCAGCTACGCAGAATGGGTCGGGAAAGATCCGACGGCGCTTGCGCTCGCGGGCGGCGAAGATTACGAGTTGTTGTTCACCGTCGCGCCGGCCGACCGGGCGCAAGTGGAGCGGGAGGCTCGCTCCCGCGGATTCTCCGTGACCTGCATCGGCGCGATGCAGCCGAGCCGGTTCGGATTGCGCCTGCGAACCGGAACGGGCCGGTTGCAACCGCTGCCGTTCGGCAGCTACGAGCACTTCCGGTCATGAGCACCACCACCCGCTCGTTTCGATCGCTGCTACGCCAGGTGCTCCACCTGAAGGAATCGCCGGAGCGGACGGCGTTGGCGTTCGCCATTGGCGTGTTCATCGCGTTTTCTCCGTTGTATGGGCTCCACATGGTGTTGGTCGTGCTGTGTACCTGGTTATTCGGGTTGAATTTTCTCGCGCTGCTGGCCGGCGCGTTCGTCAACAATCCTTGGACGGTTGTCCCCATCCTGGGCGTCACGTACTGGACGGGCGCGCTGTTGCTGGGCCGCACCGAGACCCCGTCGTTCAATTGGCACGATGTGAGCTTTGCCGCCGTCTACCAGCAGATTCTCCCCTACGCCATTCCGTTCGCCCTCGGCGGACTGGTGCTGAGCACCGTGACCGCACTGGTCGCATATCCCGCCGCCTATTGGTTCGTGTCAAAGTATCGGCTCCGGGCCCCTCTGCAGCCATTGCCGCCTTCCGATTCGCTGGGCTAAGATGGCGCGAACCTATGGGAGCGCCGGTTCAGACCAACGCGCCGTATGACGGCTCGGCGTTGATCGCCGATCCGATCCACAAGTACGTCACCTTCACCGTCCCCTACGCCAATCCCGATCCCCACGAGCGCACGGAAAAAGACCTGATCGACTCCCCGTGGGTGCAACGGCTCCGGTACATTTATCAGCTTCAGAGCGCCCGGTGGGTCTATCCGTCCGCGGAACACACCCGCTTCGTCCATTCGCTGGGAACGATGCATGTCGCGGGCCGGTTCGCCCGGCATCTGTACCCCTTCCTGAAAAAGACCGTCAAAGATGCGCCGTCGGCCAATTACGTCGAGGAACTGTTGCGCGTGACGGCCCTGCTCCACGACATCGGGCATGGGCCCTTTTGCCACTTTTTCGACGAGAACTATCTGGATGGGTTTCACCTCACGCACGAAAAGCTGGGCCAGATCATCATCCGCGAACATCTCGGGCCCATCATCCGCAAGATTCGCCGCAGCCCTTCCGGCCCCTTCGCCAAGGGCGAGGAGCTCAACCCGGACCAGATCGCCCACCTGATTCTGAAGGAAAAGAGCAAGGACAACTCGCGCCTGCCGCGCTGGCTCAACATACTCCAGCCGGTCATCTCGGGCAGTTACACGGGCGACAATCTGGATTACGTGCTGCGCGACTCCTACATGTGCGGCGTGGCCGTGGGGCCGGTCGATCTCACCCGGCTCATTCATTACACGATCGTGACCGACAAGGGATTCACGATCCACAAGACGGGCCTGCCGGCGCTCCAAATGTTTCTGAACACGCGTATGTACCTCTACTCGAATGTCTATTTTCACCGCACCACCCGCGCGATCGACATTCACTTACGCGACATCTTCGGCGACACGATGAGGCTGTTGCTGCCCCGGGATCCGCGCCGGCACATGGACGAGTACCTGACCCTGACCGATTGGTCCCTGCTGGAAGAAGTGCGGCGGTGGAAAACCGCGCGCCAGCGCGCGCGGCGGCGGCTCGGCCACGAGTGGGGTCGCATTCTCGACCGGGACGTGAAGTGGAAGATGGCGTACAGCACCGCGCTGAAAGAGAAAGGGCAGGAGCGGGGGATGGCCTTTCCGAGCCGCGAGCAGTTCGAACAGCAAATCGCGAAGGAACTGCCGGCGCCGCTCAAACGTCTTCCGTTCCGCGTCGACATGGCGCCGTTGGATCCCCGGCCCGATCCGAAAGACCGCCGGGGCAATCCGCTCTTTGTGTACGACCCGGGGACGAAGCAGGTGTCAACGGAGCCGCTGGAAGAGTTTCTGGATCTCCTCCCCACCCGGCTCGTCCAGTTCCGCATCTACGCCTTGGACCACGCGCAGGACGCCGCGCTCTCCCGCGCCGCCGCCACGGTGCTCAACAAGACGCCGTCGAGCCTCGAATCGAACTACTAACGTATCCTGTGCTACACTGGCGCCATGTTTCCTGACTCTCCTGAACCGCCGCCAGGCCGCCTCAAACTGCTTCCCGCCTATCTTGGCACTCACTCCATCGATGAAGCCGTCCAAAGTGCACGCGGGCGGCGCATTCTTTGGTTGGAAATCCTTCTGAACGACCAACTTGATCTCACGCCGTGGGAATCAGAACCGGCTGTTCAAGAAGCCTTTCGCATCGCGTGCCGGTGGTATACCCGGTATCGGCGGTTGTTGACCCACCTCTTCAACCGTGCCCCGTTGCCGGCCGATTCAGGTCCCATCGATAGCCGAGACTATCGCGCGTTCGCCGAGGCGGTCCATTTTGCCTACCGTCACGACTGAGCAGGTCATTGACCTCCTGGCACGGTATGTCGCCGAGACGGGAGCCTCGGTGGATCTTCTTCTCGTCGGAGCGCTGGCGCTCCGCGCCTATGGGGTATTCGAGCGACCCACGAGCGATGTTGATGGCGAATTGGCAGGTCCGTTGTCGCCTCTCCTGGAGTTTTTGGCCCGTCAGAACATTCCTGCCGACTTAACCGAAAATTTTTCAGGCTGGTCGGTGGTTGCTATGCCTCCTGGTTACCGGGAACGTGCCACTGAACTCGTGAATCGCCCGGGGCTTCGCGTGCGTGTGCTGTCCCCGGTCGACTTCGTCATTGCAAAGCTGCGCAGGGGGACGGACGAGGATGTTGAAGATGCCTTATGTGTAGCGCGGCGTTATGGGCTTTCAGGGCGGGACATCGAGACGGCGGCGCATGCTGCTTTAGCGGCCTCGCCCGAGGATACGGCTCTCTTCCTCTTCAAGAAAACAGTGGAACTCTTCTGCAAAGAACTCGCATCGGACCCGAACCGTTCGAGTCGTGTCTGACGTAAGGGGCGAGGATGACCGGAGTGATTCCACCCGTCTGATGATCCTTCTACGCCGGCATTTTCAGCGGCTGGTTTTTGAGCAGATGGGTCTTTCGGGTCTTCAACACCTCGCGCTGCTCCTCCGTGGGGAAATGCGGGCCGCGCTTGTTGGGCGGGAATCGGTTTTCAAAGCGCTCGATCACATCCAGCGCCTTGGCGCTTTCTCCTGAGCGGACCAGCAGTTGCACCAGCCGCATGTAGGCCGGCACCAGGAACATGAGATGGCGCACCTCCCTAACCTCGTCCACGATGTAACTGTAGCCGATCACGGACACGGCTTGATTGATCTTTTCATACGTCAGGGCTTCCAACATGTGGACGGCGAGTCGGTCGGTCTCCGCGCTGATGCTGCGTTCCCACTGACCGTTGACCATGGCCCGCAGTTCTTCCGGTGAGAGTTGAATGCCGCCCTTTTTCAGATTGGCTCTGAGGCGCTCCAATACCCCCCTCGCTTCCAACCAGCTCCCGTAAAGGCCGATCAAGACGCCGGGACACGGCGTCGGCCGTTTGCATTTGCCGTTGAGCGGCGAAAACCCTTTTTTGGCGACCTGGGAAGGCGAAAACACGCGGCCGTTGGACTCTGTGCAGATGGGACACATGGCATCATCATCCGGCGTCGCGTAAATGTACATCCGGATGCCGGACCGATCAAAAATATCCACGGCCAGGATGCGCCCTGCCATGATCTGCATCTGATAGTACTGCCACAGTACCAAGAGACCCAGAATGGCAATCAGGTACATCGTGACGTCGGGAAACTCGAACTGTGCGAGCATAGGAACTCTCCTGCGTCCTGAGGCCTGCTGACACTCTTTCCGTCTCAGCATATATCCCGAGCGATTCATCACCTATCAAATTCACATTTTTCACGTGCGCCTCTCGCCGCCGCGCCAAACCGGTTTTCCCTGTTCCTCTTCTTCCCTTCTCGGCATAATGGAATTCCGTGCGAACCGCCGCATTGCAAGGAGGCACCGATGGGACTGAAATGGATGGCAGGACTGGTGGTCATGGGGCTTTGGATGCCGCTCTACACGGTGACCCACGCCCAGACAGGCGGACGGCAGGAGGCTGTCAATATTCTGAACAGCCTGCCGCCGGATCTCCATGCCAAAGTGCAGGCGCTGGCGCAGCTGTTGGATCGAAGTATCAAGGCCGGACAGCTGACGGACGCCGAAATTCAGCAGGACATGATGTCAGGACGGCTGGGCGACAAATTGAAACGCCTCAACCCCGAGGCGGGACAGTTGCTCGACGAGATCAGCGACGCCATGAAGAACGGCAAGGGCCCGGGGGAAGCGGCGCTTCCGCCGCTGCTGGGCGGCCTGGGGATCGCCCCGCAATAGCGATCTCGCGCCGCGACCCTGCGCGTTGGCGACCGCCCGTCATGAATCATGCGGGTTAGGGTGCAGCCGGACCGCTGACCGAAAGGGGCGTCGTGTCCGTAGCCGATGGGGTCTGGACGGCGCCGTTCATGTGAAACGGCAGTTCCAGCAGGGCGTACGGGTTGACCCGGGCGCCGTTGAGCTTGACGCCCCAATGCAGATGCGGGCCCGTGGCGCGGCCGGTGGCGCCGACCTTCCCCACGACCTGCCCCGCTTTGACCAGATCGCCCTCCTTCACCAGCACCTCGGAGAGATGGAAATACATCGAATAGAAGCCGAGCCCGTGATCGAGATAGACCCCCTTGCCGGAAAAGATGTGATCCACCGTCAGTCGCACGATTCCGTCGTTCGTCGCGGCCACGTCGGCACCGAGCGGCGCGCCGATGTCTTCGCCGTTGTGCGGGTTCCTGGCCTGGCCGTTCATGATGCGCACGCTGCCGAAGATCCCTGTCCGCCGGCCGTTGACCGGCTCCACAAAATCGGCCTGCCACAGCCGCATCTGTGAGTCGGTGGCGAGCGCCTCCTGTACGAATTGTTGTTCGGCCTTCCAGCGCGCCAGGCTCTTGTCGTCCAGATCCACCTTGTCTTTTGGGAGCTTCAGATGCTCGACGCGGAACTTCTCTTTCACCACCAAGATGCTGTAGCTGAGCTGCCGCACCTGCTCGCGGGATTTCATTTCAACGAGCAACTCGTGGGTACCCGGCTCGTCCTGCATGTCGAGGCCCAGGAGAGCGACAAATCCTTTCGGCTCGCCGGGACGCGGATCCGGGAAAAAGTTGACGGTGCGCCCGAGGAACGTGCCTCGCACTTGAACGAAGGTGTCGTCCGCGGGCACCTTGACGACGAGAATCTGTCCCTGCTTGCCGCTATACTGCCCGTCCATTCCTTTCGGCGCAGGCAACGATCCGGGGAGCAGATCGACGGGGAAGACGCTGGCCAGCAACAGGACGGCCATGAGCACCCGTCGCTCCATCCGAACCGCCTGCCGGCCGGCGGCCATGCGAGAAACCCGCGTCATCGATAAAATCGCGCTCCGGAGACTTGGGCGACCAATTCCTCCACGCGCCGGTTGGTCGCGCTGAAGGGGTCCATGCACAGGATCGTCTCTTCCCAGTAGCCATTCAGCTTCAGATAGGTCCAATCCACGGTGTACGAGCGATTTTTGGCCCGGGCGAAGCGGATGAAGTCGCCGCGCACCTTGGCCCTCGTCGTCTGGGGCGGCGTGGACATGGCGCGCTGGACCGCCGCCTCCTCCACGACGCGTTCGACGAGGCCGCGCGACTCCATCAAATAGTATAGGCCGCGGGTGCGTTTCACGTCATGATATTGGAGATCGAGCAGGAACACCCGTGGATCGTCCCATCCGCAATCCTTCTTGTCCACGTAGGACTGGATCAAGTGCTTCTTCGCCACCCAGTCCACGCGATGGACCAACTGCATCGGATCGCTCTCCAATTCATCCAGCACCTCCGCCCACTTGTCGAACACGTCGTCGAGAATGGGCTCATGGTCCTGTTGATCGAGATAGTCCTTCGCGCGCTCCAGATAGACCTGTTGGATTTCGATGGCCGTCATCTGCCGGCCGTCGTCCAGTTTGATCTTTTTCTTCAAGGTCGGATCGCGCGAGATTTCGCGGATCGCCTTGACGGGATCTTCAAACTCCATCCCATGCACGGCATAGCCTTCTTCGATCATCGACAGGACCAAGGCCGCCGTCCCGACTTTGAGATACGTGGCGAACTCGGACATGTTCGAATCGCCGACGATGATATGGAGCCGGCGGTACCGCTCCGCGTCGGCATGAGGCTCGTCGCGGGTGTTGATGATGCTGCGCGAGGAGGTCGTCGAGGAGGAGGTCTTTTCGTGAATGTGCTGCGCGCGCTGCGAGATGAAGTATTGCGGCTTGCCGGACACTTTCAACACCTTGCCCGCACCGCCGTACACCTGCCGCGTGACGAAAAAGGGGATGAGCTGCTCCGTCACCTTCCAGAAGTCCACGTCGCGGCGCATGAGGAAATTCTCGTGGCAGCCGTACGTATTGCCCAAGGAATCGGTGTTGTTCTTGAAAATGTAGATCTCCCCCGACAAGCCTTCCTCGCGCAGCCGTTCCTCGGCCGCCGGCAGGCAGGCCTCCAAGAGCCGCTCTCCGGCCTTGTCGTGCGTGACGAGCTCCAGGATGTTGTCGCACTCGGGCGTGGAATACTCCGGGTGGCAGCCGGTGTCCTGATAGAAGCGTGCGCCGTTGACCAGGAAGGCGTTGGAGGGCCAGCTGTTCGGAATCAGCCCCTCGAAGATATACCCCAGGACTTTTTCCATGGGCAGGTAGATGCGGCCGTTCGGCGAGAAAATCAGGCCGTACTCGTTCTCAAGGCCGAAGATCCGCTGTTTCATAGGGCCAGGAGACATGCAACACAGAATACACACCCCTTTCCTGATCTTCAACCGAAGGACGGAATTACGGGGTGGGAGAGGGACGCGCGAGCGCGGACCACGCTACGGGGACAGGAGCTGCCGGACGTCGGCCGTGCCGAGCCTCCGGAACTTGCGGCCGGGCCGCTGCCGGTCCAAGACGGCGACTTCCAGGCCCTCTGCCGCGATTTTTTGATTGGTCGTTTGCTCGAGCGCCGACAGCGACAGCGTCACCGCGGCCTTGAGGGAAGGCACCTGGCCGGTGCTTTTGTCTTTCAGGACGGCCTGCACCGCCTCGGCCCGTCCCCCGATGACGGCGAAATTCTTTTCGTCGATGATGCTGCCGTCGAACGAGATGCGATACATTTCGTTGGGCTGGCCGTTGATCCCCACTTGCACCACCAGAATTTCGACTTCGAGGGGCTTGAGCTCCTGGCTGAAAATGGTGCCGAGGCTTTGGGAATAGCCGTTGGCCAACGAGCGACCGGTGACGTCCTCGCGGCTGTACATAAATCCCTTGAGGTCCGCATGGCGGATGCCCGCCTTGCGCAGATTCTCGAACTCGCTGTACTTGCCGGCGCCGGCGAAGGCAATGGAGTCGTAGATCTCGGAGATCTTGTGCAGCGATGCACTCGGGTTGTCCGCCGTCAGCACGATGCCGTCCGCATACTCCATGGCGATGATGGACCGTCCTTTGGCGATGCCCTTCCTGGCATACTCCGCCTTGTCCTGCATCATCTGCTCGGGAGAGACGTAGTAGGGCATCGGCATGGTTACGTCTCCTTCGAGCGGCGGGCCGCGATCAGCGTGTCGTACACCCCGCGGATCTGCTCGTCGCTCACGTCGGTGATGCCCTGGGCGGTCACGAACTTGGCCGTCGGATAGATCCCGCGAATCAAATCGGGCCCTCCGGTGCCCACGTCGTCGTCCGCGGCGTTGTACAGCGCCATGAGCGCCAGCTTGAGGGCGTCCGGCTCCGAGAGATGCTTCTCGAAATGCTCACGCATGGTATTGCGCGCGTCTTTTCCTCCGGAGCCGATCGCATGATAGTCGGACTCTTCGTACCGCCCTCCCGTGATGTCATATTTGAAAATCCGGCCTTCGCCGCGCTTGAGGTCGAACCCGACGAACAAGGGCATGACGACCAGCCCTTGAAAGACCATCGGGAGGTTGGCCTTGACCATTTGGCCCAGTTTGTTGGCTTTCCCCTCGCAGGAGAGCGGCATGCCTTCGAGCTTTTCGTAATGTTCCAGTTCGGTCTGGAACAGCCTGGCCATCTCGATGCAGGGCCCCGCGGCGCCGGCAATGGCAATGGCGGAATGCTCGTCGATTTTGAAGACCTTTTCAATGCGTCGATCGGCGATCTGGAAGCCCTCCGTCGCCCGGCGATCGCCGGCGATCACGGCCCCGTGCTGATACCTGATGGCCAGCACCGTGGTCGCCTGGGGAACAGCCAGGGGACCGACGGCTCGGGCGGCATCAGCGGGTGCGGTCCCCTGCGGGAGGAGCCCCTGTCGCAGCGTCAATTCCGGATGGTGCGTGGAAAGAAAGTTGAAGAAACTCGACTCGTCGTAATTGGGCAGGAAGGGCAGCTTCATTGCAGCTCGACCCGGCGACGGCACATCTCTACGCTCTCAATCGCTCTAGCAAGGCGTCCACCGTCTCGACGGTATTGAGCAATTCCTCGGTCAATGCCTTGGTGCCCCGATGCGGATCCATGAGCGGCACTTTCTTCACCGTCGCATTCGGAGCATCGAACAAGACGGAGGTCCAGCTCGCCCCGTAGAGGGACTTTGCGAATTTGCTCGTGCAGCGGCCACGGAAATACGCACGCGTTCCGGGCGGCGGCGTGAACTCGGCCTGCCTGATCTCGTCTTCCTCGACCACGCGCTCGATCAGCGCCCCCCGTTCAAGAGTATAAAACAGTCCCTTGTCCGCGCGCACGTCATGATATTGGAGGTCCATGAGCTTCATCCGAGGATCGTCCCATCCGCACCCTTTGCGCTCCATGTACGACTCGATCATGTGGCGCTTCGCCACCCAGTCCAACACGCGCACCAGCAGACGGGGATCCTGCTCCAACTGGTTCAGCACCTCTTCCCATCGCAACAGCATCTGCTTCACCTGCTCGCTGGAGCCATCGGCCTGATAGTAGCGCTTGGCCGCCTCCAGGTACGCCCGTTGGATGGCAATCGAGGTCGTCGGCCGGCCGCTGGCGAGCTTGAGCGTCTCCTTCATGTCGAGATCGCGCGAGACCTGCTTGATGGCGCGGACCGGCTCGTCCAACTCCAACTGAGGGAGATCGGCCCCCGCTTCCAGAAGGTCCAGCACGAGGCCCAGCGTGCCCACCTTCAGATAGGTGGCCACTTCGGCCATGTTGGCGTCGCCCACGATGACGTGCAAACGCCGATACCGGGCCTGGTCAGCGTGCGGCTCGTCGCGCGTGTTGATGATCGGGCGTTTCACCATCGTATTGAGATCAACGAGGCATTCAAAGAAGTCCGCCCGCTGCGAAATTTGGTACTCGGCGGGGCTGGTCTGGTTTTCCGCGCCGACCTTCCCGGATCCCGCAAAAATCTGCCTGGTGACCAGGAACGGCGTCAGGGTACGGACGATCTTGTCGAACGGCACCGCTCGCGAGACCAGATAGTTCTCGTGGTAGCCGTAGCTGTTGCCCTTGCCGTCCGAATTGTTCTTGTAGAGGACGTACTGCTCCCGTCCCAACACGCCGGCCATGTGGTGGAGACTCTGAGCCAGAATCCGCTCACCCACCCGCTCGAACGCCACGATTTCCCGCGCCGTGTTGCACTCGGGCGTGGAATACTCCGGATGCGCGCCGTCGACGTAGAGGCGGCCGCCGTTGGCCAAGACCTTGTTCAACTGGCGATTGTAATCGGGATTCGGCCGTTCGCGTTCGCCGTCCACCTCAAAGCCCCGGGCGTCGAGGAGGGGGTTTTCCTGCTCATAGTCCCAGATCGCGCCGGGAGCCGGCAAACCGGGATAGTACCCGATCACGGCGATGGAACCGGAGACCGGGTCGGCGGCAGAAGGATCCTTCGCCGCGATGCCGAACTCGGTTTCGGTTCCGAGCACTCGCGGGCGACTCGTCGGTGTCTGCTCCTGCATAGGGTCGAAAACTAGAGATAGTGCCCGGTGGTGATCGTTTCGATCTGACGGGACTCCGCCGGGCCGCCGCTGATGGTTCGGATATGGATGATCTTTTCGCCCTTCTTGCCGGCGACCTTGGCCCAATCATCCGGGTTCGTGGTATTCGGGAGGTCTTCGTGCTCCTTGAACTCCTCGCGGATGGCGCGCACCAGATCGTCGGCGCGGAGTCCGTTCCCCTCGTGGGCGATCGCGCGCTTGACCGCATACTTCTTCGCCCGCGAGACGATGCCTTCGATCAACGCGCCGCTGGCGAAATCCTTGAAGTACAGCACTTCCTTTTCGCCGTTCGCGTAGGTGACTTCGATGAACTTGTTTTCTTCCGTCGCCGCGTACATGGTGTCGACGGTCATCGCGGTGAGCCGCTCCACCAGCGCCTGCCGATCGCCGCCCTGGCGTTCCAATTCGTCCGCCGCAAACGGCAAGTCCGTCGTGATGTACTTCGAGAAGATATCGCGCGCGGCCGCGGCGTCGGGCCGGCCGACTTTCACCTTCACATCGAGGCGCCCGGCGCGCAGCACCGCCGGGTCGATGAGGTCCTGCCGGTTGCTCGCGCCGATCACGATGACGTTCCGCAGCCGCTCCACGCCGTCGATCTCCGACAGGAACTGCGGCACGATGGTGGACTCGATGTCGGATGAAATGCCCGTGCCCCGGGTTCTGAAGAGGGCGTCCATTTCATCGAAGAACACGATCACGGGATGCCCTTCTTCGGCGCGCTCCTTGGCCTTCTTGAACACTTCCCGGACTTGGCGCTCCGATTCGCCGACGTACTTGTTCAGCAGTTCCGGCCCCTTGACGTGCAGGAAGTAACTGCGCACCTGCTTGCCTTCGAGATGCCCGAGCTTCTTGGCGATGGAATTGGCCACCGCCTTGGCGATCAAGGTCTTGCCGCAGCCCGGCGGACCGTAGAGCAACACGCCTTTGGGTGCGCTCAATTTATACTCGGAGAACAGGTGCGGATGGAGGAACGGCAGCTCGACCGCGTCGCGGACCTGCTCCAACTCCTTCTGCAGGCCGCCGATATGGTCGTAATCCACGTCGGGCACTTCTTCGAGCACCAATTCTTCCGCTTCGGACTTCGGCAGCTTTTCGATCACGTATCCCGATCGCGTGTCGTAGAGGAGATGGTCGCCCACACTGAGGCGTTCCGCCATCAACGGATCGGCCAGATCGGCGACTTTCTCTTCGTCGAAATGCAGCGTGACGAGCGCGCGGCCGCCTTCCAGCACATCCTTCAGGCGCACGACTTCGCCCTGACTGTCGAAGCCCTTGGCCTCGATCACGTTGAGCGCTTCGTTCAGGATGACTTCCTGCCCTTTGCGCAATTCGGCGCTCTTGATCGCGGGATGGAGGCTGACTTTCATCTTCCGGCCGGAGACGTAGACGTTCGCCGTGCCGTCGGCATTCATGCTCGAAAAGATGGCGTAGGTGGAAGGCGGCGCGGTGAGCTTCTCGACTTCGGCGCGCAGCGCCTCGATTTGCGCGCGCGCTTCCTGCAGCGTCGAGACCAGCTTTTCGTTCTGCTTGGTCGCTTGGTCGAGCTGGTAGCGGGATTGATACAGCCGACGGATCTCGTCTTCCATCGACTGGATCTGGACGCGAAGCTTCTCGAGTTCGCGGGCTTGATCGTCGTTCTTGTGAATCACGTCCGCATCACCCTCAGACAACCGTTTCGTAATCTTCTTCACGGAATCTCGGAGGGACCGGAGCCGGCTCGACTGGCTCTTACTGTCTGCCATGCCTGCACTCGCGAGACTGCACCATCGAATGAGCGCGCGCCCATCAAGCCTGTGAATCGGATTCTAACATCCGACCTTGGGGTGGTCAACTGCGCGCGCTGATTCCTCGCGTGTTCCCGGCGAGCGCGCCGCGCGGCGCGTCACGTCGACGACACGGCGGCGAGCAACTGCGCCGTCGCGGCGCACACGTCGTCCTGGGTGAGGATCGCGCCGATGACGGCGACGCCGTGGGCGCCCGCCTGACGCGCCTCACGCGCGCGCGACGGGGTCACGCCGCCGATGGCGAACACCGGCGCCGCCGACTTCGCGCAGACCGCGGCCAGCGCATCCAGCCCCAACGGCGGACCGAACGGTCGCTTCGACGGCGTGTCGAACACGGGCCCGAACACCACATAATCCGCCCCCTCCTCGTTCGCGCGCCGCACGTCCTCCAGCGAATGCGTCGACACGCCCACGACGCGCTGCGGCCCGGCGAGGCGACGCACGACCGCCGCCGGCAAGCTGCTCGCGCGAAGATGGACGCCGTCCAATTCCAAGGCAAGCGCGAGATCCAGCCGATCGTTCACGATCAGCGGCACGCCGGACGGCCGGGTGATCGCCTGGAGGGTCTGCGCGAGGAGCAGCAGCTCGCTCGTGAGCAGGTCGCGCTCACGCAACTGCACCGCCGGGACGCCGCTTTTGACCGCTTCACGGATCACGGCCGGGAGCGGGCGGCCCCGGGTCTGCGTGCGATCCGTCACGAGGAGGAGGCGGAAATCACCGGGCGGCATGTGAGGAGTGATCCGTGATGGGTGATGAGTGATTCGGCGAGCACGCATTCCGAGCCCGAACGCTCATCGCTCGTCACTCATCACGGGTTTTCAGAGCATGCCTTCGATCGGGCTGCTCGCGGTCGCGTAGAGCTTCCTTGGAATCCGGCCGGCCTTGTAGGCGAGGCGGCCGGCATGCACCGCATACTTCATCGCTTCGGCCATGGCGATCGGATCCTGCGCGCCGGCGATCGCGGTGTTCATCAGCACCGCATCGGCGCCGTACTCCATCGCCAAGGCGGCGTCGGACGCGGTGCCGACGCCGGCATCGACGATGATCGGCACCTTGACGGTTTCCATGATGATCTTGAGATTGTACGGATTGCGGATGCCGAGACCGGACCCGATCGGCGCCGCGAGCGGCATCACGGCCGGACATCCGATGTCGACCAGTTTTTTGGCGACGATCGGATCGTCATTGGTGTACGGCAGCACGACGAAACCTTCTTTGATCAAAATGTTGGCCGCTTCGATCAACCCTGCGGTGTCGGGAAACAGCGTCTTCTCGTCGCCCAGCACTTCGAGCTTGATGAGATCCGACACGCCCGCCGCCCGGGCCAGCCTGGCATACCGCACGGCGTCTTCCACCGTGTAGCACCCGGCGGTATTGGGAAGGATTGTGTATTTCTTCGGATCGATGTAGTCGAGCAAATTTTCCTTGGAGCGGTCGGTGATGTTGACGCGGCGGACCGCGACCGTCACGACATCGGCACCGGACGCCTCGATGGCCTTCTGCGTTTCGACGAAGCTTTTATATTTTCCCGTGCCCACCCAGAGCCGGGATTTGAACTCGCGGCCTGCGATGATCAACCGATCGTCAGCCATGATGTCCTCTTCCGAATTAGCCATGTATCCATTGCCGATTGCTCCATTGACCGAAATCTGGTTTCAATGACGCACTGGTGCAATGATTCAATCACCCACGGCCTCCGTCCCTCCTCCGATGAAACTTAAAATCTCCACGCGGTCGCCGTCCCGCAGCTGACGCTCTCCAAAAGCCGCGCGGTCCAGGATTTCAAGGTTCAACTCGACGGCCACCCGTTCGGTCTTGATGTCCAGGTCCCGCAGGAGGTCGGCCACCGTCGCGCCGCTACGCCAGGCGCGTGTCTCGCCGTTCACTCGGATCTGAATGCCGTCCGGCATGGAAAGTCATCCTATGAGACCGGAATTCCGCTTGTCAATTCGCCGGCCCCTTGCCATGATCAGCCGGTGCGTCGCAGAATGCCGCTTCGGAGCGGCTCATGATGCCGGATACCAATCAACGGCTGGCGGCATTGTTCCGCTCGATGGCGGAGCTCCTCGCCAGCCAGCGCGCGAATCCCTACCGGGTGCGGGCGTACCGGCGCGCGGCGGAGTCGCTTCTGGCGTGCGCGGAAGACGTCGCGGCGATCGCGCGCCGAGGGACCTTGGAAGAGATCGAAGGGATCGGAAAAGAACTGGCGCAGAAAATCACCGAGTTTCTCGAGACCGGCACGGTGCGCGCCTATGAGGAACTGAAGACGCCGCTGCCGGAGGACGTGAGCGGTTGGACCACGCTCCCCGGCCTCACGGCATCGCTCGTCACCTATGTGTACTTCAGGCTCGGCATCCGGACATTGGCCGACTTGGAACAACTCGTCCGCTCACATCTGCTTCGAACCATGCCGGGATTCTCCGGCTCCGAAGAGGACCTGCTCGAAGCGATCCGCCGGCGGGCCAGCGAACCATCGGTTACGAAACCTTGAGCTCTTTGAAAATCTTCCAGCTCTTGAGCAGCTCAACTGCCTTTTGCAACTGCACATCCTGCTCGAGGGACAAATCCCCGAAGGCGTCGGTCGACGGAGCCTGGGGCGCCGTTCCGTTCTTGGACTGCTCCGGCAACTTGGCGCCCTCCTTGCCGGAGGGATTCGCCGGTTTGGCATCTCCGTCTTTCTCGCCCGGCTTCCCTTCCGCCGCCTTGGCGGCCGTGCTGGATGCCAACTTCACGACGATGTCCGGGGTGATGCCGGTGGATTGAATCGAGCGCCCCTTGGGCGTGTAATACTTGGCCGTCGTCAACCGCAGGCCGGAGCCGTCGCCGAGCGGCAGAATCGTCTGGACCGATCCTTTGCCGAACGACGTGGTGCCCACAATCACGGCCCGCCCCCAATCTTGGAGCGCGCCGGCGACGATTTCCGAGGCGCTGGCCGAGCCCTCGTTCACCAAGACGATCACCGGCAGATCTTCCAACTGATCTTTGGACTTCGCGAACCACTCGTCTTTCTTGCCTTCCCGGCTCTTCGTGTACACCACCAGCTTGCCGTTCGGCAGGAACTGCTCGGAGACGTCCACGGCGGCGGTCAGCAGGCCGCCCGGATTGTTCCGCAGATCCAAGATGGCGCCCTGCACTTTCTGCTCGCGGAATTGCTTGATGGCCTTGGCCAAGTCCCGGCCCGTCGCCTCCTGAAACTGCGTCAACCGCACGTAGCCCAGGTTGTCGATGATTTTCGATTTCACGCTTTCGATCTTGATGGTGTCGCGGATGAGCGTGAAGACGAGCGGATCGGGGGTGCCGTCGCGCTGGATGGTCAAATTGACCTTGCTGCCCTTCGGGCCGCGCATCTTCTGCACGGCGTCCATGAGCGTGAGATCCTTCGTTGTGTCGTCGTTCACCTTGATGATGAAGTCGCCGGCCTTGATGCCGGCGCGGTGGGCCGGCGTGCCTTCGATCGGCGCGATGACGGCCAGCCGGCTGTCTTTGACCCCGATCTGGATGCCGACGCCCCCGAACTCGCCCTTGGTCTCGACCTGCATTTCCTTGTACATATCCGGCGTCATGTAGGCCGAGTGGGGATCGAGGGTCGAGAGCATGCCGCGGATGGCGCCTTGGATGAGATCTTTGGGCTTGGTCTCATCGACATAATGCTTCTGGATCTGATTGAGCACTTCCGAGAAGGTCTTCAGTTCCTCGTACGTCTCGCTCGCGTGGCCGGTCGGCTCCCACCCTTTGCCGATGAGGATCCCGCCCAGCAGCGCCAGGGCGATCATCGGCCCTACGACCCAAGATTTCCGCCGCGGGTGCTGTTCCATAGTCTTCACATCCCTTCGTTCAAATCCTGATCCGTCTCTCTATCGCTTGGCAAGCCAGAGGAGAGGATCGACGGCGTCGGCTCCTTCACGCAACTCGAAGTATAAAGTATTTTCTCCGATCATGCCCGTATCGCCGGTTTCTCCAAGGGGGTGCCCTTCCGCCACCTGCTCCCCGACTTTGACGAGCAGCTTCGCCGCATGGGCATACAGGGAAAAGAACCCGTTCGCATGATCGAGGATTATAACGAGTCCGTAGCCTTTCAACCAGTCTGCATAGGCCACCGTCCCCGGCATGACGGCATGGATAAAACTGCCCTCCGTCGTCCGGATTTCAATGCCTTTTCGCTGGACATAGGTGTTGAAGGTGGGGTGCTTCTGCCGGCCGAAGAATGAAATCACCTGCCCGTCCGCCGGCCACGGCAAGGCCCCTTTGAAGCCGCGGGAGGGGACAGGACCCGCGGGCGGCCGCAAGGCCAGCGCTTTTCTCCTGGCTTCCAGCTCTCTGAGGAGGCTGTCCACCCGGGAGGCCGACCGTTCCAATTCCTCGACGGCCTTATTATAGGAGTCCTTCTCCTGGGTAATTTTGGTGAGATAGATCTTTTTTTCTCGCTGTAAGACCCTGATGGCCGACAACTTATGCTCGATGCTCTCTTTGAAGGCCACCATGCCGGCCCGCGCCTCGGCACGCTGCCGTTCCGCCTGTTCCATGCGGGCCACGTCGGCCCGGAACGCGCCCAGCAGCTCATAGTCTTTCTGGGAGACGGCCGAGAGATAGTGGCGACGGCGCTCGAAATCCCCATAGGAGTTCGAAGCCAGGAGGGCCTTCACATAGCCGAACCGCCCCTCCATATACTGCACGCGCAGCCGCGCGAGAATGGCCTGCCGCCGTTCTTCGATGCTCGCCCGCATCGCGGCCAGCTGCTGGGTGATGTCTTGGATCTCCCGGTCTTTTTTGCGGAGTTTTTTGACGATATCGTGGTGGTCCTGGCGGTGGCGGAAGAGCCGCTCGTCCAGGCTTTGAATGCCCTGGAGCACGGATTCCCGCTTTTTCTCGGCTTCATCGGCTTGCCGGCGTTTTTCCTCGATCTTGTCCTTGAGCTGCTCCAGGGCTTTGCGTTCCCGCTCGATTTTCTCGCTAATGGGATCCGCGGCCGACACGGAGGCCGTGATCCACACCCCGGCCGCGACCCCCATTGCTGCAGCGAGAAGCATCCTGCGCATTACGTGCGTCCTTCTCCGAATCGCCGGAGCGACACGAAACTGCCGGCGAACCCCAGCGCCGTCCCAACGACCACCAGCATCACGCAGACGGACACCGGGAAAAAGGATATCAGGTTTTCCAGCCCGCTGAACCGGCCGGTGGCGCGGATTTGCTGGCGGAACAGCTCGAACCCCAGCTTCAGGATGCCGAGCGAGATCGCGCTGCCGCAGGCCCCCAGCACGGCCCCTTCCAGGAAATACGGAATACGGATGAAGGCCCGGGTCGCCCCGATCAGCCGGAGAATTTCGATTTCCTCCCGTCGCGCAAAGAGAGCCAGCCGGATGGTGTTGCCGATGATCGTCACGGCGGCAGCCGAAAGAATAACGCCGACGCCGATGGCGATCAATTCGATATACCGGATCAACCCCGCCAGGGCGTCGATCCATTCCTGATTGTAGTCCACTTTCTCGACGCCGGCCATCGTGCGGACCCGCTCCGCCCACCGTTTGACCGCGTCGGGAGAGCGAAAGCTGGGCGCCAGCGTCACGACGAACGAGGCCGGGAGGGGATTCTCGCCCAACCCTTCCAGCAGATGGGAATCCGATGGAAACTGCGCTCGAAATTCGCTGAGCGCCTGCTCCCGGGAAATGAACAGCACCGCGGACACCATCCGGTCGGCCTTGAGTCTCCCTTCCAAGTCCGACGCGGCTTCGCGGGACAGCCGATCGTCCAGATAGACGATAATCTTGATCTCCTCCTGCAGCCACCCCGCCGCGCTGCGGAGGTTGACATACAAGAGGAGAAAAATCCCGACGCAGGCCAGCGTGAACGCCGTCGTGAGGATCGCCACCACCGTGGTGGTGCGGTTCGTCCGCATATTGGCCCAGGCCTCGCGCAATAAATAGAGCACCCGTCTCATACGCCCACCGGTTGCTCGGGAGCCATGACGCCCTGGACCAGGCTGATCACCCGGCGATTGACCTGCGCCATGACGTGCGGATCGTGCGTCGCCACGATGACCGTGGTCCCCCTGGCATTGATGAGCTTGAACAACTCGATGATCTCGGCCGTCCGTTCGGGATCGAGGTTGCCGGTCGGCTCGTCGGCCAAGAGGACGATCGGCCCGTTCACAATGGCGCGGGCGATGCAGACCCGCTGCTGCTCGCCGGCGGATAAACTCGTCGGCGATTGATCTTTCTTATGCTCGACGCCAACCGCCCGCAGCGCCTCCGTCACCTTTCGCCTGATGTCCGCCGCCGACACGCCCTGGACGATCAACGGCAGCGCGACATTCTCGAACACCGACTTCTTGGGCAGCAGGCGGAAATCCTGGAAGACGGATCCGACCTTGCGTCGCAGATAAGGCACCTCGGACGGCTTCAGCTTCGTGACATTCCGCCCCTGCACGAAGATCTGTCCTTCGTCCGGCTGTTCTGCGCCGATCAGCATGCGAAGCAGCGTGGATTTTCCCGCCCCGCTGGGCCCCATCAACAGCACGAACTCTCCTTTTTCGATCTCGAGCGTGATATCGGACAACGCCGCACGGCGGTGGTAGTACTTGGAGACATGGATCAATTGGATCATGGCGTCCATGCGCGGTCCCCGCTACGGCCGGCCCTCGTCCGAGACCTCGAACGCGTTCTCGAGATGCTCCACCTGCAGCTCCGCGGCCAGGCCCCCCTGCACCAGCACCACGTCAAACCGGCAGGGCCTGTGCATCCAATGCCGCTGGGCCAAGTAGTGGGAGGCCAGGCGCACCAGCTTCGCCTGCTTCCGCGCGTTCACCGCCAAGCGGGCACCGCCGAATGCCTGGGTCGCCCGCGCCTTGACCTCCACGAACACCACCACCCCGTGGTCGTCCGCAACGAGATCCAACTCGCCCAGCGGCGTCCGGAGATTACGCTCGAGAATGCGGTATCCCTTGTCGCGCAGGACCTGCTCGGCCCTCGCCTCGCTGGCTCTGCCGAACAGATGCCGCGGATCCGAATCGGTCACGAGTCCCACGCCTCTTCCGCTGGCTGGACGGCGACGGGGACGCGTCCGGCGGCGGCGTCCCGAACCGGCGCGAACGTGCGTCGATGGATGGCGCAGGGTCCATGTTCGGCCAGCCGCTGGAGATGCTCCTCGGTGCAATAGCCCTTGTGGGACCGGAAATTATAGCGCGGGTATTCCTCATGATACCGGGCCATCAGACGATCTCTAGTAACTTTGGCGATGATGGACGCAGCGGCGATCGACAAGGACAGCCGGTCTCCCTTGATGATGGGACGCGAAGGAATGGGGACGCCCGGAATCGTCAGCGCATCCAGGAGGAGGAAATCGGGCCGTGCCGGCAGCCGCTCAATGGCGCGGCGCATCGCCAACCGCGTGGCTTCGAGGATATTCAGGGCATCGATCTCGGCGGCGTCCGCTGAGCCGACCCCCACCGCGAGCGCCTTGCCGCAAATCGCAGCGTAGAGATCCTCTCGTTCGGCCTCACTCAAGAGCTTGGAGTCATCCACACCGGGAAGCCGGCAGGCGAAGGGAAGAATGACTGCAGCCGCCACCACCGGACCGGCCAAGGGGCCCCGGCCCGCTTCGTCGAGGCCCGCGATGTGGCGATACCCGCACCGTCGAGCCTCTCGCTCAAACTCCTTGGTGGGTCCCACCAGGCGTTCCCCCAGATCTCCCTTGCGTCCGAGGCACCCGACCGGCCACTGCAGGAAACGACGAGGTTAGGCTTTGACCGTCTCTGGGGCAGGAGCCGGAGTCCCCGCCCCTTTGCCGTCGCCGCCGAATTCGCGCTCTTCGACCTTGGCGAACTTGCCCTTCTTGCTGCGCAAGTAATACAGCTTCGCACGGCGCACACGGCCCTGCCGCACGACGTCCACCCTTGTCACGATGGGAGAGTGGACGGGGAAAATCCGCTCGACGCCCACCCCATAGGACACCTTGCGCACCGTGAACGTCTCGGTGTTCAGCGTGCCCTTGCGCGCGATGACCGTTCCCTCATACACCTGAATCCGTTCTTTTTCCCCTTCCACGACCTTCACATGGACGCGGACGGTATCGCCGATTTCAAAATTCGGCGGCGATTTCTTCGTCAAGGAACGCTGGATCCGCTCTAACTGGTTCATGGCTCACCCCTCCTCCCCACATCGCACCGGCATCCGGGACATGCCTTCGCTCATGAGTTCGTTCAGCAACCGTTGATCTTCGCTGTTCAAAAGGCGGTCCCGCAACAGGTCGGGCCGCTTGAGAAACGTGCTGCGCAAGGCCTCCTTGCGGCGCCACAGGCGGATCGCCTCATGATGCCCAGACAGCAGCACTTCGGGCACGCCCATCCCGCGAACATCCGCCGGTCTCGTGTACTGCGGATATTCGAGCAGCGCGTCCGAAAAGGACTCTTCCACCACGGATTCGGGATCGCCCAGCACGCCGGGCACCAATCGCGCGGAGGCATCGATCAGCACAAGGGCCGGCAACTCGCCGCCCGTCAAGACATAGTCTCCGACCGAGATTTCTTCAGGCGACAGCGCGAGCCGGACTCGTTCATCCACCCCTTCATAATGGCCGCAGAGGATCACGATCCGGCGCGGCTCGCGCGCCAGATCCCGGGCGTAGTCCTGGGTCAAGGGCCGGCCCTGCGGGCAAGGAAAGAGCAGCCGCATGCCTTCGCCGTGCGACTCCGTTTCGGCGCGGATCGCATCGACCGCCCGCAAAATCGGCTCGGCTTTCATCACCATCCCCGCTCCGCCGCCGTAGGGGACATC
This sequence comes from uncultured Nitrospira sp., assembly GCA_964642845.1. Taxonomy (GTDB): domain Bacteria; phylum Nitrospirota; class Nitrospiria; order Nitrospirales; family Nitrospiraceae; genus Nitrospira_D. Next base: position 47,402 of record CAZXRB010000012.1, read on the forward strand.
GTCGGCCGTTTTGTGGCGGTCGGTCGTATAGTCGCGCAGATTCCGCACCTCGACGCGGAGCAAGCCCTTTTCCTGCGCGCGCTTGAGGATACTCTCCCGCAATACCGAAGCCACCATGTCGGGAAAGAGCGTCAGGACATCCACGCGCAGCATGTCACTCACCGAGCCCTTCGATCATCCGGATCGTCATCGTGCGTCGGTCCACATCCACGGCCGCCACCACGTCTTTCACGGCCGGGATGAGCATTTCTTTTCCATCCCGGCGGACGACAAACAGATGGTTGGCCGGCGCTTCCCACACCTCTTCAAGGATGCCCAAGAGTTGTCCCTCTTGCGTGTGCACCGACAACCCGATCAAGTCGCATTCGTAGAATTGTCCGTCAGGCAGGGGCGGCGTCGCGCCGCGCGGCACCTCGAGGAGCCCCCCGCGCCAGCGCCCCGCCTCTTCCGGATTCAGCACACCGGCCAGTCCTATGATGTAGCCGGCGCCGGCGCGGCGCACATGCGTGACCGCCGTGTCCATCGTCCGGCCGTCTTTGCCGACGAGGTGAACCCGCGTGAGGGTCTCCAGCCGGCCCGGCACGTCCGTCAATGAGCGGACCTTGACCTCGCCCTTCACGCCGAACGGGCGTTCGATTTGTCCAACCACGACCGTGTCGAGCTGGCTGACCATCTTTATGTGCCGGCCGGTTTCTTCGCCGCCGCTTTTTCCGCCTCGAACTGTTTCCACACGCCGGCCCGGCGCAACAACGTTCGCACCGTTACCGAGGGCTGCGCGCCTTGTCGCAACCAGGTGAGCACGCGATCCTGCTTCAGTTCCGGCAGCCCCGCCTCTTTCAAAGGATCGAAGATGCCCAAAATTTCAAGAAACCGCCCGTCGCGTGCTTTGCGCGCATCCGCGGCCACCAGGCGATACATGGGCCGTTTGTGCCTGCCCGTCCGAGCCAATCTCAAATGAACTGCCACGACACGCCTCCTTCGGCACTCCCTGTCAGTGCCTCGCTGCTATAGACAACCGTTACATGCCCCGCATCAGTTGGGCCAGTTGCCGACGCCCGCCTGAGCCTGTCATTGCTTTGGCCAATTTTTTGGCCGACAGGAACTGCTTGATCAGTCGATTCACGTCCTGCACGCTCGTGCCGCTTCCCCGCGCGATCCGTTTCTTGCGGCTGCCGTTGATGATGGTGTGGTCGCGCCGTTCGCGCACCGTCATCGAGTCGATGATGGCCGCTACCCGTTTCATCTCGTGCTCCGGCTGCTCCCCCTCGATCATGGTTTTCAATTTTTGCCCGCCGGGCAGCATCCCGAGAATCTGGTCGAGCGAGCCGAGGCGGTGCATCTGGCCCAATTGCGCCCGGAAGTCTTCGAGCGTGAAGGCATTGCTCGTCAGCTTCCGCTGCGCCTCTTCCGCCTGCTCCCTGCTGAAGGTCTCCTGGGCCTTTTCGATCAGCGACAGCACGTCGCCCATACCCAGGATGCGCGACGCCATCCGGTCGGGATGAAAGACTTCCAGGGCATCCAGCTTTTCTCCGACACCGATGAATTTCACCGGCTTGCCGGTGACGGCGCGGATGGACAGCACCGCGCCGCCGCGCGCATCGCCTTCCACCTTCGTGAGGATGACGCCCGTGAGCCCGACTTTTTGATCGAATTGGCTGGCCATCGTCACGGCGTCCTGCCCGGTCATGGCATCGGCAACCAGCAAGACCTCGTGCGGCGCCACCGCCGCCTTGACGGCGGCCAATTCGCCCATCAGCTCATCGTCGATGTGCAGCCGCCCCCCTGTATCGAGCACGACGAGATCGTATCCCTGCTCCCGCCCCCGCCGCACGCCGGCCTGGCAGATGCGCACGACATCCGCCTGCAACGCGTGCGCCTGGTCGGCGCGATGGACATCGATGCCGAGCTCGCGCCCCAAGGCGCTCAACTGATCGCCCGCGGCCGGCCGCCGCGGATCGGCCGCCACCAGCAGCACGCGCTTGCCCTGGCTCTTGAAGAGGCGGCCGAGTTTGCCGCAGGTCGTCGTCTTGCCGGCGCCCTGCAACCCGACCATCATCACGATGGTCGGCGGCTGAGAGCTGAGCGCGAGCCCGGCTCGTTCCCGGCCCATCATGTCGCAGAGTTCTTCCCAGACCACCTTCACGACCTGGTGGCCGGGCGTCAGACTCTGGAGAACTTCCTGACCAACCGCTTTCTGGCGAACCCGCTCGATGAAGTCCTTGACGATCTTGAAGTTGACGTCGGCTTCCAAGAGGGCCACCCGCACCTCTTTGAGCGCCTCGGCAATGTTCTGCTCCGAGAGCACACCTGGCCCGCGCAGCTTCTTCAGAATCTTTTCGAACTTGTCGCTTAAGGCGTCGAGCATGGGATCACAAAAGAAAGAGGCGTATCGAAGCCTTGTACCGGATCTCCGATCGCCTCGTAAAATCTAGAAAAAGAGCATCGGCGAGTGTATAGAACGACAGGGGGGCAAGTCAAGGGATCGAGGACCGGCAGATTTGTTGACATGCCCCCGCCCTTCCGATATGGTTCGCCTGGGCAGTCGGCAGGAGGGGCAGCAGCCGCGTGCGGAAATCACCGTGGATTCTCCTCATTTTTGTGCTGATCGGCGGGTTACTCGGCGGGATTCTAGGAGAAATCCTCCACGTCATGGCCCCGCAGGGGACCATTCAGAGCATTTTTTCCACGCACTTCACCCCCGGCATCAGTCCTCCCCTGACCGTTGACCTGGTCCTCGTCAAACTGACCGTGGGCTTCAGCATCAAGGTCAACATCCTGAGCATCCTCGGCATGTTCATCGGGGTCTATCTCTACAAGCACGTCTAAGACGGCACGCGCAGTTCCTTGAGCCGGAGCGCGCGAATTTTGTTCCGCAACTCCGCCGCCCGCTCGAACGCCAGTTCCTTCGCCGCCGCCTTCATCTCGGCTTCCAGCCGTTGAATCAGTTGGTCCGTGGTTTCGTCACGGCCGTAGTCTTCAGCCGTCTCGGCCGCAAGGTCGAGCTGCACGTAATCCATTTCCGCCACCGCATATTCGAGCACCGGGATGCCTTTCGTGATGCTGACGGGCGTAATGCCGTGCGCCTCGTTATAGGCGGCCTGAATGGCGCGACGGCGGTTTGTTTCATCGATGGCCTGTCGCATGGAGTCCGTGACGACGTCCCCGTAAAAGATGACTCGGCCATCCACATGGCGCGCGGCCCGCCCGGCCGTCTGAATCAACGAGCGGTAGGATCGCAGGTAGCCCTCTTTATCCGCGTCCAGGATGGCGACCAGGCTGACTTCAGGCAAATCGAGGCCTTCGCGCAGAAGATTGATCCCGACCAGGACGTCGAACACCCCGCGCCGGAGGTCCCGAACGATTTCCGCCCGTTCCAGCGTCTTGATATCGGAGTGCAGGTACCGCACTTTCACGCCGAGGTCGTGGTAGTACTCGGTCAAGTCTTCGGCCATGCGTTTGGTCAACGTCGTGACGAGCACCCGACCGCCCTTCGCCACTTCGGCACGGACCTCTCCGAGCAGATGATCCACCTGCCCCTTGGCCGGATGGACGACGATTTGCGGATCCATCAGGCCGGTGGGGCGGATGATTTGCTCGACCACCTCCCCGCCCGCCCGTTTCAATTCATACGGTCCCGGCGTGGCCGACACATAGATCACTTGGTTGAGACAGGCCTCGAATTCCTGAAAAGTCAGCGGCCGGTTGTCCACGGCCGATGGCAGGCGGAAGCCGTACTCCACCAACGTTTTCTTGCGCGAATAGTCGCCCTCGTACATGCCGCCCACTTGCGGAATGGTGGCGTGGGACTCGTCCACGATGAGGAGGAAATCCTTGGGAAAGTAGTCGAGCAGGGTCGGCGGCGGTTCGCCGGGCGCCCGGCCGCTGAGGTGACGCGAGTAGTTTTCGATGCCGTGGCAATACCCCATGGCGCGGATCATCTCGAGATCGAATTTCGTCCGCTGGGCGATCCGCTGCGCTTCCAGCAGCTGCCCGGACCGTTTGAAATGGGCGATGCGTTCGTCCAACTCCTGTTCGATCCCGCTGATCGCACGCTCATAGCGGTCCGGCGCGATCAGATAGTGGGTATTGGGATACACGGCGATCTTCGGCAGCTTGCCGAGCGACTTGCCCGTCAGCGGATCGATCTCGTGAATCGCGTCGACGACGTCGCCGAACAATTCGATCCGGACGGACTTCGCCTCGGACGACGCCGGGAACACTTCGATGACGTCGCCGCGCGCCCGGAAGGTCCCTCGATGGAAATCGACATCGTTCCGCTCGTATTGAATCTCGACGAGCTTGGCCAGAATCTTCTCGCGCCGGATCTCCATCCCTTCTTCGAGATAGACGAGCATGTCATGGTAGACCTCGGGCGAGCCGAGGCCGTAGATGCACGACACGGAGGACACGATGAGCACGTCGTTGCGCTGGAGCAGCGCCGTGGTGGCCGAGTGCCGCATCTGGTCGATGGCGTCGTTGATCGACGCATCCTTGGCGATATAGGTGTCGGTCTGCGGAATGTAGGCTTCGGGCTGGTAATAATCGTAATAGCTGATGAAGTATTCCACGGCATTGTGCGGAAAGAACTGCTTGAACTCCTGGTAGAGCTGGCCGGCCAAGGTCTTGTTGTGCACGAGCACCAGCGTGGGCTTCTGCACGCGCTCGACGAGGTTGGCCATTGTGAAGGTCTTGCCCGAGCCGGTCACGCCGAGCAACACTTGATGCTTCTTCCCGGCCAGCACGCCGGCGGCCAGCTTGGCGATCGCCTCCGGCTGGTGGCCGCAGGGTTGAAATGGCGCTTCCAGTCTGAATGGGGGCACGGCGGTCTCCGGGGCGTCATTGTAACAGAGGGGGGGCCTGACGACCATGGACGGTTCGGAGGCCAAAAAAAAAGGGCTGCCGGCGAACCGGCAGCCCCGACTCCATCGACTCGTGCGTGCGGCTTAGTGCCGACCGCCTCCGAATCCTCCGCGTCCTCCGCCCCCGGCGCGCGGCTCCTGGGGACGCGCTTCGTTGACCGTCAACGTACGGCCGCCGAGTTGTGTGCCGTTCAACGCGGTAATCGCCGCCTGTGCTTCGGACTCGGACGACATTTCCACGAATCCGAAGCCGCGGGACTGACCCGTGAACTTGTCCGTGATAATCCGGGCCGACGCGACGGTCCCGTGAGCGGCAAACAAATCGCTCAGTTGCTGCTCAGTCGTTGAGTAGGGCAATCCACCCACGTAGATCTTCGAACCCATTGGGTTCCTCCTTTGAGAATATGGTGTTGTCTTGGACTCGAGAACGAAACGAGGAAGGAAGGGGCCGAAGACGTCAACACAGCGGCGCTTAGCTCTGACTTCCGATCAAATTCCCGGGCAGGACCAAAACAACATCAGGTTCAGGCCTTGTCACTCTCCGCGCTCACCTACCAGGCCTTTCGCAGGCAAGCGATGTCATGCTACCCCAGTTCAACGAAAAAAGGCAAGCACATGATTCCGCCGTGCCTTGAGCCCTTCAATAGGCGGCCGGGGCGGATAACGGTCGATGAGAAAACAGTGGAACGGCATGGAAGGCGTCGAAAAACAAAGAAGAATTCCCCTTCGCCAGCAGCCCGACCTGCCCCAGCCCCAAGGTTTGATCCTCCACGGACAGCACCAGGGTGCCGTCCACGAAGGTTTCGATGAAGTCTTTGCTGATGATCGTATTGCGCTGCACTCTCAAGGAATGCCAGTCCACGGGCTTCAGCTTGACCGGAGACTGGGCGAGCACACTTTCCTGGCCATCGACCACGCGGACGACCTGCACGTTCAGATTGCGAAGATCCACCACCGCCGCGTAGAAATTCGCCGCGTCTGTGGCCCCAAACACGACCCCGCCGGTCGCCGGGCCGCTCTCCGGCGCTCGGAATCGCACGCTGAGGTCGGGATACTCATAATCCAGGCCGGTCGCGACCAATAGTTGATAGCAGCCCTCCGAACATTGCGCGGTGACTGCGACGACGTTGGGACGGGTGGGCGCGGCATGGTCCTGCTGAATCGTCCAGGCGGCCTGCGGTTGCCCGTTGGACGCGAGCGCCGCAAACCCTGAGGGGAGCGTCGCAACCGTCTCTTGATCGAAGGTCCACTGCTTGAACAATCCGCCCATGGCCTGTTTTTTCAGATTCGCCTCTTTTTCTTCCTGGCTTTCGCGTTGGATCGCCTGGGCGGGCCGGTCGATCAGACCGCCTCCGCACAGGAAGAGAACGACGAGACACCACCATCCGCTCCGCGTTCCATTCCGACGAGACTTCTGTAGAGACATATGAATTCCCTTGTCTGGTGCACCGGCCCGGGCCGGTGCACCGTCTATCGAGCCTTGCCCGGTGTTCGAATCTGGAGAATTTCCTGTTGCAGCCGATCCCGCTCCGCAAGAATTTTCTTCCGCCGTTGCCATCGATCCCACGTCCACCAACGAAGTTTTTGGGCAAAGGTGACGGACGGGGGCGGAGCGCTTCCCGCAGGTGCTTGCTGGAATTCATACCCTTCGTGACGATCCCGCTGCTCGTAGAACCGCGTATAGAGGTGATCGTACAGCCCGTTCCTCGATCCACCAGCCATTGATGCCCTCGATCCCTCTAGAACAACGACGTCAATGGTTCGCCATCGCTCACCGGCGGCGAGCCGGTCTGCCGATGGCAAACGTACGTGCTCGGTCGCCCGCCAGCGGCGACCTTCCCCGCGGCCAAGGGCAGCTCCCATTCCTTGGCGCGCTCATCATAATACAATTGGCGGCCGGTCAAAGAGAAGAGCCTCAAGAGCACGAGCGCCGCCACGGCATTGCCGGAAGGAAGCGCGCTGTCCATGGCCGATTTCATCCGGTGGATCTGTGTCTGCCTGTTGAGCGTCCACGGCGATTCCGTACGAAGGGAGGCTCATAGTACCGTGCAAGCCGACCGGGCGCAACGGGCCGTGGGCGCGGCGTTGTGCTATAGTGCCGTCGCACTCTTTCCGACCGAGGAGCCATGCGCCGAGCGATCGTTTGCTGGTCGGTAGCACTGGCCGTTGCCGCAATCCCGGCGGCGGGCAGCCCCGTGGATTCCACCATCGGGGACGGCGGCTGGCTGCACAGGGCCCTTGAACAGGTGTCCGCCGATCGCATGATCGCGGACATTGCAATGTTGAGCAGCGCCACGTACCGGGGACGGCAGACCGGCAGCGAACAGGACCGCGCATCGGCGGAGTTCATCGCGCGCCGGTTCAGTACACTGCGGCTGCACCGAACGCCCGCCCCGCCCCCGGAAGATCAGACCGCGCCGGCGCCGTTCCGTGAATGGACACAAACGGCGCCCGTGACGGTCACCACCATCCAGGATGCGGCGCTGCTCCGCCTCGGCCTGTCCCGCGACCAACCGCCGCTTCGTCTCGGCGACGATTTCCTCCCTATTTTGGATTCTCCCTCGGCCGATATCCCGCCGACACCGGTGGTCTTTGCCGGTTACGGGCTCTCCAATCCGGCGGACGGCTACGATGACTATGCCGGCCTCGAGGTGAAGGACCGGATCGTGCTGTTCCTCCGCGGCAAACCGGAGGGCTACACCGGCCCGGCGACGCACGCCGACAAAGAGCGTCTGGCCAGAGACAAGGGCGCGCGAGCCTATTTGACGGCGACGGGTCCGGTGCTGAGTGCGTATGAAGCGCGGCGCGGCGTGACCGGAAGACCGAGCGCCTTCTATGGCGGCACGCCCGAGACGGCGCGATTGCCGGGCGCGTGGATCAGCACCGAGCAAGCGGACGCCATCGTGGCGCGAAGCGCCGGCCCCCCGTCACTCCGTGCCCTGCAAGAAGAGATTGCGAAGACGAGAACCCCCCGCTCCCGCATCACGGACGTCACGGGGTCCCTGCGATGGGACAGCCGGTCGACGCCCGGGACGCTCTACAACGTCGTCTCGGTGATTCGCGGCTATTCGCCTCGCGCCGACGAAGCCGTGATCATCGGCGCGCACCGGGATCATTTCGGCGCACAGGCGGGCCTGCTCTTCCCGGGAGCCGATGACAACGCGTCCGGTACGGCCGTGTTGCTGGAAGTCGCCCGGCTGCTGGCCGAGGCTCCGGCCGGGCCGAAACGGTCGATTCTGTTCATTTCCTTCAGCGGCGAAGAGCAGGGGCTGGTGGGTTCCCGCCTGTATGTGTCGCAGCCCATCGTTCCGCTGCCCAAGACGGTCGCGATGATCAACGTGGACCATGCCGGGATCGGCAACGGGCGCCTGACGGTGGGGGTGACGGGGCTCGAGAAACAGGCGGCCGTGGAGGCGGGGCAGGCGGCGGGCGTGGCGGACCTCGTGGACCTCTTCGGCTTTTTCCCCGGCGGCGACCACGTCCCGTTTAAGGAGGCCGGCGTGCCGACCGTCACCGTGGTGAGCAGCGGCATCCATCCCCATTTTCACCAGCCGACTGACACGGCCGATACACTGGATCCCGAAATTCTGAAGAGAATCGCACGGTACGCCTTGGCATTGACCTGGCAACTCGCGAATCACCCCTGAGCCAGGCGTAAGGCGAGAGGCACGCGGCAAGGCGGCAGGGGCGCTCCCTCTAGCCTCGAGCCACTCACCTCGCGCCTAACTACGGAATCTCGTCGAGGATGGTGGAGATAATCGGTGGCAGAGGCGACGTCTGTCGCGGAGGACCGGGCAGGACGATCGGAGAGCCGACTTGATTGGCCCCCTGGATCAACCCGATCGAGAGCTGCGGCCCCAGCGTCATCACGGCGCCGCTCCAGGCCTGACCGGTGGTGGGATTACGAAAGCTATAGGATTCGAAGTTCTGCCCGGGCGTGTAGAGATACCCTTGCGTCCCTTGGCTGTCGATGTACAAGTTGCCGGGACCGGTTAAATTGAACAGCGGGGCGACGCCTCCGTCGAACGACCGCACGCTGGAGACGGTCTGTGCCCATGCCGGCTCGAAATCCGCCACGCAGAGAGCGGTCGCAACCGCCGTCGCCATGACCAGGAGCTGCGGCATGCGGAGGATACGTTCGTTCATGACAATCGTCTCGCGGCCAGTATAGTATGATCCCGTCCGCTCTCAGGATCAAGGAGGATCTATGTCTATCCGTCGCGCTGTGATGCCCGTCTGGGGAATCGGGCTGATGTCGCTGGTCCTACTGTCCGCGCCCGGCAAAGCCAGGAGCCAGGACCCGGGCAAGCCGGGACAGCCTGGAGAGCGACGAGAAGCGATCTCGCTTGCCGACGCGGCGCTCCGGGCCCTGCAAAACAACCTGGATATTTCCATCAGCCGGCACACGAGGGAAAGCCGGCTGGCCGACATCATCGTCGAGCAAGCCAAGTTCGATCCGACGTTCAGCGTGAACGGCCAATACAACCGCACGGTGAATCCACTGAACCGGCCGGTGTTCGGCGGCACCGGACAGAACCTGAACGAGATCACGATCTTCGACCAACGCAGCCATTCGGTGACGGTGGACGCCACGCAGAACCTGATCACCGGCGGCAACGTCGATCTCAACTATAGTCCGGCCCGTTCCAACGTGAACCAGAACGTCGCGACGGGCTTCCTGTTCAACCCGGCCTACACGGGCGGGCTGGCCTTGACGCTCACGCAGCCGCTGCTCCGCAACGCCGGCATCGACGTCACCAAGACGTTCATCAAAGTCGCGCAGAACAATGCCGATGTCGAACAGCACGTCTTTCGTGATCGCGTGCTGACGGTCATCGCCACCGTCGAGCAGACCTATTGGGAATTGGTGTTCGCCAACGAGAACCTGAAGGTGGCCCAAGCCGCTCTGAAAGCGGCGGAGGAATTGCTGGCCACCAACCGCGCCAAGGCCAAGGCCGGCATCATGTCCATCGTGGACGTCTTGCAGGCGGAGGCGGCGGTCGCGTCGCGCGTGGAGCAAGTGCTGGTGGCGGAGAAATCGATTCGCGACCAGGAGGACCAGCTGCGGCGGCTGCTCAATCCCGGCGAGGAGGAGCTGCGGCTGGACCTACGACTGACACCCGTGGACCAGCCGGTGACGGTGCTGGAACCGCTCAGTCTGCAGGAAGCGATCGATACGGCGATCGAGCAACGGCCGGAGATCGTCCAGGCCAAGAGGAACGTGGAGACCAGCGAGATCAACACCAAATTCGCCCGCAATCAGTTGCTACCGACGCTCTCTTTCCAGGGCACGATGGGGCTGGCCGGCCTGGGCCGCGACTACGGCGACTCGGTGAACCGGAACTTCAGCGGCGAGTTCTACAACTACGGCGCCGGCCTGGTGCTGAGCTATCCGCTCGGCAATCGCTCGGCCATCAGCACCTACAACAAGCGCCAGTTGGAAGCCAAGAACGCGGAGGCCACGCTCGCCAGCGTGCGCCAGCAAATCATCGTCGGCGTGCGGGAAGCGGTCCGCCGCGTGCAGACCGACTTCAAGCGCATCGAAACCACGCGCTCGGCCCGCATCATGGCGGAAAAGCAGCTGCAGGCCGAACAGGAACGGTTGAAGGTCGGTTTGAGCACCACGCGGTTCGTGCTGGACTTTCAGCGCGACCTGGCCACCGCGCAAGGCAATGAGTTGCGCGCGATCGTGGACTACAACAAGTCCCTGTCCAACTTGGCCCGGAACAAGGCGACGACGCTCGACCGCTACAGCCTGGTCCTGCAATAGAACCCCATGCAGGCGCCGGCTCCGGATGGCACGACCCCGCGCACCGCGCCCTCCGAACGGGGCGCGGCCCTCGCGCTGCTGCCCATCGCCGCCACGCTCGACTACTATGTCCTTGCGGCCCCGCTGCGGGAGCAGCTCCTGATCCAATTCGCCCCGCAACTCTTGGCCTACGGTGCGTTGGCGCTCTGGGCCGCGCACAATCCGGACGCGCTGTCTCGGCTTGGGCTCAGCAGCACCGGCCTCAAGGCCGGGCTGATCTGGGGAACGGTGACCGGCCTCGTGCTCGGCGCCATGAATACGATGGTCATCCTGACGATCGCCCCCTCGCTCGGCTATGACATCGGCTTTCTCGCAGGCACCCCGCATGGCCGGCTCCCGCTCCTCGTCATGGTCCCCTGGTTCATCGGCGGCATCGCGTTCTGCGTGGAGATCAATTTTCGCGGGTTTCTCTTGGGCCGGCTTGCCGCACTGGAAGCCCGGCTCTGGACCGTTCCGGTGATCGGATGTCCCCTCGCATGGGCGACCAGCGCGCTCGCGTTTGCATTCGATCCCTTCATGGTGAATACTTTTCGGCATCTGCACTGGATCGCTGTCTGGGACGGATTGATCTGGGGCGCCATCTGGCTGCGCAGCCGCAACCTCTGGATCACCATCGTGGCGCACGCCGTCGAAGTCATCGTCATGTATCTCGCCGTGCGGGCCGCGTTGGAGTGATCAATCGATTCATTGTGTCATTGACGATTGATCCATTGAAATGAGTGAATGACTCGATGAACCAATGATCCAATTCCATGAATCCTTCATTTTCGAGCTATCTGATCAACGACGTCTTCGGCGATCCCGGCGTCTACGTCGAAGTCCGCTGGTCCAAGCGGGCCTTGCTCTTCGATCTGGGCCAGAATGACGGCCTCGGGTCTACGCGCCTCCTAAGAGCGACCGACATCTTCATTTCCCACACCCACATGGATCACTTCATCGGCTTCGATGCCGTGCTGCGCGTCGCCTTGGGCCGCGGCAAGACCTTGCGCCTCTATGGCCCGCCCGGGCTTATCGAGAATGTCCAGGGCAAGCTCCGCGGCTACACCTGGAATCTCGTGGACGGCTATCCCCTCACGATCGACGTGCGCGAATTTCACCCACACACCGTGCACCGCGGAGTCTTCCGAGCCTCCGATGGCTTTCAATCGGCCGAGGCCTCTTCCCAGCCGCTCAACATCGATGTCCCGAGCGGGTCGTTCGCCGTGTTGGACGATCCGATGTTTACCGTCCGCGCCGTGGCGCTGAATCACCGGATCCCCTCCTTCGCCTACTCGCTGGAAGAGCAGTTCCACATCAATGTGAATAAGCAGAAGCTGCACGAGGCGGGGCTGCCGGTGGGCGCCTGGCTCAAAGACGTGAAGCAGTATGTCTGGCAAGGCCGGCCGGATGACTTCCGATTCACGGCCACGCTGTACGACGAGCACCGGCGGCAGGAGCGGACGTTCATCCTCGGTGAAGTCAAAGAGCGCTTCCTGACAATCTCACGAGGCCAGAAACTCGTGTACGTCGTCGACGCGCGCTATGACGAGGAGAACGAAGCTCAAATCGTCGCGCTCGCGGAAGGCGCCGACGTCTTCTACTGCGAGTCGCCGTACCTGGAGGTGGACGCGGAGAAGGCGCGTGACCGGTATCATTTGACCGCGCGACAGGCCGGCATCATGGCCCGCAAGGCGCGCGTGCGCGACCTCGTGGTCTTTCATTTCTCTCCGCGCTATACCGGTCAGGGCGACGCTCTGGAACGAGAGGCGATGGACGCCTTCAGGGGCGAACCAAAGGAGGACGCGTGAACGATGTGGTGAAGTATGTGGTGTACTTTCTTCTGGGCGGGACGATCGTCAGCGTGTCGACCTACCTCGGCTCGCAAGGGCGGCCGTACCTGGCCGCGTTTGCCAGCACGTTTCCCGCCATCACCGGCGCGACGTTCGTGCTGCTCTATCTCAACGGCGGCGCCGATGCCATTGTCGCCTACGCCGAGAAACTCTTCTGGTTCGTTCCGCCCTGGATCGTGTACGTGCTCGCGATGATCTTCGGCGTCCCGCGGTTCGGCTTCTGGCCCGCCATGATCGGCTCGCTGGCGCTGTACATGGGATGCGTCGCGCTGGTGCGGTGGAGCATTCAGCAGATGGGACAGTAAGACGGGAACCGCGTTACAGCGCTCCGCTGCCGTGCAGGCGCTTCATCTCTCCGATGGCGGACACCATCTGATCGAGAATCGAGGTGACCGACAGGCTGGCGAGCTGCGAGGGGCCGTCCGTGCCGGCCCAAATGTCGGGAGGATCGGCCATCTCGTGCACGTTCTGGCAGAACTGCACGATCGTGCGCTTCCACTGCGGCGCGCTCGTGGTCTCGTCGAGGAATTGAATCCGATCCTGCGTGAAGGGCTGATCGAATTGGCCGGCTCGAAGCCGCCACAAGGCTTCCATGGCCGCCTGGCGCTCCGCGTCGAAGGCCAATCCGGCGGCCCGTTCGTTGAGGGCGGCAAAGAGCCCCGCCACCACCTGCTCGGTCTCCGCCTCGGGAAACACCCCCACACAGGCCTGCACCAAAAGATACTTGTAAAGCAGGAAGACCTCGGCGCTGATGCGTGACTCATGCGCGGACGGATCGTAGGCGCGGGCCAGTTCTCGCAGCGCGTCGGCCGGCGCTTCTTGCAAGCTCGATCCCAACAGGTTGGCCAGTTGCCGCCCCAGGTTCAAATAATGCGCGTGCCGTGGATCTGCCATGCCCCTCACTCCACGACCACCGCAGTGCCGCTGGCGCTGACCATCAGCATGCTGCTGTTCGCGCCGATCGTTTCATAGTCGATATCGATGCCGACGATGGCGTTGGCGCCGAGTTGGCGGGCCTGCTCCCGCATTTCACCGAGCGCCATGTCTTTCGCCTTGCGCAACTCCGCTTCATAGGACGCGGAGCGGCCTCCCACGATATCGCGAATCGACGCGAAGAAATCGCGAAAGATGTTGGCGCCTAAAATCGCATCGCCCGTGACCAGCCCGAGATACTTTGCCGCGCGCCGGCCCTCGATCGTGGGTGTCGTCGACAGAATCATGGCCCCTCCTCGTGCGATGCCCCATCCTCTCATTCTCGCGCCGGTTCACCAAGCCTTTCTCGAATCCCCGTTGAAGCCTCGCACGGGGGTTGTTAGGATCACGTGCTTACGACGAGAGGACGGCCGTGTGAAACCTCTCCCTATCACACCGGAATCGACGCAGGCCCTCGTCATCGAGGGCGCGCGGCAGAACAACCTCAAGAACGTTTCCCTGCGCCTCCCCCATAACCGCGTCACGGCGATCACCGGCCTCTCCGGCTCCGGCAAATCGTCATTGGCGTTCGACACCCTCTTCGCCGAAGGCCAATGGCGGTACGTCGAATCCCTCTCCACCTACGCCCGCATGTTCCTCGACAAAGTAGCGCGCCCCGACGTGGACCGCATCCTCAACATCCGGCCCGCCATCGCGATCGAGCAGAAGAACCAGGTCAGGACGGCGCGCTCCACCGTCGGGACGACCACGGAAATCGCCGATCTCCTGAGGCTCCTGTTCGCCAAAATCGGCAAACCAGTCTGCCCGGACTGTAAACAGGAAGCCCGCGCGTTCCACCCCGAAAGCGTCGCCGACGACCTGCTGACGCGATATCCCGAGGCCCGCGCGATGATCCTCTTCCCGGTCGAGCGGCCGCCAGCGAAGCTGGAGGCGGACTTCGTCCAGTCGCTCCTGACGCGCGGCTTTGCCAGGCTGAAAGCCGGCGACGAGATTCTCGATCTCCACGAAACGAGCTCGCTTCCGCATGCCCCGTCAGACCCCCGTGTCCACTCCATGGAAGAGGGCAAGGATGAGGGGCGGTCTGTTCTCCATGTCGTCCTGGACCGCCTCGTCATCAAAACGGACAACCGCTCGCGCTTGGTCGAAGCCATCGAGACAGCATTCCGTGAAGGCGACGGTCGCTGTGCGGCCGAGGTCATCGGGCAGGGGCTTCGGGCCTACAGCACCGGATTCCGCTGCCCGCGCTGCACACGGACGTTCGAGCCGCTCCGTCCGATCCTGTTTTCCTTTAACCATCCTTTGGGCGCCTGCCCGGACTGCAAAGGCTTCGGCAACGTCCTCCGCTATGACCCGGAGCTGGTGATTCCCGATCGCAATAAATCGCTCGCCGATGGCGCCATCGAGCCTTGGAGCAAGCCGTCGGCCGACTGGTGGCAAAAACAGATGCTCCTCGCCATGAAGCGAAAGGGCGTGGACATTACCGCGCCCTACAAGCGCCTTCCGGAGGACGTTCGCCGCTTGCTGTGGACGGGCGACAAGACGTTCGACGGGATCAACGATTTCTTCGAGTACCTGGAGGGCAAACGCTATAAGCTGCATGTGCGCGTGCTGCTCAGCCGTTACCGCACGCCGTTCGATTGTCCCGGCTGTCACGGCGCCCGCCTCAAGCCGGCCGCCCGCTTCGTGAAAATCGCCGGCAAGGACATTCACGAGATCACGGAGCTGACCATCGATGGCGCCAGAGGGTGGTTGGCCAGCTTATCCTTGCGGCCCTTTGAGCAGGAGATTGCGGCGGATATCCTGCGACAGCTTCATGACAAACTCGGCTTCCTCCAGCGTGTGGGACTGGGCTATCTGACCTTGTCGCGGCAAACGAAGACGCTCTCCGGCGGAGAAGCGCAGCGGGTCTCGCTCGCCAACCAACTCGGCGCCCGGCTCGTCGGCACGCTGTATGTGCTCGATGAACCGACTATCGGCCTGCATGCCCGCGACACGGACTTACTGGCCGGGATTCTGAGGAACTTGGCCGAAGCCGGCAACACGGTGGTGGTGGTCGAGCACGACCGCCGCATGATTGAATCGGCCGATTATCTCGTCGAGATGGGACCGCGCTCGGGCGAGCATGGAGGGCAGATCGTGTGCGCCGCGCCCACAGAGGCATTCGTCAAAGATCCTCAGTCCCTCACCGCCCGCTACCTGCGCGGAGACGAGACCATCCCGCTGCCGACGTCGCGCCGGTCGGGCTCCGGCAAGTTTCTGGTGATCGCCGGCGCCTCGGAACACAACCTCAAAGATCTGCTCGTCCGCATTCCGCTCGGCATGCTGGTCTGCGTGACCGGCGTCTCGGGATCGGGGAAAAGCACGTTGGTGGAGGATACGTTGTACCGCGCGCTCGCGCGCGCTTTCCGTGTGGAGTCGCTGCCGATGGGCCGTTTCAAGGCCATCAAAGGGCTGGAGCATCTCAAAGGCGTCCGGCTGATCGATCAGCAGCCGATCGGGCGCACGCCCCGGTCGAACCCGATCACCTATCTCAAAGCCTTCGACGATGTCCGCCAGCTCTTCGCATCGGAGCGCGAGGCCCTCAAGCGCGGCCTCACGCCGGGCCATTTCTCCTTCAATGCGCCGGGCGGCCGCTGCGAGCGCTGCGAAGGCAGCGGAGTCGAAAAGCTGGAAATGTACTTCTTCGAAGACATCTATGCGCCCTGCAAGATCTGCGAAGGCAAGCGGTTCAAACCAGACGTGTTGGCAATCCGCTACCGCGGAAAGACGATCTCCGACGTGCTCGCCATGACTGTGGACGAGGCGCTGGCGTTCTTCACCGGCGCGCCGAAGCTGCAAGAACGGCTTCATCTCTTGTCCACCATCGGCCTCGGCTATCTGCGCCTCGGCCAATCGGCCACCACCCTCTCCGGCGGCGAAGCCCAGCGGCTGAAGATCGCGGCGGAATTGATATCTGGCGGGGCACTGTCCCGGGGGACAGGCTCCCTTCCCCCGGAGCCGGTCCCCTTCCATGCTCGCCGGACGAACGGGGACAGCCGGACGAACGGGGACAGGCACCGGCAGGGCCGGAGCCAGTCCCCTAGAGACATGCTTTACATCATGGACGAGCCGACCACCGGCCTGCATTTCGAAGACATCAAAAAACTGCTGGCCGTGCTGAACAAATTGGTGAACGCCGGCAACACGCTGGTGATCGTCGAGCACAATCTAGACGTGATCAAATGCGCCGACTGGATCATCGATCTCGGTCCAGAAGGCGGCGCAGCAGGCGGCCACATCGTTGCAGAAGGCCGGCCGGAACAAGTGGCGAAGGTGGCGGAGTCACATACGGGACGGTTTTTGGCGGAGGTGCTTATGCATGTCCCTCCCAGATGAGTCTCTTGATATCTACGCCACGCACGGGATTGGCCCGCATGAAGGCCTTCAACTTTTCGACTATTTTAGGGAAGGTCTGATTAATTCACGTTTTCACTCGGAAGTCTGCTTTTGGGATGAT
>CAZXRB010000013.1:0-19175 GCA_964642845.1 uncultured Nitrospira sp.
AGGGGCGGCCCAGCGCTGTACGAGCGGCTGGGCGGCAGGCCGGCCATCACCGCCGTGGTGGAAGACTTCGTCGCGCGCGTCGCGGCCGATGCCCGCATCAACGGCAAATTCGCCAACGCCAATATCCCGCGCTTGAAAGCCATGCTGGTCGATCAAATTTGTCAAGCCTCGGGCGGCCCCTGCACCTATACCGGCCGCGACATGAAATCGGCCCATGCCGGCATGGGCATCACCAGCGATGAGTTCGACGCCCTGGTCGGCGACCTCGTGACCACGCTGAACAAGTTCAAAGTCGGGGACCGCGAAAAGAACGAGTTGCTCGGTGCGCTGGGGCCCATGAAAAAGGACATCGTGAGTTCGTCGGCGGCCGCCGGCCCCGATGGTCAAGTGGCGCTGCCCGCAGACTACAAGTCCTGGCCCAAGTTCTTGATGGACATCCCCAAAGGCGACGCAAAGCAGGTGCGCGACATCTACATCAACCCCACCGGCGCGCAGACGACAGCCGGCCAATCGTTTCCCAACGGCACCGTCATGGTGATGGAGATTTACAAGGCCAAGATGGACGGCGAGAAGCTCGCCATCGGCATGGACGGCAAACCGGTCAAAGGGGAGTTGGCCAAAGTCTTCGTGATGGGCAAGCAGGCAGGCTGGGGCACTACCGTGCCGGAGCATTTGAAGAACGGCGATTGGGCCTACGCTGCGTACGATGCCAACAGCAAACCGCTGATGGAAGATTTCACTAAATGCCGGGCCTGCCATGCCCCGCTGGCCCAGAAAGACTTCGTGCATCGGTACGACGAATACTTCCAGTCGCGGTCGCGCATGTAACGACGGCCAGCGAGCCGCCGCGTCGGGTGGCGGCTCCCTCTGTTCCTCCAGTCTTGTAAGGATCAGCCGCTTCGTGCGACTGATCACGAATGAGCCATGACAGGGCGTCGGTTGATGGAGTTGACGCGCATCCGCGAGAGTTGATACATGGAGAGCGCGTCTCGTTTTTCCAGCCGAAGGGGAACCATGCCGATTGACGAAATCACACAAAAAGTCAGTGCCCGCTACGCCAAAGCCGCCTCGACGGGGGAGCAGATGTGCTGCCCGACGAGCTACGACATGGCGCGCTTGAAATCGTTCATTCCGGAGGAGGTCCTCAAGATTTCCTACGGCTGCGGGACGCCGGCCGGTCTGGACACCGTCAAGCCGGGCGAGACGGTGGTGGATATCGGGTCCGGCGGCGGGATCGACTGCTTCGAGGCCTCGCGCTTGGTCGGCCCGTCCGGCCGCGTGATCGGCATCGATATGACCGATACCATGTTGGAGATCGCGCGGAAACATGCGGCCGTCGTCGCGTCGAACCTCGGTTATCCCGCGTCCAACGTCGAATTCCGCAAGGGCTTGGCCGACGCGATGCCGGTCGACGATGCGACGGCCGATCTCATCATCTCCAATTGCGTCATCAATCTGGCCCCGGACAAGAAGAAGGTGTTCGGCGAAATGTTCCGCATCGCCAAGCCCGGCGGGCGGTTCACGATCTCGGATATCGTCGCCGATCAGACGGTGCCGCAATATTTGGTCCACGACGCGGAGAAATGGGGGGACTGTCTCTCAGGAGCCTTGACGCTCACGGACTATCTGGACGGCCTCAGGGCGGCCGGCTTTCTAGCCGTGCATCTGAACCGGTTTTCCCCCTGGAAAGTGATTGACGGCATCCACTTCATCTCCGTCACGCTGACGGGATACCGGCTGCCTGAAGCCGCGCCCCACCCATCGTTCCGCTTTGCCACGCTCCGGGGTCCGTTCACTCGTGTGCTGGACGAGCGCGGCCGCGCATATCAGCGCGGCATCCCGCAACCGATAGAGCCGGTTGACGCGATGCTGCTCAGCCATGCACCGCTGAGCGATCATTTCCTCCTGACCGCCGAGCCTTTGTGGCTGGACCGGGACGATCCGCGGTGGACCGCCGTCGTTCCCGAAGAGACGCCCTGCCATTGGCAAGGCGAGTATGCGCTGCTCGCCGGTCCGTTTCTTGAAGCGGCGGACGACGACCGGCACACGTATCGCCGTGGCGCCCCGCTCGAAATTTGTTCGAAGACGCGTGCCGTCCTGGACCAACCCGGCTATGCGCCGCATTTTATCTTGCTGAACCGTGCCGGACAGCCGGCCAGCGGAGAGGCCGTCGCCTGCGCGCCCCACGGCGGCTGCTGCTGAGGACGACAATGGCGCTCACGCTCCTCGGCAGACAGAATCTCCTCGCGGCCTCCGCCGAACAACTGAAGATCCTTGCCGAAAGCCGCTGTCTTCCTTTTGAGACCAAGCTGGCGCAAGCCGCGCTCCATCCGCTCCATGCTACGGGCATTACGGTCCTCCAGATCAACGTCGGCAAGCTGTGCAATCAAACTTGCCGGCATTGCCATGTCGATGCGGGCCCGGATCGGACGGAAACGATGTCTCGCGAGACGGCCGAGCTCTGCATGAAGGCGCTGGCTCAGACGGACATCCCTACGGTGGATCTCACCGGTGGCGCACCGGAGTTGAATCCCCATTTTCGATGGCTGGTGGAACGAAGCCGCGCGCTGGGCCGCCATGTCATGGACCGCTGCAATCTGTCGGTCCTGCTGCTGCCGTCCCAAGCCGACTTGGCCGCGTTCCTGGCGCAGCACCGCGTGGAGGTGATCGCCTCGCTGCCTTCCTATCGTGCCTCGCAGACCGACGCCCAGCGCGGCGAAGGGATCTTTCACAAGTCACTCGAGGCGCTCCGCCTGTTGAACGACGTCGGCTACGGCCAGCCGGATAGCGGCCTCCGGCTGAATCTGGTGTATAACCCGGTCGGCGCCTTTCTCCCAGCCAAACAAGAGGCGCTCGAAATCCAGTTCCGGAAAGAACTCCGTCGTTACGGGGTGGAGTTCACCCACCTCTATACGATCACGAATATGCCGATCAGCCGGTTCCTCGAATTCCTGGTGGAGACCGGCAACTATGACGGGTACATGGAACGCCTCGCCAATGCCTTCAATCCCGCTGCCGCCGCCGGCGTCATGTGTCGCTACACCCTGTCGATCGGCTGGGACGGCACGCTGTACGATTGCGACTTCAATCAGATGCTGGATCTCAGAGTGAACCACGGAGCGCCGCCCCACATCCGCGACTTCGATCCCGCCCGATTGCACCGCCGCCAGATCGTGACCGGGAATCATTGTTACGGCTGCACAGCGGGCTCGGGATCGTCCTGCGGCGGCGCTGTAACGTAGCATTTGCGCATTCGCCGCGGCTTGCTCATGAAGCAGCCACTCTGCTATGGTGCGTCGTCGCGTCGCAACCAATCATTCGTGATCGCCCCGCATGGTGTGGGACCCCAAAGACCCGTGGAGTAAGAAACAGGATTCTCTGGATGCTGCGATTCGGCAGGCCCGGTCGCAGCTGCATCAACTGCTTCCTTCAGGCGGCTTCCGTTCGCTTCTTCTCGTCGCGTTCTTGATCTTTCTGGTGTGGCACAGCGCGTTCATCGTGGCGCCGGATGAAGAGGGCGTCGTGAAACGCTTCGGCATCCCTGTCCGCACCGTCGGACCGGGACCGCACCTCAAGATCCCGCTCATTGAAACGGTGCTTCAGCCGAAAGTGGCCAAACTCCACCGCGTCGAGATCGGCTTCCGCACCGACCGCCAAAACCGGCAGCAAATGATCCCGCAAGAAGCGCTGATGCTCACAGGCGACATGAACATCCTCGCCATCGAGTTCATCGTCCAATACAAGATCAAGGAAGCCGGCAGCTATCTCTTCAACGTCGCCGACATCCACGACACCATCGGGAAGGCCGCCGAAGCGTCGATGCGCGAGGTGATCGGCAAGAGCAAGATCGACGAAGCCCTCACGACCGGCAAGGCCCAGATCCAGCAGGACACGCAGGACCTTCTCCAACGAATCCTGGACCAATACCAGGCCGGCGTGCAGATCGCCGCCGTCCAATTGCAGGACGTGGATCCTCCGGAAGCCGTGGCCGCCGCGTTCAAGGACGTGACGAACGCGAAAGAAGATCGCGAAAAGCTGATCAATCAAGCCATCGGCTACCGCAACGATATCTTGCCCAAAGCCAAGGGCGAAGCCGCGCAGATCGTGAATCAGGCGAAGGGCTATGCCCAGGCTCGGGTCAACCGCGCCCAGGGCGAGGCCAATCGATTCGTCGCGACACTGAAGGAATACAACCAGGCCAAGGACACGATCAGCAAACGGATCTACATCGAGACGATGGAAGAAATTCTTCCGAAGATGGACAAGATCATCATCGACGGCAAGGCCGGCGAGCGGATGCTGCCCTATCTGCCGTTGGACCGCCTGTCCAAGAAGCCGTCCAAGTCGGCGGAGGGACAGGCGCCATGACGAAGCAAGGGCTGACGATTGCGCTCATCGCGGTCGTGCTGGGGCTCTTCGTACTGGGCGCGTCGCCGCTGTTCGTGGTGGATGTGACGCAGACGGCCATCGTCGTCCAGCTGGGCAAGCCGATCCGCACCGTCACGGAGCCGGGCCTCTATGTAAAGGTGCCGTTCGTCCAGGAAGTCACCTACTTCGACAAGCGGCTGCTGGATTACGACTCCGATGCCCAGGACGTCATCACCCAGGACAAGAAGACGTTGCTGCTCGATAATTTCGCCAAATGGCGCATCGTCGATCCATTAAAGGTGTATCAGAACTTCCAAAGCCAGCGCGGCGCGCTGCAACGGCTGCATGATATCATTTACTCCGAGCTGCGAGTGGAATTGGGCCGTCACGATCTGCTGGAGATCGTCTCTACGACGCGAGCGGAGCTGATGAGAGTGGTGACTCAACGGTCCAACGAAAAAGCGTCGGCGTACGGCATCGAAATCCAGGATGTCCGGATCAAGCGCGCGGACCTTCCGCAGGAAAACGAGAAGACGGTGTTCCAACGCATGCAGGCCGAGCGGGAACAACAAGCGAAACAGTACCGCGCCGAGGGGGCGGAAGAGGCCCAGAAGATCCGCTCAGAGGCCGAGAAGGACAAGGAAATCCTGCTGGCGCAAGCGTACAGGGAGTCGGAGGAAATACGGGGCGCTGGCGATGCCAAAGCGTTCAGGATCTATGCCGACGCTTACCGGCAAGACCCCAAATTCTTTGACTTCACCCGCTCAATGGAGGCCTACAAGAAATCCTTCGACGACAAATCGATGATCATCATGAGCCCGGATTCGGAATTCTTCCGTTATCTGAAACAACGCTGATTCCGTCCTACGACAACCCCACAATCTCGCCGGTCCGTGCATCGAGATCGATTCGTTCACCCGCCGGCTTGGAGGGTAAGCCCGGCATGAGTTGCATGCCCGAACAGACCGCCGTAATGAACCCGGCGCCGGCCAGAACCCTCAATTCCTTGATCGGCACAGTAAAGCCCGTCGGTCTTCCTTTGAGCGCCGGATCGTGCGAGAGCGACAGCGGGGTCTTCGCCATGCAGACCGGCAGATGAGCAAAACCCATGGCTTCGATAGCGTCGAGCTGCCGCTCCGCCTCTGGTTCCAATTTCACCCCCTCTGCGCCGTACATGGTGGTCGCGATCGTTTCGATCTTCTTACGGATGGGCCAGCGCAGCTCATAGAGATGAGTAAATTGCGCCGCCTGTTCCGCCGCCTTCACGACTGCCGCCGCCAATTCTTCCGCGCCGCGCCCGCCGTCCGCCCAGTGGGTAGAAACCGCGGCATCGACCGCCCCAACCTGCAGCGATCGCTCACGCACCCATGCCAATTCCGCTTGCGGATCATCCTTGAACGCGTTCACCGCCACGACGACCGGCACCCCGTGAGCACGCACGTTCGCAATGTGCTGGGTGAGATTGGCCAATCCTTTACGCAAGGCCTCCTGATTCGGTCCCGTCAGGCTCACAGGCAGCGGCACACCGGCTTTCGCCGGCCCGGCGCCGCCGTGGAGCTTGAGGGCGCGCAACGTGGCCACCACGACAGCCACGTCCGGCTTGTATCCGGAGACGCGGCATTTGATGTTGAAAAACTTCTCGGCCCCCAGATCGCTGCCAAATCCCGCTTCCGTCACGACATAATCGGCGCAACGGAGCGCGATCGCATCAGACACCACAGAACAATTGCCGTGGGCGATATTGCCGAACGGACCGGTATGGACAAACGCCGGTGTGCCCTCGAGCGTTTGCACGAGATTCGGCAACAGCGCGTCTTTGAGGAGCACCGCCATAGACCCCGCGCAGTGCAACGCGTCCGCCACCACTGGTGAACCGGCCGAAGACCTGCCCACCACAATGCGGCCCAGTCGAGCGCGCAGATCGCGCAGATCGGATGCCAGCGCCAAGACTGCCATCACTTCCGAGGCCTCCGTAATCACAAACCGGGCAGCCCGTGACCTGGAACTGCCTCCTACCATGATGTCGCGTAAGGCTCGATCGCTCACTCCCACGGTCCTGGGCCAGGACAGCGCAGCAGGATCGAGCGCCAATTGGTTGCCGTGGAACAGATGATTATCGACGAACGCGGCGAGGAGATTGTGCGCGGCTGCGACGGCATGAGCATCGCCCGTCAAATGGAGGTTGATGTCCTCCATCGGGATGATCTGCGCGTGTCCTCCGCCGGTTCCCCCTCCTTTGACCCCAAACACCGGTCCCAGCGATGGTTGCCGAAGGGTGACGGCTGCGCGATGACCCAGACGGGTGAGCCCCATGGCGAGGCCAATGGAGGTGGTCGTCTTGCCTTCTCCGAGCGGCGTGGGATTGATGGCCGTAACAAGAACGTAGCGTCCGAGCTTATGAGTCTGGAGTCGGTTGAGGACGCCGAGCGAGACCTTGGCCTTTACAGATCCGAAGGGGATCAATTCACCTGGACCAATGCCGAGCTGCTCTCCGATTTCCGTGATGGGCCGTGGTCGGATTGAATGAGCGATCTGGAGGTCGGTCAAGATTAGGCCTTAGTCACACAGCAGATGAGAGAT
Source organism: uncultured Nitrospira sp. (assembly GCA_964642845.1). GTDB lineage: Bacteria > Nitrospirota > Nitrospiria > Nitrospirales > Nitrospiraceae > Nitrospira_D. Next base: position 6,949 of record CAZXRB010000013.1, read on the forward strand.
GCGAGAGTACCATGGGCGGGCAGAAGCCGATGGTGACAGACGAAGAAGCGGAAGGACGGTCAAGTCCGGCCGCGGACTTGGTTTACTCGAGGATGTACTTGTTGGGATCCAGTGCCTGACCGTTCACCTTCACCATGTAATGCAAATGCGGACCGGTGGCAAGACCTGTGCTTCCGACCAAGCCGAGAACGTCCCCTCGGTTGACACGCTGGCCTTCCTTGACCAGAGCTTTGGCCAAGTGACCATAGAGTGTCTCGATCCCGAAGCCGTGGTCGACACGGACGATGTTGCCCAATTTGGGATCGAATCCTGTCGCGGTTACTCTCCCCTGCGCTGGAGCCTGAACAGGAGCATTGGGAGCGGCTCCGATATCCAGCCCGTCATGCCAAGCCGGTTTTTCAGTAAAGGGAGAAATCCGCGGCCCAAACCCTGAAGTGACCCACCCCTTCACTGGCCAAATGGAGGGGGTAGCCGCCCACCGCGATGACTTCTGCTCGGCTGCCTGAGCCAGTTCATTAAGGATTCGCTCTTGGGACGTAGCTTCTTTTGTAAGCCACTCCAATCCCTCTTTTACGGATACTACGGCAGCTAGTTCATCGCGCGATGCTTTTGCACCGGCAGAGGGGATTCCTTCCGGGCTCGCTTCAGCGCCGGGCTTGGGAGCTTCGCCCTTCCCATGGCTCTTTTCGCCAGTCGGCAGTGCACTCCCTTCGGGGAGAGGCACTTCTTCACCACCTCGGCCGTTGACCATGTCCCCCGTCTTGGGAACCTCAATGCCGAGCATGACGCGGAGACGTTGATTAACCTCCTTCATTGCCGTGAGCCGCTTCTTAAGATCTTCGATGGCCGTGGAAAAGGCAGCCGTTTGCTCTCTGGCGCTCATCGCCTCGGTTCGGAACGCCGCCAACTCCCAGACTTCACCGGTTCGGATGATGTAATGGGAGATGACCAGCAGGTCGGCGAGAACCAATATGCAGCCAAGAATCAATAACTTACGAACGAACTTCCGGGGGAAGCTGAAGCGGAGCGGCTTGGCGGTCGATCCACGGAAGATGACAACCGTATACGCGTCCGTGTTTTCTTGGCTATGCGTCTGACCCATGACGTTCACTCCCTCATGCTCGGGATGACCGCTGCCGTGCTGAGTCTACCCATCTCGCTGGCTATGGTCAACCCTTATGACAGTAATGAAATCAGAGTCTACTTCATCTCCCCACGAGTTGTGGTCTCAGCTCTCACCCAATCAAGATATTGCGGTAATCCGCTGTTAACCGGTAATGCAATGATCTCTGGAACTTTGTATGAGTGCATAGATCTGATGGCCGCTTGCAGCTCTCCGTACTTGTTCCTTGTTGTCTTGAATATGATCATGGATTCTTGGTCGCTCACCACTTTTCCTTGCCACCAGTAGACGGATTGCACGGCCGGGACTGTGGTAGCGCAGGCAGCATACCGACCGGCGACTGCCGCTTTGGCTATTTTCGCTGCCTCCTCCGGATTCGATGCCGTAACCAACACGACCAAGACCTCTGACCTCTCGCGCCGCATGAGAGGGGACCATACAGAACGTGCCCGCCAATTTTCAATCCTGCCTACGAGAATGCTGGAGGGTCCCTCCTTGCTATTGCTTTCAGCAACATCTATGCCTCGGTTGCCATGGCAGAATGTTAATGTCCCATGAATTATCAAATAGTTGTGCATTGGCCACAGCGCGCGCCTTATTCGTGAGTTCCCCAGACTGTCAGAAAAAAGCTACGGGCGAGCAAATTTTTGACAAAAATGTCCCAAAATCGTCCAAAGTCCAACGTAGGGTCTAGCCTGGGAATTGACAGCCTTTTTCTTCATCCCTATGATGCGTTCCGTATCACTGAGGAGGTGGACAGGTCATGAGTTTTTCCATTTATCCGAAAGAACTCAAAGCCAGAATCGATAAAGGTGACAAGCTGGTGCTGTTGGATGTCCGGGAGCCGTGGGAAAATGCGCTCGCCAAACTGGAGGGCTCGGTGCTGATCCCCCTCGGGACGCTCCCCCAGTCTCTCTCAAAGCTGGACCGGAATGCGGAAATCATTGCGTACTGCCATCATGGGATGCGGAGCGCAGATGCGACCAGTTTTCTGCTGCAGCAAGGCTTCTCTAACGTCAAGAACCTGGTCGGAGGCATTGACGCCTGGTCCGTTCAAGTCGACAGTTCCGTACCCAGATATTAATCGAAGCGCCGAGAGGCCTCGACCTAGTCAAGTTTCTCTCGGAAGTAGGCAACGGTTCTTTTGAGTCCTTCCGACAAGTCGACTTTCGGCTCCCAGTTCAATTCTTGTCGCATTCTGGCGGGATCGATCACGCTCCGCGTCTGCTCACCTGGTTTGGCCGGCCCATGAACCTCTTTGCAGGTTGATCCGGTCAATCCCGCCAATATTCGGAACAATTCGTTGATCGACGTCTCAACTCCTGTCCCAACATTGTAGACACCGGAGGAGTCCTGCCCCATGGCAGCCAGATTCGCCTCCGCCACATCGTCGACGAAGATGAAATCGCGGGTTTGACGGCCATTACCGTTGATGATGGGCTGCTCATTGTTGAGCATTTTTTGAAGAAAAATAGAGATGACGCCGGCCTCGCCCTCAGGGTCTTGGCGCGGACCATAGACGTTAGCGTAGCGCAGACTCACGACTTGAATGCCGCTGGTCCGTTGGAAGTACGACAAGTAGTGCTCGCCGCACAGTTTGCTGATGCCATAGGGCGACACAGGCTTGGTGACGTGCGATTCCGGGGCGGGGTAGAGTTCCTGCTCACCATAAATGGCGCCGCCGGACGACGCGAACACTACCTTCCTGGCCCCGTGCTTGACCGCCTGCTGCAAGACATTGATCGTTCCTAGGACATTCACCTCCGCGTCGAAAGTGGGATCTTCGACGGACCGCCGCACGTTCATCTGCGCGGCCAGATGCATCACCAGATTGGGACGCTCATTACGGAACACGCGCTCCAAGCGCCTGCTTTGGATGTCCACCTTGTAAAGGTTGGCCGCACGGTTCACGTTCCTTCGCTTGCCGGTGGAAAGATTATCCACCACCACGACCTGGTGTCCCTCTTCCACCAGTCGATCGACCACATGAGATCCGATAAATCCCGCCCCGCCCGTCACCAGCACCTTCATTCGCCCCTCCGGTAGAGTGACACGATCCGCCGCTCAGCGCGTCCTTCTCATATCACAAATGGTCGCCTCGGAATTCAAAAATCACTAATATCTCTCGGTTTCCCTTTTTCCCTTTGATGGGCGAATCCAGCGTCGTCCGCATCCGGAACCCGAGTTCGTCCGCACAAGCCACCACGCTGTGGAGGGCACCGTGGCGTTGCGTGTCATCTCGCACAACGCCGCCCCGTCCGACCTGTCCTTTCCCGACCTCGAACTGCGGTTTGACCAACGCGATGACGGTGGCATGGGGACGGAGGAGTGGCGTGAGCGCGGGCAGCACCTTTTTCAGGGAAATAAAGGAAACGTCGATCACCGCCACATCGATCGGCTCGGGAATCGCGGACGCGTCGATATGACGGATGTTCGTTCGCTCGCGCAAGACAACGCGCGGATCCTGCCGCAGCCGCCAGTCGATCTGCCCGTACCCGACATCCACCGCGTAGACTCGCGCGGCGCCGTGTTGGAGCAGGCAATCCGTGAATCCTCCCGTCGAAGCGCCCACGTCCAAACACACGGCATTGCGGGCGGGAACCAGACCCGTCTCCAGGGCCGCGGCAAGTTTCTCTCCGCCCCGACTGACATAGCGAGACCGCGTCTGCTGCACGTCAATGGGGGCATCGACCGGAACGGCTTTGGCCGGCTTATCGACCGGCTGGCCGGCCACCTTCACCGCTCCGGCCAGGATCAACCGCACGGCCGCGTCGCGGCTCTGCGCCAAGCCGCGCGCAACCATCAGATGATCGAGACGGTCCTTCGAAGACGCGGTTCGGCTTTTCATCCCGATGGGGAACGGATGAGAGGGAGCAAGAAGGCGCGAGACGGAGGGATCACAACGGAGCCGAATCATCCTCTTCCTCGGCAGGAGAGAATGCGCGGAGTTCTTTCTTGCCGTTTTTCTCCTGCACCAGGACTTCCACTCTACGCTCGGCCTCCTCAAGCACTTTCAAGCAATTCTTGGAGAGCCGGATGCCTTCTTCAAAAATCTTCAGCGACTCATCGAGGGGCAAATCCCCCTTCTCCAATTCTCCGACGATCGCTTCCAGTCTCGCCATCGCTTGTTCGAATTTTACACCGGCCACGACATGCTCCTTTGAGTCAAGACAGGCAATTATAACGAGTCCCCGCCGTTTTTTATAGCGCCGGGACCAGCCAGCACGTCCTTTACAGTGCAGATCAGACGGCCTTGCGCCAACCGCGCAAGCACATCCTCCCCGATGTGAGTCTGGCTCGCACACCGGAGCACGCGATGCGACGGAAGGGTTTCGAGCATGCTATACCCTCGATCAAGAATGGCGAGAGGGCTTAACTGGTGCAGCTGGGCCAAACCGGAACGAACTAATCGTGCCCGCCGGTCAAGCTGATGCCGCATCACCGCATGGAGCCGAGCTGACAGCTGCGGCACGATGGCCAACCCGTGACGAATCCGTGCGCTGGGACTGCTCGCCGCCAATGCACGAGCGGCTTCATGAACCCGCTCGCGACCTTGTTTGAGCCGGCGATGCACGGCATGAGCCATACACATGGCGGCCACATCGACACGTTGCGCCTCCTCCCAGATTCGCAGACGCATCTTTGTGAGCCGGGAACAGGCAAGCTCCAGGGTCCGGCGTCCGTCATCACAGCGCCGAGTGATCGCTTGTCTTGCGCGCCGGTGCAGATCCAAGAGCCGATGACGCACGTCGGCGAGCACAGGGACGACGGCTTCAGCGGCCGCGGAGGGTGTCGGAGCTCGGAGATCGGCCGCAAAATCGGCCAGGGTGATATCGGTCTCATGCCCCACCGCCGACACGATCGGCACCCGGGAGGCGACAATCGCGCGCACGACGCCTTCCTCGTTGAAACTCCACAGATCTTCGATCGAGCCGCCTCCGCGCCCCACGATGATGACGTCGACCTGCGCCATCTCGTTCAAGCTCTCGATGGCGCCCGCGATCTGTTCGGCTGATCCCGCTCCTTGAACCTGGACGGGCGCCACAATGATGCGCAGGTTGGGGCAGCGCCGATGCAAGATCGCGATCATGTCCCGGACGGCTGCGCCGGTGGGTGACGTCACAATGCCGACGGTGCGCGGAAGAAAGGGAAGGGGGCGTTTGCGATCCGCGTCGAACAGCCCCTCGGCTGCGAGGCGCTGCTTGAGTTGCTCATAGGCCAGCTGCAGAGCCCCCACACCCTTCGGCTCGGCATACTCCAGCACGATTTGATATTCCCCGCGCGGCTCATAGACGCTGAGCCGGCCGCGGCCCACGATGTGGAGCCCGTCCTCAAGCGCAAATCGCAGCCGGACTGCTGTGGATCGAAACAGGACCGCTCGAATCTGGCAGGCCTCGTCTTTCAGCGTGCAGTACAGATGGCCGGACCCCGGCGCGCGGAGGTTGGAAATCTCCCCCTCCACCCATACGTCGGAGAAATCCTCTTCGAGAGCGCCGCGGATGAGACCAGTCAATTCCGAGACGGTGAGAATCCGCCTGGCGGGCACATCACGAACCGTGACGGAGAATCGAGTGTACGAGCTCGTACGGCACACTCCTTCCGGCCAGGATCGGCGAAGCGGCGTCAATCAACGATGCGGATACGTTCGAAAGCAATCGGCTTGCCAAGCTGCCCATCGAGGTCCAGCAGCACCGCGCAAAACACCGCGGGACCGCTGGCCACTTCGAACCGCTTCGGCATCCCGGTCAAAAACTTCTCGATCGCGAGCTCCTTTTTCACGCCGATGACGGAATGGATCGGGCCGGTCATCCCGATATCGGTAATGTAAGCCGTCCCCTTGGGCAGGATCTGCTCATCGGCGGTCTGCACGTGCGTATGGGTGCCCACCACAGCAGCCACCGTGCCGTCGAGGTAATGGCCCATCGCCATTTTTTCCGAGGTCGCTTCCGCGTGCATATCGACGATCACCACGGGCGTCTCCTGCCGAAGCCGCGCGACTTCACGCTTGGCCACTTGGAAGGGGCAATCTAGCGTCGGCATATAGGCCCGGCCCATGACTTGGAGGATCGCGAGCCGTTCACCGCCGGCCGTTTCGACGACCGCGCTGCCCTGCCCCGGTACGCCCGCCGGATAATTCGCCGGCCGGAGCAGCCGGCGTTCACGGGAGAAGTAGTCGATAATTTCTTTTTTGTCCCACGCATGATTGCCCGTCGTGATGACGGCCAATCCCATGTCGAACAGTTCGTCGGCCAATTCCGGCGTAATGCCGAATCCGCCCGCCACATTTTCACCATTTCCGATCACCACATCGATGTGGCGGTTCGCCACCAGGCGGGGAACAGCCCGGGCCACCGCGCGGCGGCCGGGCTCTCCCATGATATCGCCGATGCACAACACCTTCATTTCGCGTATTCCACGTAGCGGCTCTCCCGGATCACAGTCACCTTGATCTGGCCCGGATACGTCAGTTCCTGTTCGATTTTCTTGGCCAAGTCGCGCGACAGCTGGAACGATTCGGCGTCCGTAATGTCTTCCTGGCGCACGATCACGCGAATTTCTCTGCCGGCCTGGATCGCATAGGCCTTCTGCACGCCTTTTTGTCCGGTGGCCAGCGATTCGAGCTTCTCCAATCGCTTCACATATGACTCCAGCGCCTCGCGCCTCGCGCCGGGTCGCGCAGCCGACAAGGCCTCCGCCGCCGCCACGAGCACGCTTTCGGGACAGATGGGCTCGACCTGCTCGTGGTGCGCCGCGATCGCGTTGACGATCTTCGGCGACTCGCCGTATTTCTTGGCGAGCTCGGCCCCTAGCATCGCATGCGGGCCTTCTTCTTCATGGCTCACCGCCTTGCCGATGTCGTGCAGCAGCGCGCCGCGCCGTGCCAACCGCACATCAAGCCCCAACTCGGACGCCATGATGCCGCAGATATAGGCCGCCTCGCGCGCGTGGTAGAGATTGTTCTGCCCATAGCTCGTCCGGTATTTCAGCCGGCCGAGGACTTTGATCAATTCCGGGTGGAAATCCGACAAGCCCAACTCGAAGATGATCTTCTCCGCCTCCTCGTACATGAGTTTGTCGATTTCGGCTTTGACCTTTTCGACGATTTCTTCGATGCGCGTCGGATGGATACGACCGTCGTGCATCAGCCGCTCGAGGGAAACCTTCGCAATCTCGCGCCGGAGCGGATCGAATCCGGAAATGATGACCGCTTCGGGCGTCTCGTCGATGATCAGATCGATGCCGGTAGCCGCTTCGATGGCCCGAATGTTGCGCCCCTCCCGGCCGATGATGCGGCCTTTCATGGCATCATTGGGAATCGGGACGACGGAAATGGTGGACTCGGAGACGTAGTCACGCACCACGCGCTGAATCGACGTGGTGATGATCTCGCGCGCTTCGCGTTCGGCGTTCTCGCGCGCTTCTTCGATCGTCCGCTTGGCAATCCCGGCGGCATCCAGGCGCGCTTGGGTCTCCATCTCGGCAATGAGCTGCTTCTTCGCTTCGTCGGCCGTCATGCCAGCCACACGTTCCAGCGCTTCACGGTGTTCCCGTTCAATCTTGGCGCAAGCCGCCTCTTTGGCCAGCAACCCCTCCTCGCGGCGCGCCAGCTCTTGATCCCGTTTCTGCAGCTCGCCTTCGCGCTTCTCGACCGCGGCAACTTTGCGATCCAGCCCCTCTTCGCGCTGGATCAGGCGCTTTTCCGCCACGGATAATTCGGCCAGCCTTCCCTTTTGCTCCTTCTCCAGCTCGGATTTGGCCTGGAAAACCAAATCCTTGGCTTCAAGCCGGGCTTCCTTCAGCACATTTTCGGCTTCCCGCTGGGCCTGCTGCAGCACCTGCTTGCCCTGCTCTTCCATCTCCGCCCGCTTCGCCGACGCCATGTGTCGTCGCACGAACTCGGAGACTCCGGCGCCCAACGCCCCTCCGACCAGCACACACAAGATATAGACGACAATTGAGGTAGAAATGGGAGTCACCCCCTTCGCGGAATGGCCAGGCCACGACACCTGGCAAAGCCCACAGTCGCTCTTGGCAGTGTCGTTATGCGGAGGGCGCGGGAAGAAGGGATTCAGGAGCGAGCACGTCGCTCAGCGCAGAAACGCGCGCGACCGTCCGGACGTCGAACGTATGCCGGCCTCATCTCCACCCCCTCGCACTCGCATAGGACGCCTGCTCATGCGCCTGCGCTCCACGGGGATGGATATGTGATGGGGTAGCCATTCGGAATGCCCACCAGCACCCGGCAGCAACCAGGCCGCGGCTTCTTCATACCACCGCCGCAAACTCGCACGCCCCGTTGCCGTTGGTTTGACCAAGAGGGTGAGTACCCACTGCACCAGCATCTCGTACACTGACGTCCACACGTTCGTGGCTGCTTTCACAACGCTTGTTTCCGGTTCAAGCTGCTCGTCTCTGGCCATATCTCCTGAGGAACCGCTCGGCTCAACGCCGCGCCGCTTCTCGCTTTTTCTGGTGTCACGATAACAAAGGGTCCCCGCGAATGCAAGGCGAAACTGGCTCTCAGCGGAAGAGCGAGGTCGGCATTTGCTCCTCGATGGACTCCATCAAGGTCACCATGCGCCGCTCCACGTCCGCTTCCCCCTGCATGCGTTTTTTCTCGGATTCGAACAATTGATGCGCGAGGTTGATAGCGGTCAGCACCGCCAGCTTCGAAGGAGTGGCCGTTTTCATGCCCTGGGCCAAGTGCCGCATGTGATCGTCCACGAAATGCGCCAGGCGGCGGATATAGGCATCGTCGGCTTCCCCGCGGATCGTATAACGCTGGCCGTAGATCTCGACATCGGTCGTCTTAGTCAAGGGCCACCTCCTTGGGATCGTCCACACATTCGAGCAACTCGATTTCTCCGATGACTTTCTCAATCCGGGACTTGATGTCCAACCGCTCTTTTTCCCACCGTCGATTCATATCGTCTTGGGACGCGAGGCGTTGGCGGGCGGCCTTGATCTCTTCTTCCAACGAAGCGTTCTTGCGCTTGAGTTCCTGTACGAGCTTCACTAAATCGCGGATACGGGTTTCCAATGCATCCAAGCGGTCCAGTGCCATAGGATGTTCCTTTATTCCTCCACTCCTTCAAACGACACGCTATAAGTTGGGGCGCACTATAAAAATTTCACCATATCTTGTCAAGAAAACGGTTTGGCACGCCCAGCCAGCCGGAGATACTCTTTGTAGCTCCGCAGCACCCGCTTCACGTACTGCCGGGTTTCCTGGAATGGAATGAGCTCGACGAACTCATCTTGGGGCCTTCCCTGATGGGCGGCCGCCCAGGAGGCCACCACCGGCGGGCCGGCATTGTAGGCCGCGATGGTCAGCACCACATTGCCGGAAAACTGCGTGAGCAACTGCTCGACATAGCGCGCCCCGATCCGAATATTGGTCTCCTGATCGAACAAATCGTCGCGCCCCACCGCCGGCCAATGATGGCGCTGCGCGACGGCATTGGCGGTCGCCGGCATGACCTGCATGAGTCCGATCGCGCCGACACGCGACACCGCGCGCCCGTCGTATTGGCTCTCTTCCCGAATGATCGCCGCCACGAGAAACGGATCCACGCCGTTGGTGCCTTGCAATTCGATGGTGGGGAGCAATCCCGTCGGATAGGCGACGCTCCACAGGCCCGGCGCCACCGAGCCGCCGGTCCGTTCCAGCTTGTCGCGGAATCGCGCCCGCGCGAGCCGGAGCGCATGATGATACGCGCCGGCTTCATTCAAGAGGATGGATAACGCCATCAACACGTCGGGGTCGCGGCTGTACCGGTCCGTAAGCGCGCTCAACTCGCGGGCGGCATCCTGATCCAGGCCCAGCCTCTTCAATTCGACGGCTCGCCGATAATCCGGCTGCTGTTCCACTTCCGTCCGCTTCAGGGGAGCCAAGGCTTCTGCGTCCATGGCCAGCGATACGGCGGGAGCGGCCAGCAGAGCAGGCGGGTCGGCGCCCTGCCCGTTGGCGCCGGCCTCGCCAAGCTGCTCGCGCGCCAGTTGGCAATAATAGGTGTAGGGGAAACGGTCGCACAGCTGTATGAAAAGTTCGCGAGCCTTGGCAGCGCCGAGATGCCCGTAGGAACGGGCCATCCAGTACAAGGCCTGCGGCTCGAAGTCGCTGTCCCGTTGCGCCACGATTCCCTGCCAGACGTCGATGGCCTCGCGATAGCGCGCGGTGCGATACCAGACCCAGCCTTCCCGCCATTGCGCTTCGGCGCGTTGCGACGCCGGCTCGCCGGACTTCGCCACCAGCCGGTATTTGGCGATCGCCTCGTCGAATTGCCCCTGATCTTCCAACCAAATGCCGGCGAACAATTGAATTTGCCCTTTTTGCTCCGGCGACAGCGCGCGCTTGTGAAGGGACCGGCTCAAGTCGAGCAGCTTCGGACCCAAGGCCTGTCTCAAATAGACGCGCGCGAGCCACACCCATGCCTCATCGGCCTGAGGAAGCGATTCACCGGCCAGCTTGGCAAAGGTCTCGCGCGCCTGATCGTAGTGCTTGAGCCGCACTTGGGCCACGCCGAGCTTCAAAGTCGCCTCTCCGCGATGCGGCGATCCAGGATCCTGGGCGAGAAACGCGGTCAATTCCTCGATGGCCTCGGCATGCAGCGCTTGACTCAGGAACGCCTGGGCGCGGCCGTACCGGTCTTCAGGCTGGGGCGCCCAGAGCGCGCCGCCCAGATTGGTCTTGAGCAGCGCCTCCGCTTCCTTGGCTTCCTTCGAATAGGGAAACTTCACCCAAAGCTGCCGTAAGGTGTCGCGCCCTTCATCGAGTCGATTGTCACGCAGATAGCAGGCCGCCAGTCGGAGCCAGGCCTGTGGAATGTACGGATCTTTATCATTCAGGCCCACGGCCTTGACGAGCCAGGGGATCGCTTCGCCGCAACTCGACGCCTGATACCAGGCTTCTCCCGCCCGCAAGGCGATCAATCCCGCCAAATTGGACTCAGGAACGGCCTGGGGGACCGATTCATACATGGCCGCGGCTTCTTTGGCGTCGCCGAGATGCAGGAGCGCTTCCCCGATCCAGAATCGGATGTAGTCATCCAGCACGGGAAAGTCGCGCTGGGCGGTTCGGAGAAATTGGATCGATGCGGCCGGATTGCGCTCCACGAGCAGGACGCCGGAGAGCAACCCGGCACGCTTGGCCCAGAGGGAGGCGGGGAACTGCTCCATAATACGGCGCAGGCGCTCCAGTTTGAGGGCAGCCACCTGTTCCTTGGTCAGCTGATTGCCGAGTCGCTCCTTGGGCCAGACGGCGGCCGTGAAACAATCCTCGGCGCTCGCGCAGGAATCCGGCGCTGGCGCCTCGCCTGCCAAGACCTGCGCCGCAAGGGGAGCGGTGGAAAGATTGTTCTCGCCCCCCCACGCGACCAGGAGAACCAACATGGTCCGGAGAATTGTCAGATGCGTGCGGTCCTTCAGCATGGCGATACTACCGAGTATATATGATCGAAGGCCGGGGGAGAACTTTGGGGCGCCGGCATGATAGGCTCCAAGCTTCGAGGCGAACGGATTACCTCATCATGGCACACTCGACATCCCCGCGCGCACTGCTGGGCCTGAACGAATCGCAAATTGCGGAGTTGGTGCGCGCACAAGGCTGGCCTCCGTACCGCACCGGGCAGATTCTCCGCTGGCTGTATCAGCGTCGCGCACGGACGATCGATCAGATGACCGATGTGCCGGCTGCCGACCGCCGGCGGCTCTCCGAGATGGCGACGATCGGCCGGGTGAGCCGGTGCACGACGTTACACTCGCACGATGGCACGCGCAAGCTGCTGCTGACGCTGGAGGACGGGCTGACCATCGAAACCGTGCTCATTCCCGATGAGACGCGCCTGACGCTCTGTGTCTCCACACAAGTCGGCTGCATGCTGGATTGCGGGTTTTGCCTGACGGGCACGCTGGGGCTGAAGCGGAATCTCAAGTCTCATGAAATCATCGACCAGATCCTGACGGCACAGGACCATCTGCGCACCGACGAGCGCCTGACCAATCTCGTCTTCATGGGCATGGGCGAGCCCTTGGCCAATCTCGACGCGCTGCGGAGCGCCGTCGGCATCCTGACGAACAGGTCGTGGGGACTCGGCTGGTCCCC
>CAZXRB010000013.1:19254-29393 GCA_964642845.1 uncultured Nitrospira sp.
ACCGACGCGCAGCGCACCGCGCTCATGCCCGCTGCCACCGAGATCGCGTCATTGAACACGCTGATGGCCGCCTGCCGGCGATATCCGCTGCCGCCGCATCGCCGCTTGACGTTCGAGTACGTGCTGCTCGCCGGGGTCAATGACCGGGCCGCCGACGCGCGGCGGTTGCTGACGCTGCTCAAGGGCCTGCGCTGCAAGGTGAATCTCATTCCGTTCAACGAATTCCCAGGCAGCCGCTTTCGCCGGCCCTCCGACGCAGACGTGTTTCAGTTTCAGTCCCTGTTGCGCGCCGGCGGGCTGGACGCGTTCATCCGCAAGAGCCGCGGCCGTGACGTGCTCGGCGCCTGCGGACAGTTGGGCGCACACGGGCCCGGCGCCTCTGCCATTGCCTTGACACCTATTGAATCCCGTTGCTAGCATGCCTCGTGCGCCGCGCATCATGACCTGGCCGCCCTTGACTCACATCCGCCTCACGCTGCTTCTCCTCATCCCGCTGATCTTCCTGATGGGGCCCTCCGCATTCGCCGTGGAGGTGCACGAATCCGTCTTGTCCAACGGCATGAAGGTCCTGCTCGTCCAAGTTCCCAAGGCCCCCGTGGCGACCGTCCAGGTCTGGTACAAAGTCGGCTCGCGCAACGAGGTGATGGGCCGCGCGGGCTTGTCGCACATGCTCGAGCACATGATGTTCAAAGGGACCGCCAAATATCCCAAGGGCACCTTCTCGCGACTGATCAGGAAAAACGGCGGCATCGACAACGCTTTCACCAGTCAGGATTTCACCGCGTACTTCGAGAACCTCGCCGCCGACCGTGTCGAGTTGGCCCTGGAGATGGAAGCGGATCGGATGCAGGGGCTCATCCTGGACAATCAGGAGTTCCAGACCGAACGCGAGGTGGTGAAAGAAGAGCGCCGGCTACGCACGGAAGACGACCCGCAGGGCGCTCTCGTCGAGGCCTTGTTTGCGCAGGCCTTCTTCAGCCACCCCTATCATTGGCCGGTGATCGGCTGGTTCGCCGACCTCGACGCCATGACGTTGGACGACCTGCAGCGTCACTACGACACGTTCTATTCGCCCAACAACGCCACGTTGATCGTCGTGGGCGACATCAAAGCCGAGACGCTTTTGCCGACCGTCAAACGGTTGTTTGAGCCGATCCCGAAAGGCCCCACGCCCAAACACGCCTTGCCGGCCGAGCCGGACCAACGCGGCGAGCGCCGCTTCCTCTTGAAACGCGAAGCGCAGGTGCCGTTCGTCATGATGGGCTTCCGCGTACCCAACTACGCCAGCGACGATTCGTACGCGCTCGATATCCTGGAATCGATCCTGTCCCGCGGCAAGAGCTCACGCCTGTACCAGAGCCTGGTGTACGACCAGAAGAACGCGCTGGCGGTTGGGGCCGAATACAGCCTCATGCAGACGGATCCGAGTCTGTTCTATTTCTACGCGCTCGTCAGTCCCGGCCAGAAAGTCGACGCCGTCGAGGACTCGATTCATCGGGAAATCGCCCGGCTCCAGAACGAGCCGCCGACGGAATTGGAGCTCCAACGGGCGAAGAACCAGGTCGAGGCCGCGCACATCTTCGAGCAGGACTCCAACTTTCGGAACGCCATGCTGCTGGGCCAGGCGGAAACGATCGGCGCCGGATGGCGGCGCGTCGATCAGTTCCTGGAGCGGATCCGCGCCGTCACCGCAAAGGACGTCCAGCGAGTCGCCAAGCAGTATCTGACCGAAGACAACCGGACGGTCGGCATTCTGATTCCACTTCCCGCCAAACCGGGCGACGCGGTCCCGACCGCTGCGCACCAAGGAAAATCGTAGCCATGCCGTCGTTGGTCCTGCGGTCGTTCCGCTTGCTCTTCCCACGACTTCATCGCAGGTCCGTCATCGCGGCGCTGGCTGGCTGGCTCCTGTTTGCTGGATCGGTCGGCGGCTGGGCCGCCGACATCGCCCCGACGAGAATCACGACCCCCAACGGCATGACCCTGCTGGTGCTGGAGCAGCATTTCCTGCCGATCGTCGAGATTCATGCGCTGGTGAGAACCGGGTCGGCGCAGGACCCACCGGACAAGGCGGGATTGGCCAACCTTGTGGCGAGCCTCTTGGATGAGGGCACGACGACGCGAAGCTCCAAACAACTGGCCGAGCAGATCGACTTCGTCGGCGGCTCGCTGGAGGTCAAAGCGAGCGAGGACTTCACGACGGCTTCCGCCCGCGTCTTGAAAAAGGACCTCGATCTCGGCTTCACGTTGTTGGCCGACATCCTCATGCGCCCGGCCTTTCCCAGGCAGGAGTTCGAGCGGGTGCGTGCTCAGATTCTCGGAGAGATCACCAGCGACAACGACGACCCGGGCCATGTAGCGATGAAGGCCTTTAATCAACTGGTGTTCCACAACCATCCGTATCGTTGGCCGGTCAACGGCACGGAAGAGACCCTGAGCAAGATCACGCTGGCGGACGTGCAAGGGTTCTACGCGCGCGAATATCTGCCGAACCAAGTGATCCTCGCCGTCGTCGGCGACATCACGGTGGAGCAGGCGACGAGCCTCGTCCAGACCCATTTCGGCGGCTGGAAAAAGGGCGCCGCTCCGGCACGGACCGTGAAGAAGCCGGGCGCCATCGAAAAGAAGGCCGTGCAATTGATTGACAAAGATCTGACGCAATCCACCATCGTGTTGGGCCACGGCGGTCTCAGCCGGACCAATCCGGATTTCTATGCCGTCACCGTGATGAACCATATTTTGGGAGCGGGGGGCTTCTCCTCGCGACTGATGGATTCCATTCGCGATAAACAAGGCTTGGCCTACGGCATCATGAGCCACTACGACGCGCGCGCAATGCCGGGATCGTTCTGGGTCAATTTGCAGACGAGAACCGAAACCACCAACCAGGCCATCGCCGGCGTGTTGGCGGAGATCAAGGCCATCCGCGAAGCTCCGGTCAGCGATCAGGAGTTGGCCGAGGCCAAGTCGTTTCTGATGGGGAGTTTTCCGTTGCGTCTCGATTCGACGGCGAAGCTGGCCCAGGTCTTGGCCCAGGTGGAGTTCTACGGCCTGGGCTTCGAATACTTTACGCAATATCCCAAGTGGATCGAGCGCGTGACCAAAGAGGACGTGTTGCGCGTGGCGAAACAATATCTCGATCCCCAACACTACGCGCTCGTCGTCGTCGGCAACATCGCCAAAGCGAGAGTCCGCCACTAACGCCGACGGTCACGATCCGGTTATGATGATGTATGCCTGCCGCCGCTCTCCAGTACAAGCTTGACCGTCTCCGGAACATCATGGCCGAGATGCGCTCCGTTCTCGTCGCCTACTCCGGCGGGATCGACAGCACCGTGGTGTTGAAGGTCGCGCATGAGCAGTTGCAGGACCGCGCCGTGGGGATCACGGCCGTCTCGCCGACGCTGCCCGCCGTCGAACTGGAGACCGCCCGGCGCGTGGCCGCCGAGATCGGCGTGCGCCACGAAATCGTGGAGACGGATCAATTGGCCCTTCCCGCGTTCGTGCTCAACGACGCCGCGCGCTGCTTTCACTGCAAGACGGATTTGTATCAGGCGCTGAGCCGCCTGCGAGACCGCCGGCCGGCCGACTACATCGCCGACGGCACGAACGTGGACGACCTCGGAGACGACCGGCCGGGGATCCGCGCAGCGCGCGAATGGGGTGTACGGAGCCCGTTGGTGGAGGCCGCGCTCACCAAGCCGGAGATTCGGCTGATCGCGAGAGAATTGGGCCTATCCAACTGGGACAAGCCGGCGGCCGCCTGCCTGTCGTCCCGTATTCCCCGCGGCATCACCATTACGCGAGAGCAGCTGAGCCGGGTGGAGCGAGCCGAGGCGGTCCTGCAAGCGGAGGGATTTCGCCATTGCCGGGTGCGGGACCACGGCGACATGGCCCGGATTGAAGTGGCGCCCGAAGAATTCGCGCGCGCCATTGAGCCGGACCGGCGCAGCCGGCTGACGGCGCGGTTTAAAGAACTCGGCTATCGCTTTGTGGTGCTCGATCTGGAAGGGTATCGGCCCGGCGGCGTCAGCTTGAGCTGAGACCGCCCGGCCTCGTGCTATCGGAGGTGAGCCTTAGAAAGGGCTTCCAGCGCTTCGTCGGCGAACTTTCGATGGTCGGCGTCGGTCAGCCCTCGCTGAACGACCTTCTCCGCCACCATGAGCGCCAGTTCCGTCGTCTGATTGCGGATATCCTGGATCGCCCTCCGCCGTTCCTGCTCGATTTCCCTGGTGGCGTCGCCTTTGATCCGTTCGGCCTCGGCGGTCAGCCGCTGTTCGTTTTCTTCCAGCAGCCGTTGCGCCCGCTCCTTGGCCGCGGCCAGGATGGTCTCGGCTTCCCGACCCGCCGCGTTGAGCTTTGCCTCGTATTCCCTCAGCGTGCGCTCCGCCTCGGAGCGGTGCCGCTCCGCCTGGTCGAGACTGTCCTTGATCTTCTTTTCCCGCTCTTCCAGGACGCTCAGGATGCCGGGGAAGGCGAACTTGTAGAGCAGGAACAAGAGCACGGCGAACGAGACGACCTCCCAGAAAATCAACGAGGAGAAAAAGTGGGATTCAAACTGTGGCATGTTTCCCTCTCAGTCACGGGCACGAAGCACGGGGCAGAAAGCCGACCGTGGTCGCTCGAGCCGCCGGAGCCGAGGCCGTGGAGCCTGCTCCTATTTGCGAAGGCCCATAATAATGAACGCGATGACCAGCCCGTACAGCGCGATGGCTTCGACCAGCGCGAATCCGATCCACATGTACTTGCCGACCCGGCCTTCGGCTTCCGGCTGGCGCGCCACCGCTTCGATCATCTTGCCGAAAATGTAGCCGATGCCGACGCCGGCTCCGGCGAATCCGGCCGCGGCCAATCCCATGCCCAACAACGCTGCTGCTGCTGAATCCATCGTGTGTCGCTCCTCCCTTGTCTAAAACACTCGATTGCGAACCGGCTGCTCGAACGGCCGGCTAGTGCGCGTGTTCATCATGACCATGCAGATGAAACGCGTCCCCCAAATAGACGCACGTCAGCACGGTGAAGATATAGGCCTGAATAAACGCGATGCCGACTTCGAGCCCGTTCATGGCGATGGTAAAGGCGAACGGCAACCAGCCGATCAGCAGCCCGCCGCTCACGGCGAGCCCGAACAGGACGCCCAGAATGACGTGGCCGGCGGTCATGTTGGCGAACAACCGCACCGCCAAAGAAATAGGCCGCGCCAGCTGGCTGATCAACTCGATCGGCACCATGAGCGGCAGCAACCACCCCGGGGTGCCCGGCGGGACCAGAATACCGAGGAATTTGGCGCCGTGCAGGACAAAGCCCATCACGAGGCTCAGGCCATAGACCACAACGGCAAACACGGCGGTGACGACGATCTGGCTCGTGACCGTATAGGCGCCGGGAATCAAGCCCAGCAGGTTGCAAAAGAGAATGAACAGAAACAGCGTCGCGACGAGCGGAAAAAATTTCATTCCGCCCTGGCCCATCGTGTCCACAATGATGCCGCGGATGAAATCCACCAGCATCTCGGCCAGGCTCTGCAGCTTGCCGGGTACGAGACGGCGCGCCGACCCCGCCATCACCATCAGAATCGTCACCAGAGCCACGACAACCCACATCATGACGACGGCTTTATTAATGGAGATATCCAACCCGCCCAGATTCAGCGGAATGAAATTGTGCAATTCAAAAGGATGCAGCGGACTTTCTTCCATTGGTGCTTACAACCTCACAGTTTCCGTCGGTCAGACACGTCCTGCCATCGTTGAGCCGAACGGTACGCGCTCCGCACGCCCGCCGCCGCTCCCAATCCCAATCCCATCACCAGCCCCCACGGTGTCGATTCCAACAGATAGGTATCGACCACCCATCCCAACCCGCCTCCGACGATAAGCGCAGCCAGCAGTTCCGTTCCAATGCGAACGGCCTGGCCGAGCCCCGCGTACAACGGATCTTGTGATGGGGGCATGCCGTACCCAGGAGGCGAGTGCACATGCGGAAGCTGAAGCAAGGACTCTGCCGATATGGGCGCGCAATTCAAGCAGAATTCCGCTTGGAAAGTCAAGGTGCACCAGGCCTATTTCTCGCGCACCACCTGCGGTATAGTGACTGACTCAACGCCTCGGGTGAGGAGCGATGACCGCAGCCGGCTCAGGGTTTTTGCATGGCCCCCCAGCCCCCCTCGTCTTGAACCTGCCTTGCCCACCGGCAAGCCCGTTTGAGCTCTACCGAAGAGTGGCTTCGATGACCCGTCCGTCCTTCCTGTTCGAGAGCGGCAAGGGTGCTCACGCCATCAGCCGCTATTCCTTTCTCGGAGCGGATCCCTACGAGGTGATCTGCGGAACCGGTGCACGCTGGACGAGATGCGCCGTGAGCGGCAAGCAAGAGACGGGCGATGATCCCTTCACCTATCTGGCCCGGCGGTGCCTTGCGTCCCAGATCATCCGCCCCCCTGGAGCACCACCGTTTTTCGGTGGAGCTGTCGGCTATTTCAGCTACGATCTCGTACGGCAGTTCGAGGCGCTGGCCTCAGGCGACAGGGCCGATCCGACGTGGCCCGACCTGGAATTTGGATGGTTTGACGTCGTCGCCGCCATCGATCACGAACAGGGCCGTCTGCTGCTGAGTTTCTGTCCCCCGCTGGAGCGATTCCTGGGCGAGCCGCGGGAGAAACTGTACCGCGAAGGTCGGGACCGCCTCGCGGCGTGGGAAGCCCGCCTCTTGAGTCCTGTCTCCGTGGATCGCGCTGAGCCGCCGTTCACGCCGTTGACCTTTGCTCCGCAGCAGACGCGGGTCTCTTATATGGATCGTGTCATCCGCTGCCAGGAGTACATCACCGCAGGAGATATCTACCAGGCCAATCTGTCGCATCGATTCCGCGTCGATTGCCCGACGTGGGACTCGCGCCCGACCCTCCAGACCGACCTGCAGCTGTACGGCCGGCTGCGGGCCATGAACCCCTCCCCATTTTCGGGTCTTCTGCGGTTCGCTGAACGGCGGCTCATCAGTTCCTCACCGGAACGATTGGTTCGCCTCGACGGAAGGCGGGCCGACACCAGACCGATCGCCGGCACGAGACCACGCGGAACCAGCGCGGCCGCCGACCGGCGCCTGGCCGAAGAGCTGCGGGGGAACGAGAAAGAACGGGCCGAACATCTGATGTTGGTGGATCTGGAACGGAACGACTTGGGCCGGGTCTGTGAGTACGGCTCCGTCCGGGTGGATGACTTCATGACGGTCGAGCAGTATTCCCACGTCAACCACCTCGTCTCGAACGTCTCTGGCATCCTACGGGCCGATGCGACCGGCTTCGACCTGCTTCGCGCGATGTTTCCCGGCGGAACGATCACCGGCGTGCCGAAGATTCGCTGCATGGAGATCATCGACGGATTGGAACCGGTCCGCCGGGGACCCTACACCGGCTCCATGGGATATCTCAGTTGGAGTGGCGATCTGGATTTCAACATTCTGATCCGGACGCTCGCCTTGCAAGGCGGCACCGGCTTCCTGCAAGTGGGCGCCGGTATCGTGGCGGATTCCGATCCCGGCCGGGAATATGAGGAAACGCTGCACAAGGCCCAGGCCTTTTTCAGCGCCTTCTCCAGTTGACCCGCCATGTGGATCTATCTGAACGACCGATTCGTCAGCCGTGAAGAGGCGAAGATCTCCGTCTTCGACCATGGCTTCCTCTATGGCGACGGCGTGTACGAAACCATTCGTTCCTACGGCGAGCGGATTTTCATGCGGGATCAGCATCTCGCCCGACTCTACCGCTCCGCCGAAGCCATCGGCCTCGACATTCCGATTCCTCGCTCCGCCTGGCCGGACCTGCTACACGGGGCCATGGTGCGCAATGCGGTGGGAACCCGCCAGCGGGATGCCTACATCCGCATCACCATTTCGCGCGGCGTCGGCGACATCGGGCTGGACCCGGCGCTCTGTCCCACTCCGACGGTGGTCATCATGGCCAAGCCCCTCGTTCCACCGCCGCCGGAACTCTATGAAACCGGCGTGGCCCTGATTATCGCCCGCACGAGACGCAACCTGCCGAGCGCCCTGTCGCCTCACATCAAAGCGACGAACTTCCTCAACAACATTCTGGCCAAGCGCGAAGCCATCGCAGCCGGCGCGTTCGACAGCCTGCTCCTGAACTGGGAGGGCCTGGTGGCGGAGTGCACGGTAAGCAACATCTTCTTCGTCGCGGATGGATGCCTCAAGACGCCCTCGACAGAGTGCGGGATCCTGGACGGCATCACGCGCGACATTGTGCTCCAGCTGGCCCGCGAGTCAAACCTTCCCGTGGAGGAAGGCCGGTTCCGCGCGGAGGAAGTGACCGGCGCGGCGGAATGTTTCCTGACCAACACCAGCATGGAGATCATGCCGGTCGTTTCGATCGATGGTGCCCCGATCGGTACGGGCAAGCCCGGTCCCCTCACCTGTGAGCTCCGGTCGCTTTTTGCCAAAGCCTACAGCCGTTTTTTAGAATAGCGCCGGCCGGACCGCTCCATCCTCTGATATTCCCGGATCTTTTCGCGGGCACAAAGGGCACAAGACCTGCATTTCCTTGACAGCAAGGCACAGACTGCTATCGTTGCACCATGCAAAAACCGACCTCATCAATCATTGGAACCGCGCTCTTCGGCGCCGGGCTGACCCTCAGCGGCTGGCTGGCGCCTCATCCCGGCCAGGCTGAGATCTATCAATATATAGATGCCAGCGGCACCATTTCGTTGACGAACGTGCCCTCGGATAACCGCTATCGCCGGATCGATCTTCACCCTCATCGGTTGCATCCTGTCCTTTCGGAACGCGAGTTGGAGTCCGTGATCAGCCGATATTCCCGGCAGCATCAGCTCCATCCGGCCCTCATTCGGGCCGTGATCAAAGCGGAGTCGGATTTCAATCCCTTGGCCGTGTCGCGGGCCGGCGCGGTGGGCCTGATGCAGTTGATGCCGCAGACCGCCGTGCGGATGGACGTGCGGGATTTGTATGATCCGGAAGACAATATCGGCGGAGGGACGAAATATCTGCGGCAACTGCTGGACCGCTTTCGCGGAAATCTGCCGCTGGCTCTAGCCGCTTACAACGCTGGCGAGCACGTCGTGGATCGCTACCGCTCGCTGCCGCCGATCGACGAGACCCGCCAGTACGTCCGCAAAGTCCTGCGCTACTACCGCACGTTCCTGCTGCGCGACACGGCTATGCCCGGACGTGTGCTGACTTCTTCCGAGACGGCCACACCAGCAGGACTCCCCGCTTCCCCCGCCCTGTCGGCTCGCTGACCGCATCCGTGAGCGATAGACGGCTGTGCTGCTTCCATCCAGGCCGGCGGGCCTGCGGAAAATCCGAGCGGAAGTGGGCGCCCACGCTGTTTTCCCGCCACAACGCAGCTTCCGCCACGCAGTGCGCGACCTGAATCATGTTCTTCACCTCCAAATCCGCCCGCGTCGCAAACGGTCTGGCGACCATCCGAGCCCACCGGGACAGCTGCGCGGTCGCTCGAATCAACGATTCGCGCGACCGGACCACCCCGACTTGCCCCCACATCGTCCGCCGCAGCGAGCTCCGCAGCTTCTCGGCATCCTCCAAGGATTCGAACCGGCACGTCCGGAGCGCCTCGGCGTGCCTGGAAAGATCCGGCGCCGGATGGCGTGACGCCCACCAGATGGCGGAGAGCCCGGCCCGCATGCCGAAGACCAAGCCCTCCAGCAGCGAATTGCTCGCCAGACGGTTGGCGCCATGCACGCCGCTGCAAGCCACTTCTCCGGCGGCGAAGAGTCCCGGCAACGTCGTCGCGCCGTTGATGTCGGTCCAGACCCCGCCCATCATGTAATGGGCGCTGGGCGACACGGGGATCCATTCTTCCGTGATGTCGATGTCGTATCGAAGACACGTGGCATAGATGGTGGGGAACCGGCGCTTGACGAAGTCGGCGCCGAGGTGCGTCACGTCCAGGTAGACATGGCGGGCGCGCGTCGCCGCCATTTCGGCCCAGATGGCGCGGGCCACGATATCCCGCGGAGCCAGCGCCCCCATCGGATGATAGCGGTGCATGAACAGCTCGCCTTTGCTGTTCCGAAGCTGGCCTCCTTCTCCCCGCATCGCCTCCGACAGGAGAAACGGCGGGCTCGACGGCAGGAACAGCGCCGTCGGGT
>CAZXRB010000013.1:29403-63670 GCA_964642845.1 uncultured Nitrospira sp.
ACGAATTCCATGTCTTGCAGTTGCGCCCCCGCGCGGAAGGCCATCGCCATCCCATCGCCGGTAGCGTTGGGCGGGTTCGTGGTGCGCGCGTAGATCTGGCCGGCTCCTCCCGTGCTGAGCACCACCGCCTTGGCCGGCAGGACAAACTGACGCCCGGAATTCTCGTCGAGCACCACCGCCCCGCAACACCGCCCTTCTTCGACGACCACATCGACCGTGAAATGGTAGTCCAGCCGTTGAATAGATTTGTGTCGGGCGGCCTGCGCCATCAGCACGCGCACCATTTCGTTGCCGGTGGCGTCGCCCCGCGCTCGAAGAATACGGCTTCGGCTGTGTGCCGCTTCGCGGGCGAAGGCGAATTTTCCGCCCGCCTTGTCAAACTTGGCTCCCCACCGGATCAGTTCTTGAATGCGGTCGGGCCCTTCCTCGACCAGCACGCGGACAGCCTCCCGCTGGCACAGACCATGTCCGGCCTTCAGTGTATCGGTCAGATGAATGGCCACGTCGTCTTCTTCGCTCAACGCCACGGCCACGCCGCCTTGCGCATAGATGGAACTGCTCTGTAGCGGATGACCTTTGGTCAGCATGATCACGGAGCCCTCACGGCTCAGTTCGAGTGCGGCACGGAGTCCGGCCACGCCGCTGCCGATAACGAGGAAGTCGGCCAGTGGAGCTTGGGCGCGGGGAAGTCGGCGGAGAGGCATGGTCAGCGTGGCCCGGGGTTGGGGGGCAGTGGCTCCGAAAACGTCTGTCTGGTCTTCATGCCGAACGGCAGATCGCCTTGGACGCCGCGGAGCAGGATCGAATGAGTGCCCACCCACTGCAAGCGCGCGTGCCCGCGCTGCCGGATCCCGGCGTCATCCGGATCTTTTCTCCAGATGCCCTGCCAATGGACGTAGACATCCACGTCGTCGCCCTCGATGAGGATCCGTTCGATCTTGAACTCCAGAGAGATACTGTGGAAGGCCTCGAAATCCGCCTCGGCCTCGCGCTGCAGTTGTTCCAGCTGCTCCACCGGAAGCATCAGCGCTTCGAGAGCCGATCGCTGCTTGTCCTGATACGCGACGCGCAGAGCCTCCACCGCCTGATCGATCCGGCGGAACCGTTCGTGGTCTTCAGGATACTGCACTGTCTTGGAGGAACAGGCGGCGAACACCAGCAGCACGAGCCAGACGGATCCCGCGAGTCTCAGCACGGAGCGGAGCATGGTCGGCATTGTGGCCGGAGTATAACATAGCGCTCCCGGTGGCTCGCGCGGAGAGGCGTCGGACGGTCACCGGAACCTTGCATTTTGCGCCGAAAACTTCTAGACTCGCGCCCCTAGGAGAGACGAAGTATGTCCAGCGTGCTGAAAAAACGCCGCAAGAAAATGCGCAAGCACAAATACAAGAAGCTGCGCCGGCGCCAAAAATTCCTTCGCCGTAAAAGTTAAGCCCAGCCCGTCTTGCGGGAGGAGGCCAGTGTGCCAGAGGGCAAGAAGGTGCGCATCCGCGTCCGGACGGTGAGCTGTACCTATGTGGGCGACTTTCTCATTCCTCCGATGCGCAATCGCGTCTCCGATGCCATCAACGAAGAGGCCCGCTTGTTCATCAGCCTGACGGACGTGGTGATCAACGACAAGGACCGGTCCGACTTCGTGGCGATCAACAAGAATCAAATCGAATCCATCGCGCAAATCTAATTGCCGCAGCCCTCGCGATTCACGCCTCCTCCCGATTCACGATTCTCATGACACAGACAGGCCGGCTGACTGTGCGACCTTCGTTCCATCATCATGCTGACCTTTAAGCGATTCCATCCCTTCCTCCGCCCCTATGTACCGCGCATGGCGGCGGCGGCGCTGCTCGTCATGGGCGTCGCGGCGGTCAATCTCGCGTTGCTCCGCTTGGCCGGCACCCTCTGGGACGTCATTACCGTGGCGAGGGACAGCGCCCGCATGACGCAATTGATCAGTCTCTTTTTGGGGTTAGTCTTTGTCCAAGGCCTCTGCTCGATGGGCCACAGCTATCTGACGGCGTGGGTCTCGCAACGGATCGTGGCCGATTTCCGGCGCCATCTCTTCGGTCATTTGCAGACACTGTCGGTGGGATTCTTTGCCCGCCGCCGCACCGGTGAACTGTTGTCGCGGCTGATGAACGACGTGGCCATCATTCAGTCCGTCGTGACCGAAACACCCATCGACAGCGCCAAGCAGGTGGTCACCTTCGTCGGCGGCATCGCGTTTCTGCTGGCCATGAATTGGCGCCTCTGCCTGCTCATCCTGGTCCTCCTGCCGGCGCTCGTGCTGGTCGCCAAGCTCTTCGGCCGGCGTCTCAAGTCACTGTCGACATCCATTCAAGACCAGACGGCCTCGCTGACCACACTGGCGGAAGAAGTCATCTCCGGCATCCGCATC
This sequence comes from uncultured Nitrospira sp., assembly GCA_964642845.1. Lineage (GTDB taxonomy): Bacteria > Nitrospirota > Nitrospiria > Nitrospirales > Nitrospiraceae > Nitrospira_D. The sequence continues at coordinate 31,799 of CAZXRB010000013.1, forward strand.
GTGAAATCCTTCGTCCAGGAACAGCGCGAAAACGATCGCTTCATGGCGCAAGTCCATCGGACGCTCGCCCTGACTCTCCGGCGCGCGTCGATCATGGCGGTCTTTATTCCGGTGATCAGCCTGCTCACCTTCTCGGCGGCGGCGGCCGTCTTATGGTACGGCGGCCATCAAGTGATCGACGGAGTGGTGACGCCGGGCGATCTCTTCGCCTTTGTGCTGTTCGCCGGCATCTTGATCGGCCCGTTCAGCTCGGCCGCCCGCGTGTTCGCGCAGCTCAAGGAAGCCCAGGGCGCCACGGAGCGGGTGTTCGAGATCCTGGACACCAGCCCTGAGCTTCAGGATCGTCCGGGCGCGGTGGCCCTGGACCGGGTGGAGGGCGACGTGCGGGTGGAGGGCGTCGGCTTCAGCTATGATCCGCGCCAGCCGGTGCTCAGCGACGTCTCGTTCGAAGCGAAGGCCGGCGAATTGGTCGCGCTCATCGGTCCGACGGGAGCCGGCAAGACCACGATGATCAACCTGCTCCATCGATTTTACGATCCCACGCGAGGACGCATCACCGTCGACGGGCACGATCTTCGGGACATCACGCTCGGCAGCTGGTACCGGCACGTGGCCCTCGTTCCGCAGGAGACGGTGCTCTTCGGCGGCACGATCCTGGACAACATCCGCTACGGGCAGCCCCACGCCGGCGACGCCGCGGTACAGGAGGCGAGCATCGCCGCCCACGCGCATGAGTTCATCACCAGCCTGCCGGACGGTTACCAGACCGTCGTCGGTGAAAAGGGCGTGAATCTCTCCGGCGGCCAGCGCCAGCGCATTGCCATTGCCCGCGCCCTTCTCAAGGACCCCCGTATTTTGTTGTTGGATGAAGCCACGTCATCGTTGGATACGGAATCCGAGCGGCTGGTGCAGGAGGCGCTCGAACGTCTCATGAAGGGGCGGACCACGTTTGTCGTGGCCCATCGCCTCTCGACCATTCAACGGGCGGATCGGATCGTCGTGCTGGACAAAGGGCGCGTCGTCGAAGAAGGCACGCACCAACAGCTTCTTGAAGCCAAGGGTCTCTACCATTACCTGTACACGATCCGCCTCAACGAAGTGACCGCCTAAGGCGCTCTCCCAGGGTCTTTCGCCTCTCCGCCACTTGACTGCTTGAGTTTCCGGATTATTTATCGGTCGGATCACACGGCTGGACCGGTGGCGGGGCAGATCCCACTCTTCCGGTGGAGCCGTCCACGTGGGCGGCTCACGGTCTCTGGTCTCCCGTCACTCTCCGGCTGTCTCTCGCATACAGTCTTACAGTCTATTGAGATCATCGGGAAGCGGAGGGAACGATGGCCCGCTGGAATGCTATTGGTCTGTCCGTCCTGGTAGCCGTGCTCGCACTAGCCGGAACGAGCATCACGTGGGCTCAGACGTCGCAGGCCGAACGGCTCCCCCGCCAATTCCAGAAGGCCCGGCTCGGCATGGCCATGGAGGAATTGGTGCGCGTAGAGCCTCAACTCGTGCACGTCAAACCATTCAAGGAGAAACGCCTCGTCCAGTCGGTGACGGTGCCGGCCAAGGATCCTTACCTCGATCATCTGGAATATCGCTTTTATCGCGGCCGTCTGTTTGAAGAAGCCGTGTATTACAAACGTGACCGCCTGCCTCGCGGCTATGCCGGCCTAGGGGACCGACTGCGCGAGCTGTACGGCAGGCCCGTCAGCGAAGACCTGATCGAGTTCGATCCGGCGCCGGACAGCATCTCCAGTCAGAAAACCGTGTGGAAGGACGCACGGACCCGGATTGCGCTGGCCGAGCACCGCAAGATGCGGGAAGGGCAGGAGTACTATGAACTCGTGCTGACGATGACGGATCTGGCCCTGGAGCAGGCCCGAGAGCAGGAAGAAGACGCGCTCCTCCGAGAAAAAGAACGGCGCGTACCGATTCCCTTGCCGGACGGATCCGCCCGCTCCAAACTGTCCGCGGGCACCGGCTTACCGGCCGGCTGCGCTCCTCACGCGCCTGCCCGAAGCTGAGGCATGAGGAACTCAGCGGCCGACGACGGATCAGGGCTCGCTCCAGGAGAGATCCTCATGGTGCTTTAGTCTCGCGTGCAGTGCCCGCTGTTTTTACCAGGGAGCGATTCTCAATCGCGGGTCACGGAGAAGGAGGAAAGAAAATGACCATTATGCGAACCGTCTTGATTCTGTGCTTGATGGGGGTGTGGGCTTCGGCAGCGGGGTTTGTCGGCAATCCGACGCAGCTCAGCGATCCGCAGATCGAATCCGCCGTGAAGGAACGCCTGTCCGGAGACGGGCGCCTGGATGCGAAGAACATCCAGGTGAAAGTCGACCAGGGCATCGTGATCTTGAGCGGAACAGTGCCGACCCTGGAGGACAAAGCTTTGGCCGAAGCGCTGGTCTCCGGCACCATGGTCGGCATCCACAAACTGAACAACGAGATCGCGGTCGTCCGGCCGGTGGTCAAAGACGAAGAAATCAAGAAGGCGGTCGAAGCGGCCCTTCGATCCGTGCCCGCCCTGAAGGAAAGCAAGCTCAACAAGATCACCGTCCTGGTTCATGAAGGGGACATCGTCCTGAAAGGGACGGTCGAAAAGCCACTCCATCGCCGGCTGGCGAATAAAGCGACGGAGTCGGTTCCCGGCGTCGTGTCGATTGCCAATCTTCTCAAGGTGGTGGGGCCTCCTCGGCCGGACCGAGAAATTGAAAAAGACGTCCTCGCCTATCTGAAATGGGCGCCGTATGTCGATCTGGACCAGATCGATTACACAGTCGAACATGGCGTGGTCAAGCTGAAGGGACCGGTGGATCACCATGCCAACATTTTTGCGATCGTGAACGACCTGGAAAAAATCCGCGGCGTCGTGGATGTGGATGCCTCTCAAATGACGCCGACGAAAGCGCAGAAACGAACCTGACCGGAAAAGCCGCTTACGGAGGGTGCAGGCATGGCAGTATCGACGGCACGCCATACTGTCCTGGTGAGGCCTCGGGAGGTACGGGCCGACCGATACATGCATCGGGACGCGCAGGAAACGGCAGGCGGGTATGACTTTCATCATCCGGCGGTCTTGCAGAACGTCCCGCCGCCGTCAGTATCGTTTCCCACGCCGCTTCGCTGGTGGTCGCTGGATCGGCGCCGACGTCTCGCTGTCATCATGAGTCTTCGCGACCGGCTGCAGAATGACATCCTGAGACGAGGCCGGCACGGCACCATGCCGTCGTCAGCCGCCGCGGTTTCCACGGACATGAGGCCGGCTCGTCCTGACGCCATCGAGAAGGAGCGGCTCGGCATTCCGCCGAGCCGTCGGATGGACGATGCTCTTTCGGTTGCCTGAGATCGTATCGACAGGACCGGCAGTGGCCGGACGCGGGGACGCTGTCGCGGGGCTGCCACGCACGGAGGTGTTTGCCCTGATCATCGTCGGCCTCGTCGTACTGGCCTTCACGTGTGCGGCCTGGCGCGCTTGGCGGGCGGAACGGAGGCGCGCGCAGGACGCGGCCATGGTCACGATCCGCCACAGTGCGGGGACGCAGCATGATCCGCAACACGAGGCAGCGGAGTTGGTGACCAGCGCGGTGTAAATGGAGGACTCGGGGAAGCGAGCGTACGCGTTCAGGAGGGATGATCATGACGCCGTCCACGAACCGGCAGAGCTTGAGGAGATGGGCGGGACTCTGTGTCGTATTGGCCACCATCGGATATGCCGGGGCAGCGGAGGCCACGCCCGCACAGCCGTCGCCGAACCGCACATCGAACATCACTCCGCTCCCGGCCGACACCACCACCCAGGCCTCCAGCGAGCTCTTCACGGCGGTGGCCGAGCGCGTGACCCCGGCCGTCGTCAACATCGCGTCCCGCCGGAAGGTCGACCTGGGCGAGCCGTTCTGGAGTCCCTTTTACGGCGAGCCGTTTTTTGGCGACCCGTTCAGGAGGCGTTTCTTCGGAGAGGAATTCGGCCGGCGGGCGCCGCGACGCGAGCAACATGAGTTCGGTGAAGGATCCGGGGTGATCATCAGCCCAGATGGGTACATCATCACGAACAATCACGTGGTCGAAGGCGCCGACGAGCTCACCGTTCAATTGGCCGATAAACGGCGGTTCAAGGCCAAAGTGATCGGCACCGACCCACGCACGGACTTGGCGCTGCTCAAGATCGATGAGACCGGATTGCCGGCGCTGCCCTGGGGGGACTCGAGCAAATTGAAAGTGGGCGAGCTGGTGCTGGCCGTGGGCAGTCCCTTCGGCCTGACCCAGACCGTCACGATGGGGATTATCAGTGCCGTCGGCCGCGCCAATATGGGCATCGTCGATTACGAGGACTTCATCCAGACTGACGCCGCCATCAATCCCGGCAATTCGGGCGGAGCCTTGGTCAATCTCCGAGGCGAATTGATCGGCATTCCGACCGCGATTTTCAGCCAAACCGGCGGGTATATGGGCATTGGCTTCGCCATCCCGAGCAAAATGGCCAAGAACGTCGTCAGCCGGCTGCAGACCGACGGCAAAGTGGTGCGGGGCTGGATCGGCATCTCCATCCAAGAGCTCACGGCGGATCTCGCCAAAGAATTCGGCGTGAAAAAAGATGTGCGGGGCGTGCTGGTCTCCGATGTGCTGGAGGACGGGCCCGCCGCCCGTGCGAAGATCGAGCGTGGAGACATTATCACGGCCTTCAATGACACGCCGGTGACCGAACCGTCGCAGCTGCGGATGTTGGTCGCTGACACGGCACCGGGCACAACCGTGAAGTTGTCCGTGCTGCGTGACAACCGGTCGCGCGACCTTACCGTCACCGTCGGCGAGCTGCCGAAAGAACTGGCTCAGGGAGGAAAGACCAGCGGCGAACACGCCTTGGCGGGAGTCACGGTCGAACCAATCCCATCCGAACGGTTCGGTCGCAAAGCCGACGGCGTCCGGGTCGTCGACGTGGATCCGCAGAGCCCTGCCGCTCTGGCGGGGCTGAGGTCCGGCGATCTCATCCGGGAGATCAACCGAAAACCCGTGAAATCCGTCGAGGATTTTGAACGGATCACCAGCCGGCTGCGGGGCGGTGAACGGGTGTTGCTCCTGGTGACCCGTGGCAAGGCGACGATTTTCCTCTCGATCACCCCAGGCTGAACGATGATGGACGGCGGGCACTTGATAGGCCGGCCGTTCACCCGGGATGCCCTTGATCAAAAGAGACAGGATGATTATCTGCCCGCCTGTCAGGGCTGAAGGAGGTGAGCGCGATGGAAGTGCTGGACACGCTGTTCGACAATGCGTTCTTCAGGCTTCCCATGCTCGAAGCCATGATGTATCTCTTCGTCGTCATGTGCATCGCCGCAAGCGTGATCGGCATGTGGAAGCGCTTCGTGGGAACCTCATCGGGATCGGCTGAGCAATTTGAGCTGAGAAAGGCGGCATAACCCGAAGCGGGCGTATCCGCGCAGTTGCGCGGGGAGCGCGACGTCGCGCGAGAGCTCGCGGGTGACGCGCGTTACTTCACCTTGCTGAAATCGGCTTCGAATTCGCTCATTTTCCCGTCGGGAAAGAAGACGATGATTTTCGTCTTGGCGTTCGGATCGAAGCTTTCATAGGCGAACCGGGCCGTGAAGCGGGAGCGGTAGGCGGGACCGTTGCCGCCCTCGTTCTTCCGGCCCCGTTCGGCGGGGCTGACGTCCACCGGCTTGATCGTCTTGCCGCCCTGCTGGAAGGCGATCTGGGCGCCCTCGGCGAAGTACTCGTCGTCGCCGCAGAGCTGGACTTCGACCTCCATATTGGGCATGTCGATCACTTTTTTGATGAACTCTTCCGGCATGCGGACGTCTTTCTTCTGCTTCTTGCTTTCCGCCGCTTCCTGCCGCCCAAATGCTTCCAACCGGTAGCGTTTCGTCCGGAGGATCGCGCTCGTCCCACAGGGGTCTTTTTCGGGGTCGGCTCCGACCCGCGTGGCCATCGAGGCTTGCTGAAGCACTTTCTTCACCTCTTCTGGGGTATTGGCTTTCTCCATCGGCACCCGGCCGGCTTCCAGTGCCTTCTGGGCTTCCTCCTGGGTGAGTTTCACATCGATGGCCCACGCCGTCCCGGTCCCAAGCGCGAGCGCCCCCATCAGGCACGCCATGCTCCATGTCCCATCCACCCGAACCGTCATGATCTCCTCCTGAACAAGACGAAAAGACGAATACGAATAAATAATTGGGGTATTGTAGGGGAACGGTCCCTCCTTTGGCAATCAGCCGCCGAAGCGCGCCCAATTGGGGTAGGGTTTCGTCCGGTACAGCGCGTCAATATCCGAGGGGGCGTGATACCCCGCCGAGCGGAGGAGTTGAGTCACCGTCTTGAGCGGCAGCCCCACGACGGTGGTGAAATCACCCTCGATCCGCTCGATCAAGTCCCCTCCCGCGCCTTGAATCGAATACGCGCCAGCCTTGCCGAGCGATTCGCCGGTCACGAGATAGCGCTCGATGGCTCCATCGCGATCGGGCTTCATAAAAACGGTGGCGGTATCGATGTCCACCAGCCCCACATCCGGCGGTCGATACAGCGCCACGGCCGTGTGCACGTGATGCGCACGGCCGGCCAAGCTCCGCAGCATCGAGCGGGCCTCGTCACGGTCCGCCGGCTTCCCCAGGCAGCGGCCGTCGATTTCGATCACCGTGTCGCTTCCGAGCACCAGCGCATCCGGGCACGCATCCGCCACCGAGCGGGCTTTTTCGCGCGCAAAGCGCGACGCCTGAACACGGGGCGCCAATCCTTCCAGCGGCTGTTCTTCGAAGGTAGGCGGATGAATCTCGAAGATGAGACCCAGCAGAGCCAGGAGCTCGCGACGCCGGGGCGACGTCGAAGCGAGCACTAGCCGCATCGCGACGCCCACACCTGGTCCTGCTCGACGGACTCGGTCGGGACCGGCTCAACAATCCGATGGCCGCGATACTCTGCGAGCACCGCCTCCACTTCCTCCGCGGAAGACACGCGGAACATCCGCGCTCGGAGCGCGGCGGCATGCGGGAAGCCCTTGCAGTACCACCCGAGGTGCTTGCGCATCCGGTGGAACTGCCGCACCCCGCACAGGGCTTGAAACTGTCTCGCATGGGCCAGCATGACGGCAAACCGCTCCTCTAATGACGCGGGATCGGACGACAGGGGTGCAGCGCCTGCCTGACAGTCGCCGCGCGCCAGTGTCCTCGCCTCTTCTACGGAGCGGAACACCCACGGGGCGCCCAGCACGCCACGCCCGATCAGCACGCCGTCGACACCGGTGTCCCGGACGCGCTGTGCCGCCTCGTCGAGGCTCTGGACGTCGCCGTTCCCGAGCAACAGCGTCCCGCTGCCCTTCACGACCGCCGCCGCCCGGCGGATGGCCTCCCAATCCGCCGTCCCGCTGTACATCTGTTTCAAGGTCCGCCCATGCAGCGAAATGACCGCGGGGCCTTCGCGCAGCAAGCCTTCCACCCACGATTCCACGATGACGCGGTCGTAGCCCAGCCGCGTCTTCACCGACAACGGCAGCCGGCGGCGAACCGCAGGACCTCGCGCGCCACGCTGCTCGTTCAGTCGGCGGAGCGCGGCGATTTTGGCCGACTTGAAGCCCACCTCCTCCAGCGTCTGTCCGGCCGCCCAATCGTCCATGCCGCGCCGCGCCGCCTGAAGAATGGCGAGCGCTAGCTCCGGCGTTCGGATCAACCCGGCCCCCGATCCCGAAGACGCCACGTTTTTCGATGGGCAGCCCATATTGATGTCCACCCCGTCGAACCCCAATTCGCAGGCGGCATGGGCTGCCTGATAGAACATCGCCGGATCCTTCCCATAGAGCTGCGCCACGATCGGCCGCTCTTGCTCGCTGTAAATCAGCGTTTCCAGCAGTCGTTCTGGCCCATGACAGATGTCCTGAACATGGGTGAACTCCGTGAAGCTCACGTCCGGCTTGCCTTGTTGCGCAATCACGGCCCGAAACGCGGCATCCGTCACGCCGTCCATCGGGGACAGGCCGATAATCGGCCGGGGCAGGGTGGCCCAGAAATTCACGCTTCCCTCCCCGACGCGGCGGCGGCCGGTTCATTGGCGTGGTGGTACGCTTGGCGCAGGTGTTCGGCCTCGCGCACGGCCCACTCGGACAGGTCCGGCGCCCGCGCCTGGATGAATTCCAGAAAGCGCTCGATCTTGAGGAGAAAAAAATCATACGGGCCGGGAAGCGGTCGCGGTTTTTCACACCAGAAGGGCACCAACGAAGCGAGTTCCACGGACTGCCTGTGCAGCCGGCGGCACGTCTCCGGAAACATAGCGACCAGATCGCCGCCCCAATGCAGGATTTCATGAGGAAGATAGCGCTCGCGATACCGTGGAAGCTCGTCAAGGCAGGCGAACGGCCCGCCCCATTCCGATCCGTCTGGCTCGCTCCTCCCCGATACGACCTGCGCGTACCGTTCGTAGGCTCTGCGCACTTCGTCGCGAGCCGGCTGCCGTCCGGACGCCTCCTGCACGGATTGACGAGCTCGATCGGGCGCTGAAAACTCAGAGAGCTTGCGAGTAGAACACACGCGGGCATACCGCTCGGTGAAGCGCTGGAATTCCTCGACGATCAGCTCGATCGGTTTCGTATCGACTTCGAGCGCCAGAGCCTTCATACTCGCGAGACGGGGATGCGCCAGCACTTGATCGAGCACCTCGAACAGGATGGAGGGAATGGGCGCGGCGTGCGCGTCGGTCCACAGCGGCGGCTCTGCGCGCGTGGATTGCGCCGAGCGAACGATGGAGGACTCTGACTCGTGGACCGCCAAACCGGCGACGTGAATTTGCACCACCCGTTCGACGGGAAACGCCGAGAGAAACTCATCGACGAATGCGGAAAGCGCGCGGCTTCGCCACGCGCCGCCGTACCGATAGACGGTCCACAAGTGCCCGATATCCAACACCAATCCGCAGGCCGTCTGCTCGGTCACCAGCCGAAAAAACTCCGGGATCGCCATCGTGCCGGCGACGAAATAGGTCAGCGGCGCCATCTCCAGTAATACCAAAGGAACAGGGCCGCCCGTCCCCTGCACGTGCCGGTCAAGCGAGGCCTGCAGAACGCTCGCGTTTTCCGCGACCACCGCGGCGCTCTCTGCCGTATAGAGCGGAGGCAGATAGGTGCCGAAGGCGTAGCCGGCCATCTGTTTGGTCGCGCACTCATGGGTCAGCCACGCGCTTTGCAGGATATCGAGATGGCCGGCGACCTCTCGAACCTCGTCCTGGAAGAGACGATCCTCCCTGGCTCCCGGCTCGGTGAGCCACAATCCCTCGCCATGGTAGGTCAACGGGATGCGACCCGCGTAGCTTCGGACGGCCCGAAGGGCCGGAGCGGTGGCGCGAAACACCTCCAGGTAACCCGGAAGGGCTTGACGGCGCCGCAGCACTCCGAGCAAGCTATCGAGGTCGGGGGAATAGACGTCGACGGACAGACCCAACCCATGGGGAGGGATGGCTGCCAGACGGCGTGTGAATTCATCCGAGATCATGCGGTGTGCCGGCACCGAACGTTCTTCATTCCTGCGCCAGTTTCAGCGCGAGTGTATGCCTGGAAGCGCTTGATAAGCAAGGCTTTGCCGCCATCCTGGCCCCCTGAGACCGTCTGCTATACTTGGCATACGCCGCGGCGGTCAGGCTCACAGTGCTCCGTTCATGAGGACCTGGCCGGGCGATGCTGAACAGAGACGAACAACTTCCACCGAGCTCCAAACCCATTACAGTGGTCGCGCATATGATGACACCCGGTGTCGTGCAGATTCCCGGTGACGTGTCGGTCGCCGAAGCCGCGTCTCTTCTGGAGCGGGAACAGATGCCGTGTCTGCTGATCAAAGATACGGACACCCGCTTTGGACTCATGACGCCGACTGACATCGTGAAAAAAGTGGTCGCCCAGGGATTGGAACCGGACGACGTCGAGGTCCGGGCCATCATGACACGCCCGGTGCAATTTATCGAATACGACCGGGCCGTGGAAGACGCCTCGTCGCTCATGATGTCGACCGGCACGCCGATTCTCATCGTGACCAAGGAAGACCAGCCCGTCGGCGTCTTGACCGCGCGCGACTTGGTGCTGTCTCCGAAACGTTGCCCCACCCATCTGCCCGCATCGCTCCGTGTCGTGGACGATGGAGAATCGGGCGCGCAGCATCAGGCCACCATCATCCAGCTCAGCCATGTCGGCGCCTTGGTGCAATGCCCGGTGCTGCTGCTGCCCGGGACGAAAGTCGTGCTTCACTTCTCCCTCTCCGAACAGCTGAGACCGTTCGCGGTGCCTGGGACGATTCTCAGCGATTATGAGCGGGCGCACGGCGACCAGGCCGCCTCTTCGCCAGCGCCCGGCGTGGACCTTCAATTCACCGCGCTCTCACCCGCCGACCAAGCCCGCATCAAAGCCTGGGTGCTTCAGCATTCCCCCCATTCTTCCGATCTTTCCTAAGCCAGCTCCATGAAAGTTCTTTGACCAGCCGCATGCTCGTTGGTACAATTTTCTCCTCACCCTGTTGAAAATCGGGAAGGACAAGGACACACGATGAACTCACCGATGAAATCCCCGTCGCGACTCCGGCCGACTCCGCCGAAAGAGGAGATCCTGCAACAGATCAGCGCGCTGCTGGACAGTCCGGAAGACGACCTGCATGCCGCCCTCATGAAAGAATTGCTGGCCGGCCTCCTCAAGCTACACGAAGCCCGACTCGATTTGCTGGACGTCAAGATCGTCAATCGGGCCGTCAAGGAGTTGCGGCATGCCTTCGGCGTGTTTCGCAGCTATCGCGATCGGCCGAAAGTCAGCATCTTCGGCTCGGCGCGCACGGCGCCGGACGACCCCAATTATCACCTGGCCTACCAGTTTGCGCAGGCCGTGGTCGCCAAAGGGTTCATGGTCATCACCGGAGGCGCGGACGGCATCATGCGGGCCTGCCAGGAGGGGGCGGGACGCGACAACAGTTTCGGGGTCAATATCATGCTGCCGTTCGAGCAGGGCCCGAACGCCACGATCGCCGATGACCCGAAGCTCATCACGTTCAAATACTTTTTCACGCGCAAGCTCATGTTCCAAAAGGAGGCCAACGCCATCGCGTTGTTCCCGGGGGGATTCGGGACACACGATGAGGGCTTCGAGATCCTGACGCTGGCGCAGACCGGCAAGAGCGATCCCCAGCCCATCGTCTGCCTGCAAGCGCCGGGCTGCGACTATTGGGACGATTGGGCGGCGTTCATCACCAAGCAATTGCTGAACCGACAGCTCATCTCTCCGGAAGATTTGAGCCTCTTCACCATCGTCAATAGCCCGGATGCCGCGGTGGAACACATCCTCCGCTTCTATTGGCGCTACCACTCGATCCGCTTTGTCGGCCGCCAATTGGCCATGCGCCTCAAGACCCCCATTTCCCCGGCGCAGCTCGAACAGATTCAGCGGCAGTTTGCCGACCTCCTGACCGAAGGACGGTTCGAACTGCGTGACGCACTCGAGGAAGAGCTGGACGAACCGGCGCTCAAGGATTTGCCGCGACTGGTGTTCAGCTTCAACCGGCGCAGCGCCAGCCGCCTCCGGCAACTGATCGATCATTTGAACGGACTGTAGGCCGCCGGCTGGCGCCGTCCGCTCGGCGTTCCCGCCCGAATCTCCCCTTGGTCGCTCACCCGGGCCGTGGTATTCTCACGACACCTATGAGCGAGACTCCTTACGCGCGCCGGTTCCACGACGCTCCGAACGTCGTGCTCTATCACGCGGAATGCTCCGACGGGTTCGGCGCGGCCTGGGCCATTTGGAAGCAGTTCCCCCACAGCCGGTTCATTCCGGTGAAGCACGGCCATCCGCCGCCCGACAATCTCGGCGGCCAGCGGGTCGTGATCGTTGATTTCAGCTATCCACGGCCTGTGCTCAACGCCATGGCGGCGGAAGCGAAGGAACTCCTCGTGCTGGACCATCACATCACCGCCCAGCAGGCTTTGGCCGGCCTGCCCTACGCCTATTTCGATCAACAGAAATCCGGGGCGGTCCTGGCATGGGAATGGGCCCATGGCACGCCGGCGCCGTGGCTCCTGCAATACATTCAAGACAAGGATCTGTGGCAATGGGCGTTGCCTGGCAGCCGCGAGATCAATGCGGCATTGGCGTCCTACCCGTTCGATTTCGAACTGTGGAATCGGTTTTCGCAAGCCACGCTCGAGCAAGAAGGTCGCGCGATTTTACGCTATGAGCAGGAGCTGGTGAGCAAACTGGTGGCGCATGCGGTCCTGGTGGAATTCCAGGGCGCCATCGTTCCCTCCGTGCACAGTCCCATCTTGACGAGCCAGATCGGCGAGCGGTTGTCGCTCCACCATCCGTTCTGCCTCATCTGGCACGATCGCGACGGACGCCGCTTTTACAGCATGCGGTCGCGCGAGGACGGCGCCGACGTAGGCGCTATTGCCGCGTCGTTCGGAGGCGGCGGCCATACGCACGCTGCCGGCTTTTCCGTCCCCTTGGGGCCGGACGGGTCGCTGCCTCACAACCCCGCCCTGCCCAAGCCCGTTGGCGCCCCCGACGCGGCCCGCGTTTCAGGCGGCTCGTGATTCCCATCCACGACGATAATCCGACCGAACGTCCCCCCGTTGTCACGGTGGCCCTCATCGTCCTCTGCGTGCTGGTCTTCATGTACCAAGCCAGCCTGCCGCCGCGCCCGGGCGAGGCCTTCGTGTTTCAGTACGGTGCGATTCCGGCACTGGTGTTCGGGCAGGCTCAACTGCCGGACGAGGTGGCGGCGGTGCCGGCGTTCATGACGCTCGTCACCAGCATGTTTCTGCACGGCGGCTGGATGCATCTCCTCGGCAACATGCTCTATCTCTGGATCTTCGGCAACAACGTCGAAGACGTCATGGGCCATGCCCGCTTTGTGGTGTTTTATCTCTTGTGCGGAATCGTGGCCGCGCTGAGTCATGCCGCCACGGACCCCTCGTCCACGATTCCAATGGTCGGAGCGAGCGGCGCCATTTCGGCCGTGCTGGGCGCCTATCTCCTCCTGTTCCCCCGCGCCCATGTCCTGGTCTTGATCCCGGGCCTCGGCATGACCCGCGTCGCCGCCGGCATCGTGCTGGGCATGTGGTTCCTGACACAACTCCTCAGCGGCGGCATGAGCATGGGCGCGAGAGGGGGCGGCATCGCATTTTTCGCCCACATCGGCGGCTTTGTGGCCGGCATGGCGCTGATCCCGTTCTTCAAGCGGCCGGAAGTGCGACTCTTTGCCCCTGGTCGCGCGCCGCGCTGGGACGACTGACGAGCACGGGTGGGGCTCACGCCGCGTCTAAGATCTCGCGGACTTTTTCGACGAGCCCTGCCTGGCGGTAGGGATGCTGCAGCAGATACTTGCGGTTGATCCGGTGATGCTGGATAGCAGCGTCGTCGTAACTGGACACGAAGATCGCCTTCATCGCCGGGTGCTGAGCCAGCAGACGCCGGACCAGTTCGCGGCCGCCAAGATCCGGCATCACTAGCGGGCTGACCGCGACATGCACCGCGCCTCCGTACTGCTGCATGACCATGAGCGCTTCTGTCGACGACGCTGCTTCCAAGACATGATAGCGATGCCGTTTCAGAGCGGAGAAGGCCAGCTTCCGGGTGATTTCGTCTTGCTCGACCACGAGGACGGTTTCGTCTCCCTTCGCCATCAAGCCGCGGGGCCGCGAGTCGCGGCGCGACGCCTCCGATCGGGCCACAGGGAAGCGCACACGCACCACGGTCCCGTGGCCCGGCCGGCTGTCCACTTCCACCGTGCCGCCATGGTGCTTCACGATGTGGTAGACCGCCGTGAGACCCAGACCGACGTTGGTTTCCTTCGTGGAAAAGAATGGCTCGAACATGTGCGCCTGGGTCTCCAGGTTCATGCCCGTGCCCGTGTCACGGATCGTGAGCACCACCTGAGAGGCGTCTGACCCCGCTCCTGGCCCTTCGCCGGACGCCCGCGAAACGGACACGGACAGTCTACCGCCGCCGGGCATCGCGTCGCGCGCATTGACGATGAGCTGCAACATCACCTTCTCCAGTCCCTCCCGATCGACCTCGACCCCGCTCCGCGGCCCATCGAGGCGGACTTCCAACTCGATCTCCGGCGGCAAAAGACTCGTCATGGCCGCGTGGAGATCCTGTAGGACATCTTCCACGAAAAGTACGTCGCGCACCGGCACGGAGGTGAGATTCACAGCGATCAGCTGGGCGGTGAGGGTCGCGGCGCGCTCGCCGGTCTTGAAAATATCCTCCACCGCTCCGCACAGCGGTTCATCGGGGTTCATCCGGGACAACAAGACGCCGGTCTGCCTGCCGATGACGGAGAACAGGCTGCCGAATTCGGCGGCGATGCCGGCGGCGATCCGCCCGACGGCTTCCATTTTTTCCGCCTCCCGTAGTCGGCGCTCCAGTCGCTGTCTCGTCGCCAACCCGTCGCGCACGTCCTCTCGGGCATGGCTCAAATCCCGCCTGAGCTCGGCGACCCGCGTCTCCAGCCGCGTCTTGTCGGCGGCCAACTGTGCCTCCATTGTTCTCAACGCCTCGACATCCTGCTGCAGCCGGGACTTCTGTTCCCGTTCCAGCGTGACGGTTTCCAGCGCCACGCCATAGAACACCGCCATCACCAGGAGCACCGGCACGCCCAACAGATGTCCCACCGTCAGGGCGCCCGTTTGGACCACGCCTTCGTAGAGCACCGCGGCATAGCCCACACTCAGCAACAGCGAGAGGCTCAAGACATGGCTGAGACGCCGCCCGGACGCCGCCACGAGCATCAAGACAAAGTACATGATGTAGAGATCCGGCCGGGCGTTGCCGGAGAGATAGATCGCGCCGGTGACCAGCGCCGAATCCACGGCAACAAGCCCGGCGCCGAACCATGCCGCTTCGAGTACGGACGCGGGCGCGACAGCGATCAGACCGAGCACAAGCCATACCGGAATCACCAACGTCTCGCGCAAAGACCGGCCAATGATGGACTCCGAGCCCAGCAGTAGTTCGTAGGAGACGATAATGCTTACGAGGCTTTGCAGAAGGACCGCGCGCGAACGCGGGTTGGCCAAGGCCCGAAAGAACCTGCTGGATGTGTCTGTGGGCGCAGTCTGAGTGGACGTCGTCGCGGTCACAATGCCTCCGGCAAACGGCGCTGAGGTGAGCAAGGATCATACCTTCATCCCCTGTCGGAAAGCGGCCAATGCGGAGTGCGCCCACTCCACATCGCACAAGAAAACCCTCCAGGAGAACAAAAACGGACGACTCCGTGGTCGCCCTGCGGGGTGTTCGGTGAATGACACTCGGCTTTTGGTCCAGTGCCGTGATGGGACAAGAGCCAGCGGGAACGGCGGCCAGCGCTCAGGACAAGGTCTTCAGGAACCGGCTGGCTCGGTCGGCGGCTGTCTCGTACTGATCGGCCAGAAAGGTGACGTGTCCCATCTTGCGACGCGGCCGAACGACTCGCTTTCCGTAGAGATGCAGGACAGCCCCAGGAGTGTCCAGAAGGCTGCGATAGCCTTCGTTGGCAGTGACCTTCTGAACGTCGTCGCCGATCAGATTGACCATGGCGGCGGGAGTCAGCAGGCGCGCCTCTCCTACGGGCAGATCGCAGACAATGCGTACCTGCTGCTCGAATTGCGAGACGCTGCAGGCGTCCAGCGTATAGTGGCCGGAATTGTGGGGACGGGGGGCGATTTCATTGATGAGCAGCCGCCCCTGCGGCTCTTGAAACAGTTCGACACAGACCAGGCCCACCGCGCCCAGAGCCGTGATGGCTTGCCGCGCAAGCTCGCCGGCTTGGTGGGCGAGGCCGGCGGAGATGCGAGCAGGAACGAGCGTCAGGCGAAGGATCCCTTGCTCATGCCGATTTTCCACCACCGGATAGGAGACGCAGGTGCCGCCATCGCCACGGGCGACGAGCACGGAGAGCTCACGCTCGAAGCGAATCAACGATTCGAGGATCCACCGGGTGCCAGGAGCCGCATCCGCGTGCAGCGCCTCCGTGACAGCGTTCACGTCCTCCGGTCGGTGCAGCGCCCATTGGCCCTTGCCGTCGTAGCCGGCCGTCGCCCGCTTGCAGAGCGCCGGAAGCCCCAGCCGTTCGACGGCTCCACGGAGCTGTTCCGCCGCGTCGATCACCTCGAACGGCGGCACCGAAAACCCGTGGGACTGCAAAAACTGCTTCTGCCGCACCCGATCTTGAATGATGTGGAGCACCGCGCTCCCCGGACGCACGCGACGGCGCTGTTCGAGCCATTCACAGAGCTCGGCCGGGACATTCTCCCACTCGAATGTGACGGCGTTCACCGTCTCGGCAAACCGCTCGCGCGTCGGGGTGTCGGCAAACGAGGCCACAAACGAATGGGCGGCCACGCGGTGGGCGGGGGCATCCGCGTCCGGATCCCACACGGCCACGTCATAGCCCATCCGACGGGCCGCCGTGACGAACATCGCGCCCAGTTGGCCTCCACCCAGCATGCCGAGCACAGCACCCGGTTCCACCGGCTTGTCGGTCACGATGTCGGCCTGGCTCCTTTCGCTTCGAGATTGCCCAAGCTGGTGCCTTGCGCTTCCGGAGAGTTCAGCACGCTTTCCGTCTGCGTGAGCCGGAAGGTCTTGACCCGCTCGGCGATGTCCGGGTAGCGCCCCGCGAGAATCTGGGCCGCCAGCAGTCCGGCATTCTCGCCCCCGCCGATGGCCACGGTCGCCACCGGAATGCCTTTCGGCATCTGCACGATGGACAGCAACGAATCGAGCCCGCGCAGATACTCGGTGGGAATCGGCACGCCGATCACCGGCACGTGCGTCTTCGCGGCCAGCATGCCCGGCAGATGCGCCGCGCCGCCGGCTCCCGCGATGATGACTTCGATGCCGCGTTCCGCCGCGCTGGTCGCATACTCAAACAACCGGTCAGGCGTCCGGTGAGCCGAGACCACGAGCAGCTCGTACGGAACTTCCAACTCGGCGAGGATCGTTCCGGCCTTCTCCAGAATAGGGAAATCCGATTTACTCCCTCCCAACACCCCGACAATGGGCCCGCCCTGCGGCACCGCGCGCGCGCCCTTGGATCCTCGACCTTTGCGTCCTGCAGCCGTCATGAATTCACGCGCCTCCTCTCGGCGAACGATCGCCCGTCACAATGGGGAATCACCTTAACGACTCCCTGCTGAAGGGTCAAGGCATAGAGCGGCGCGCACGGAACGCGCCGGTTGTGCGACGGAGTTTGACCCCGACTCCGGCTTTCCTCTAGAATAACAGCCGTTCCCGCCTCTCAGGTCATCGCTATCGGAGAAGGGGGCTCTGTGGCTCGCCTCGGCTTCGACCTTAAGAACAAAGTGCGCGCGTTGGTCCAGCAGGAATCCGGTTTGGCAGAGATCTCCGTCGACGACCTGGCGACCTCGACCAAGCTTCACTCGTGGGAAGCGGTTCAGATTCCCGAACGGCTGAAGTTTTCCTCCCGCCTCGCCATCAAGCTGGTCGTGCTGTTTCTGCTCATCATCGCGTTCGTGCCCTGGACTCAAACGATCACCGTAACCGGCCAACTGTCGGCCTACACCCCGTACGAGCGGCCGCAGGATATCGAAGCCCAAATCACCGGTCGCATTAAGAAATGGCACATCTTTGAAGGCGTGCGCGTCAAGCAGGGGGATCTGATCCTGGAGTTGGAAGACTACGATCCCAATTTCATGTCCCCCGACCTTTTGGCGTTGTTGACCCAGCGGAAAAAAGCGCTGGAGGACAACCGGAAGGCCGCATTGGCCCGCGCCGAGCAATTGGACAAGCGCATTACAGAGATGCAAAACCTCGTGAAAGCCGCCGTGCCCTCGGCCCAAGCCCGGGTGATCGAGGCGGAAAACAAAGTCCGCGAGGCGCGGCAAAAAGTGGAGGCGGCGAAGATCGCCGTCGAGACCGCCGAGCTGAACGTCGATCGCCACAAGCTGCTGGCCGAACAGGGACTCGTCTCGCAGCGCGAATTGGAATTGACCATCCAAGCCGCCATCGCGAGCAAGGCCGATCTCCAAGGCGCGCAAGCCGGCTTGAAGGCCGCCGAACAGGCGATGAAAGCGCTGAGCTTCGGCCGCGACCAAGTGAGCGCGGAAGTGTTGCAACGTCTCCTCGACGCCGAGGCGGCCCGAGACGCGTCCGTCGCGGAAGCCGCCCGCGCCGCCGACCAGTTGGCGGACGTGTCGCTCCGCCTCTCCAATGCCGAACAGCGCCGGCAAGCCAGCCGCATTCTCGCCCCGATCGACGGCACGGTCGTCAGGATGGCAGAAGCGGGCGCCGGAGAGACCGTGCGGCAGGGGGACAAGCTCGTGCGCCTGTCGCCGATCAGTATGGACAAGGCGATCGAGATGACCGCGGACGGCCTCGATGCGCCGTTGCTGAACGTCGGCCGAAAGGTCAAAATTCTCTTCTACGGCATTCCGGCGATTCCCTTGCCCGCGTGGCCGGAGCTCATGGCCGGCACCTATTCCGGCGTGATCAAGGTGATTGATCAGGTGGACGACGGCAAGGGGAACTTCCGCTTCTGGGTGGTCCCCGATCCCGAAGATCGGCCCTGGCCCGACCAGACGCACGTGCGGCAGGGAACCAAGGCGATGGGATGGGTGATCTTGAACCGCGTTCCCTTATGGTACGAGCTGTGGCGCCGGTTCAACCTCTTCCCGCCGGATTATCAGGAACGGCCGCCCAGCTTGATCGACACCCTCTTGCCGAAAGCCGGACGAGGCGCGAAGTAATCCTTTGCCTCGCTCCTCGACCGGCCGCCATCCTCAGTTCCCGACCGCATCCATACGCATTGATGCCGTGACCGTCCATCCACATGCGTGGTGAAAGGAGCGACCCATGATTGTCCTGCGCCTGGTGATGTTTGTGTGGATCCTCGCCCTGCCGATCGCGGCATGGGCGGCGCCCCCCATGGAGCCGTCCGGAGGGAAACCGCTGCCCGCCATCCCGTTGAGCGTGGAGGAGATCCTTGCCTGGATTGACCGATCGCACCCGCTATTGAAAGGCGCCGGCACCGAAAAAGTGATGGCGCGCGGCAAGATGCTCAAAGCGCTCGGCGCGTTTGAGCCGACGCTCGTGAACGACACCGAGCTGGAGCGCTTCATCAGCAGCTCCAATCCGCAGAAAGGCACACAGACCGTCGGCTTCAACGATACGGTTATCGAAGCTCGCCATCCTTGGGGATTCAGAGGCAGCCTGGGGTATCGCAGGGCCATCGGCGATGCCGTCATCCCGGATCTTTCCTTCGGCTCGAACAATCAGTTGATCGTCGGCGGCTTTTTCCCCCTTCTCAGGGGTCTGATGACCAATCCCGAGAACGCGGAACTGCAGCGGTCCGAATTGGCGGACCCGCGTGCCGACGTGAAAATCGCCCAGACGCGCCAGGATCTCTTCCTGGCGGCCGCCTCGCAGTTCTGGGATTGGGTCGCCGCGACGAAGCTGGTGGACGTGCAGAAGCGGGCGCTCGCCGTGGCCGAAGACCGGTACAAGCAGGTGGAAGGGCGCGCGAAGGCCGGCGCCGTCGCTCCCCTGGATGTCGTGGAGGCGGGCCAGGAAGTCCAGCGCCGCCGCGAAGTCGCCATTGCCGCCCAGCGGGCGCTCGAGCAGGAACAGTTCAAGCTCTCCATGTTCCTCTGGGAAAAGGGCGCGCCGACGCTTCCCCCGAACGAGCGCGTGCCGGAGTTTCCCGCCCAGACCTTCTCCCCCACAGTCGATGCGGTTCAGCAGCACAAGCTGCAAGCGAAACAAGAGCGTCCGGAGGTCAAGGAAGTCGACATCGAGGCGAAGGCGAACAATATCGACTTGGCGCTGGCCAAGAACAATCTGCTGCCGAGCCTGGACGCCGAAGCGGCGCCCGCGCGCGCGCCGGAAAAATTTGTGCTGGGCCTGGGCTATCGGTTCGGCCTGGAGCTGAAGATTCCCATCTTGCAACGGCGCAGTCGCGGCGAAGTGCTCGAAGCCCAAGCCCAGGCCGACCGGCTGGTGCTGGTGCAAAAATTCCGCGAGCAGCAAGTCGTCGTCGACGTGGACAACGCGCTGTCCGCCATCGAGCGGGCCAAGGAACGGATGGAGGCCGCGACCCAGTCCCTCCGGTTGGCGAAAACGCTGGAAGACGGAGAGCGCTTCCGCTTCAGTCTCGGCGCCACCAGCGTCTTGTTCGTGAATCTACGCGAGCGGAATACGGTGGACTCCGAAGTGCAGGTGATCCGGGCCAAAGCGGATTATCAAAAAGCGCAGGCCCTCTACCAGTGGGCCATCGGGGCCTGGGCCAAGAGCGTCCCGAGTGCCGTGCCGGTCACCTATCGCGCACGCGATTAAGCCGCCGAGACATGGTAATTTCTTCCAGACTTTGCTAGGGTTACGGGACGGGAATCGCCGGAAGTCCGGGCTGCCGGCGAAACCGCCCCTCGTGAGGTTCGGACGGTATGGCCCAGCATTCCTCTGACACCCAGCCGAGTCTGTTCCAAGCGATGCTGGGCCACCTGGGGCTGCTCTTCCGCCTTGAGAAGAGAATTCTCGCCCTGATTTTTTCCTATTCCCTCGCCATCGGCTTGTTCTCCCTCATCGTGCCGTTGACGGTGCAGGAGCTCGTCAATACGTTCGCCTTCGCCATCCAGCCCATCACCATCGTCACGCTGGCGGGCATCATGGTCGCCGCGCTGGCCTTCGTCGGGGCCTTCCGGACGCTCCAGTATTACGCCGTCGAGGTGCTGGAACGCCGGGTGTTCGCGCGGATGACGATCGCCATGACGCAGCAGGTGCCCCACATGCGGTTTCAAGGCTTCAAGCCGCGGTTTGCCAACTATTTCGTGGAAACCGTGTTCATGCAGCGCGCCCTGTCCGTGCTGTTGGTGGATCTCATCAACGTCGTGGTCGGCGGCGCGGTGGGGATGACCATCCTCGTCTTCTATCATCCCTATTTTCTGCTTTACAATGCGCTGCTCCTCGTCGGATTCAACGTCATCTTCTTCCTGCTCGCGCATGGCGGGCTGCGCACCACCATCGACATGTCGCACGCCAAATACGACACGCTGCATTGGATCCAGGAAATCGCCTACAACCTCCTGCACTTCAAGGCGACGGACAGCCAATCGCTCTTGATGCAGAAGACGGACCAGCTCATTGAGAAATACGTCGAGTGCCGGCGCGCCCGTTTCAACGTCCTGGTGCGGCAGTACCTCGGTTCGGTCGGCTGGCAGGCCGTCGCCCATGGCGGCGTGCTCGCCACGGCCGGGTGGCTCTTGTCGATCGGCCAGTTGACACTCGGCCAGCTGGTGGCCGCCGAAGTCGTCGTCAGCGGGCTGCTGATCAATTTTGAGAGCGTCGTGAAGCGCATGGGCCACGTCTATTACTTTTTGACGGCGCTGGCCGAGTTGGACTTTTTCTTCTCGCTCCCCAAGGATCAGGACTCGGCGGTCCTGTCCGTGCCCCTGCCGGATCCGACCATTCACGGGATTCGCGTCACCTGCAAGGAGCTCACGGTCCGGCACGACGAGGTGCCCGTCTTCGAAAATTTCGATTTGGAGATCACGCCGGGCGAAAAGATCGGCATCTATGCGAGCACCACCGTCGCGAAAACCGCGCTGGCAAGGGTGTTGGCGGGACTCGAAGCGCCGACGAGCGGCGTCATCCGCTACAACGGCGTGGACCTTCGCCATCTCGACCTGCACGCCATCAACCGCTGCCGCGGGTTCATGCTGGATTCGCAGCTCAGCCTGTTCGAAGGGACGATCGAGGAGAACATCGTGCTGGGACGCTCTTACGTGCCGTATAGCGACGTCCGGTGGGCGCTGCGTGTTGCGGAGTTGGAGGAAGAAATCGACGCGCTCCCACAGGGCATCAAGACGCCTGTACGGGCCCCGGGGAAGATTCTGGCTCCGACCCATATCCTCCGCATTCTGCTGGCGCGGGCCATTCTCGCGCGGCCGCAGATCTTGATTTTCGACGGCATCATGCACAACATGCAGCCCGCGATGCGCGAGACGATTCTCCGTCGCCTGTGCGGCAAAGACGAGCCCTGGTCGGTCATCTTCGTGTCGAACGACCCGAACCTCACCAGCCACGTCGATCGCCGGATCATTCTGGATTAACCGAGGACACCGTGCCGTTGCTTTCCCGCTTTACCATCCCCCGCCCCACCGCCTCGCAACTGGTCATCAGCCTCCTGATCGCCGCGCTCGGCTGGTACAGCGGCCAGGCGTTGAGCCAGATCGACCAGGACTTGCGGATCATGTACACCGAATACACCTTGGGCGCCGCGGATTTGGCGCACATCTCGGCCGACGTGATGCGGTACCGCAATACGATCATCCGGGCGTTGGAGGCGGACAGCAAAAAAGAATTCGAGCGGATTACCGAATCGCTGCCCGCGCAGCGGGCCCGCATTCAGCACGCGGTGGACCGGTACGCGGCGGCGGGACTGCGGGTCTCGCGAAGCGGGCGCAGCGAACCCGAGGATATCGAGGCGGTGCGGCGGAGTCTGGACCAGTATTTTTCGGTCGCCAGCACGACGATTCAGCTGCTGACCCAGGAATGGAACGCGACGTCGCCCACGGAGCGGGAAGTCCTGCGGCGGAAGGCCGAGGAGCATGCCGCCGATAACGGCGGCCCCAAGATGATTCAAGTAAGCCTGGCGCTGGACCGCCTGTTGGAAACCGTGGCCGAGGTGGCCAAGGATATGCGCGACGAAGGAACCAGGACGATCCAGTTCAGCAGCATGCTGCTGGTCACCGGCAGTTTCTTCATTGCCGCGCTCAATTTGCTGCTCAGCCGGCGGCCGCCTGCGCCGCCTGAAGAGCCCCGCTCGTCGCCGGACAGCGCGCCGACAGCCACGCCCGTGCCGCCCGTATCGCTCGGGAGATCGGCCACCACGCCGGTCGGCGGCAGCACCCCTTAAATCCGACCGACGGCCTGCAGCAGTTTCTGGCGTTCTTCGTCCGTGAGCTCCTTCCACTGACCCGCACGCAATCCCGCTACCGTGATGTGCATCATGCGCACGCGATGCAGGCGCGTCACACGATAGCCGAGGGCTTGGCACATCCGCCGGATCTGGCGGTTGCGGCCCTCCGTCAACACGATGCGGAATTGGTTCAGGCCCCGGGGAATGACGCGGCAGGGCTTGGTCAGCCGGCCCAGCACCGTCACGCCGGCGGCCATGGCTTGCAGGAAGGCGCGGTCAAACGGCCGATCCACGTCGACCAGGTACTCGCGCTCATGCCCGAACTCCGTCCGGAGAATGTCGTTCACAATGTCGCCGTCGTTGGTCAGCAAGATAAGGCCGGACGAGTCCTTGTCGAGCCGGCCGATGGGGAAGATGCGTTCGGGATAGCCGATTTCGGCGATGATGTTGCGCGGGACGTGCGGCTCGCTGGTGGTCGTGACGCCGACCGGCTTGTGGTATTTGAGGTAGACCGCCCGCCTGCTCCAGGGAATCACCCGCCCGTCGCGGGCGATGACGTCTTCCGGACCGACCTGATCGCCCAGCTTGGCCGGGCGGCCGTTGATCGTGACGGCACCACTTTCAATCAATCGGTCGGCTTCGCGCCGAGAGCAGATGCCCTGTTCGGTAAAAAATTTGTTGATGCGGATGGGACGAGGACGGTACTCTTCACCCATCGCTCATCACCGATCACTCCCGCTAGTGGACGCGGCGGCCGGCGCGGATCCGTCCCAGAATACGGTAGATCAACCGGGCCACGGAAAATTGCGGCGCGACAAACCCGTCGATCGGCGCGATCTCGCTCACGTCCATGCCGACGATGCCGGGCCCCTCGGCAAGCGCGGCGATGAGATTGAGCGTATCGTACCATCCGAGCCCCCCCGGCTCCGGCGTCCCGAGCGCCGGCACGATGGACGCATCGAGTCCGTCGCAGTCGAAGGTGAGATACACGGGCCCCCGGCAGGCGGCCACCACTTCGGGAATCCACCGGCGGGCGCTGCCCTCATACGGACCGAACGGATCGAGAATGCGCGCGGCAAAAAACGTCGTGATGCGATCGGACTGTTTGATGCGTTGCACTTCCTCCGGCGAGATCGAGCGAATGCCCACTTGCACCAGCGGCAGCCCGTCGTCCACGACCCGGGCCATCACGCTCGCATGGCTGAAGGGATTGCCCTGATAGGCCTGGCGGAGATCGCCATGGGCGTCGATCTGGAGCACGCACATGCCCGGATAGCGTTTCGCATGCGCGCGGATCGCGCCGAGCGCGCCGGTATGCTCGCCGGTCAACGTGAGGACGAAGCGGCCCTTGCCGACGTGCGGAGCGACGAACGCTTCGATCGCGTCCACGGCCGCGCCGTCGACTTTCCCCTGCAGGTCGAGCGGCGACGCCGTGGCGATGCCGCCCCAGTCCCGAAAGGGTTCGCGCTCGAGCTGCTCGTCATAAAACTCCACCTGGGCCGAGGCTTCGAGAATCGCCGACGGACCGCGATCGGACCCAGGAATATAGCTCGATGTGTGTTCGTAGGGAGCTGGCAGGACATAGACGCCGGCCTGGTCCGGATGGCACCAGGGTTCCTCCAGAGCGAGAAAGTTACGGTCGGGACCTTCCCAACCAACCGGCAGGCTCATGTGCTGTGTTGTCCCATAGGGACGGACCGTGTGGACGGCCCGCCGGAGCCGCGGCTAACGGCGGGAGCGTT
Source organism: uncultured Nitrospira sp. (assembly GCA_964642845.1). Classification (GTDB taxonomy): domain Bacteria; phylum Nitrospirota; class Nitrospiria; order Nitrospirales; family Nitrospiraceae; genus Nitrospira_D. Next base: position 56,415 of record CAZXRB010000013.1, read on the forward strand.
TGGGTAGATTCTCTTCCGGAATAAAGACGGCCAAGGCGACGACCGTCGTCCACTTGTTCGGCTTGCCGATGGCCGACTGCGTGATGTTGAGTGTTCGGACGATCTTGCCGCCCATTTTGAAGACCTGTTCGCGTTCCTTCCACGCGATGTTGGGATCGAATTCCACGCCCAACGTGGTCGCCAACATCTGCGCGGCCAGATCTTCGGTGTACTCGCCCGTCTCTTCGTCCGTTTCGCCGTGCGCATGGTGCTCGGAGAGATAGCCGTAGGTGCGCCGGTCGGTCGGAATCGCGAGCCCGATGGAAGCCGAGACGAGGCGATTACGCTCGTTGGTCTCCGAGCGCGCCATGACGCAAAAGGTGATTTCACCCGGGTTCAACAACTTTTCGCCGCGCTTGCGGGGAACGATCTTGCAGTTCGGGGGCAGAATCGACGAGACGCTGACGAGATTACAGTAGGCCACACCGGCGCTGCGGAGAGCTTGCTCGAAGGAGGCTAGCTTTTCTTTGTGGACACCCACCCCTCGGGTTAGAAACATGTGCGTCGGTACCATAGCCCCCTTCTCCCTTGTCTAGTGGCCGTTCCGTAACGGTTCGCCCCGCGTTCCGGGCCGCTGTTGTACCAAGATTGGCCCCGCTTCGCAACACAATATCTGCTCCACGGCATCAGCGTGAGGCACCGGGTTCTTTGAGGTTCAACACCAGCAGACGCGGCTCCGTCATGTCCTCAATCGCGGCACGGACGCCTTCCCGCCCGAGTCCTGAATCTTTGACGCCGCCATAGGGCATATGGTCCGCCCGAAAGGTGGGGATTTCGTTCGCCAGCACGGCGCCGACTTCCAGATGCCGGAACGCATGGAAGATCTTGTTGACATCGCTGGTGAAGACGCCGGCTTGCAAGCCATAGTCGGACTGGTTGAGCGCCGCAATGGCCTCGCTCAATTGGCGATACGGCGTGACGGTGACCACCGGCCCAAAGACTTCCTGACAGGAGACCTTCATCTCGGGCTTGACGTTGGACAGCACCGTGGCCTCCACGACGGATCCCATCCGTTTTCCACCCAAGAGGACGCGCGCGCCCTGCGCCACGGCCTCCGCGATCCAACTTTCCACGCGTTGGGCGGCGGCCTGATCGATCAACGGACCAATGACGGTGGCTTCGTCGGTGGGATCGCCGGCTTTCAGGCGGGCCACCTGCATCAACAATTTGGTGGTGAACAGGTCGGCAACGGCGTGGTGCACGAAGACGCGCTGGACCGAAATACAGGTTTGTCCGGCGTAGCCGAAGCCTCCGGCGGCGCACCGTTGGGCCGCCACGTCCAGATCCGCGTCCGGCTCGATGATGACACCCGCATTGCCGCCCAATTCGAGCGTGACTTTCTTCTTGCCGCACTTCGCCTTCAGCATCCAGCCGACCGCCGCGCTGCCGGTAAAGGTCAGCAGCTTGAACCGCGGATCTGTCACCAGCTGCTCGGCCACGGCGTTGCTGCAGGGCACGACGTTCAAACCGCCCGGCGGTACGCCGGCGTCCAGCGCCGCCTGGCCCAGAAGCAGCGCCGTCAAGGGCGCCTGCGGCGCGGGTTTGATGAGAATCGCGTTGCCGGCCGCCAGGGCCGGCGCGACTTTGTGCGCCACCAGGTTGAGCGGAAAATTGAACGGGGTGATGCCGAGGATCGGCCCGATGGGAAACCGCCGCAAGATGCCCAGGTGCGACTCGCTGCTGGGCGTCCAATCGAGCGGGATGACTTCGCCCGGAATGCGGCGCGCTTCTTCGGCGGCGACGGTAAAGGTCTGGATCGCCCGGCTGACTTCCCGCCTGGCATCGGTGATCGGTTTGCCCGCTTCCGCCGTAATCGTGGCCGCGAAGTCGTCGCGCCGCTGGTACAACAGCGCGGCCAGCTGTTGCAGGATGTTGTACCGTGCATGACTGGCCAGCTGGGCCATCGCCCCCGCGCCGCCGACGGTGGAGGCCACGGCCTGTTCGAGGTCCGCGTCAGTCGCCTGCGCGACCTCGGCGAGCACCTGGCCGTTGAACGGATTCGTGATCCGAGCCGTCGTCTCGCTCTGCTTCCATTGTCCGTGGACGAGAAATGGTCGCGGTCCCTGCAAGGAGTGACTCTCTGTGCAGCTCGCTTACTCGGTCGCTTCGACCGGGGCGGCTGGTTCGGCGGATTCCGAGGCCGCGGCTTCCTGTTGGGCCGCGAGCGCCTTGGCGATGAGCTCTTCGGTGCCCCAGTCTCGAACCGCTTCCAGGGTAAAGCCCTCATAGGTCGAGACGCCGTGGCAGGAGGGGCAGTCGGGCATCGGGACCTTACGGTAAAACACTTCGCCCAAACAGGACATGCAGACCCAAAAATCGTCGTCACGATGGGACACCGGCCAAAAGGATTGCGTTGAAGCCATAACGTTTTCCTATTATGTGGTTACGCACATGGTGTGATGGTCTTAGGATTTCGGCACAGCCGCGAGCAACCGGTCGATTTCCTCGGCAAACATCTCAAACGGGAACGCCCCCGGAATGGCGATGGCGGGATCTTGTTCCGTCGGCTCGTTGGCGGTCTGCATCAGGATGAACCCGGGCGTGCCGTGGAACCCCCACCGATTCGCCTCCTGCCGATCCTCGAAGATGGCCTTGTTGTATTTCCCGCTCCGTAAGCACTGATCGAACGCCGACCGATCCAAGCCGATGGCGGCCGCGTGGCGCAGAAACACGGATTTGTCCAACCGGCCCCCTTCGGCAAACAGCCGATCGTGCATCGGCCAGTATTTGCCTTGCGCTCCGGCGCAGCGCGCGGCGACGGCTGCTTCGAGCCCGGGTCCCTGGTCCGCCCGCGGATAGTCCCGGTAGAGAAACCGCACCTTCCCGGTGTCGACGTAGCGCGCCTGGATGCGCGGCCAGGTCTCCTTGAAGAACTTCAAACAGTAGCCGCAGGTAAAATCGGAATATTCGATTAGCGTCACAGGGGCATTGGCCTGGCCCCGCACGCGGGCGTCGGGTTCTGGGGCCTCTTTGGCCCACACCGGGGCCGTGCCCAGCCATCCGGCGGCCAGCACGGCCGCCAATACCACATGGTGTGCGTGTTTCATGAGTGTCGGGCAGAGCGGGACTTCTTCTTCCGTTCGAGCAGCCCCATCATCAAGAGCGGCCAGACTACCGTGGCATCGCTCAATACTTCCGCAAACCGGCCGCCTTCTTTGGGAGCGACGAACTTCCCCCATGAAATGCCTTCCTGGTATGTACAGCCGCTGAGGCCGCCCCAGAAGTCCGGCTCCGGACAAATGCGGACCCCATAGTAGAACCGGGGCGGTCTTACGTTGAGGCCCAGCCGGAGATTGCCGATCTCGATGTAGGGACCGACTTGTTGGGCCCAATTCCTCGGCACCCCGCCGCCGATCGTGAAGATCCCGAGTTTCTTGGCTTCGAGAATGTGATCGGCATAGCTGTTCAAATCCAGATAGGGATTGAACGACGGATACGACCGATGGATGGCGCGCAACACGGCCAAATCGCCGCCGTCGCCCGCCTGCGAGCGAGCCTTGTCGATGGCCCGCCCCATGGCCCAGGTGCCGACGTCGAGGCCCACTTCCGAATCGGTGAACGCCGGAATATAGACGGGCACTCGTTTGAGATACGCGCTCTTGAGGATGCCGTCACCGTCGAACTCCTCGGCCAAGGTCTTGCCCAACTCCCGCGTGAGCACCTCGGAAGAGAGGGGCTGTTCGTGATTGATGCGTTTGAGCGTCTGCGAGACGACATGCTCGACATAGTTCAGATTGGCTTCCATCTCGAGCGTGTCGTACACCCGGTTGTAGCCTTTCTGGAACAGTTCCTCGTCGCTCATGGACGGATGGTGGCGGTAGTGCGTCTTGCCCACCGATTCGCTCAGCCCGTGGGCGATCAGTGCGCCGGTCGAAATGATGCAATGCACCATGCCCTCGTCGATCATCGTGCTGATGATCTTCCCCATCTTGGCGATCGTCATGGCGCCGGACAGGGTCATGACGACCTTGCAATCCGGATCGGTGATCATGGCCCACAGGACTTCGAAGGCCTCGCCAAGGCGCCGACCGCCGAAGGCGGTCTTGCTCATCGCCACCAAGAGATCCTCGAAGGAGGAAATTTTGTGCGGATCGAGCGGCTCGAGAGCTTCGAGCCCGTCCTTCGCACCGTCATGAAATTCGCGGGCGGCCATCGCGCACCATCCTGAGAGGCGAGCACATGTGAAAGGCGCTTTTCTTATACACAACCAACGATGGGGGCGTCAATGAAGTTGCGCCCGCGTCGGACGATGATCGCGTCCGTGGCAATTGTACGAGACCCTCTTCTACCAGGTGCTCACCCGGTGTCAGGCGGTGGCGGCCCTGAAACGCCGCCAGTTCCGGTTCAAACATCCGTTGCGGACCCTGGATACGACGCTCATCGAGTTGTGTGCTTCGGTGTTCGATTGGGCGCGGTTCGTCCGAACGAAGGGCGCCATCAAGCTCCATCTGCAACTGGATCACCAAGGGTGTTTGCCCTGTTGGGCGCTCGTTACCGAAGGGGAGGTCACCGATGTCCGCGTGGCGAGCAGCTCACGTTTGCACTGGGCACGATCGTCGTGATGGATCGGGGCTACCTCGACTATGCCCTGTATCATCGCTGGACCATGACCGAGGTCGGGTTTGTCACCTGCCCACGCCCAATATGCTGTACGAGGTTCTGGAGCGGCGTCCGATGCCCACCCTCGGTCCGGTGCTGGCTGACGAGATGATTCGCTTGACCGGCCTACATACCGCCGACCGGTGCTCCGTCCCCCTGCGGCAGGTGACGATCTGGGACGAGACGCCGCAGCGCCGACTCACGTTCCTTACCAACCTGATGCACCTCGCCGCGAGCACGATCGCGGCCATCTATAAGGAGCGATGGCAGATCGAGCTGCTCTTCAAGGCCTTGAAGCAACACCTCAAGATCAAAACCTTCGTGGGCACGAGTGAGAACGCCGTGCAGGTCAAAATCTGGATTGCGCTGATCGCAATGTTGCTGCTGAAGTTTCTTCAGTTGAAGTCCACCTGGCCGTGGAGCCTCTCGAACCTGGCCGCGTTGCTCCGCTTTAACCTGCTGACGTACCGGAATCTGTGGGCATGGCTCGATGCACCGTTTGAACGTCCGTTGGTCACGTCGGGGCCCACGCAAGGAACGCTCTTCGCGACGTGATCTTGGACAGCAGCTGAGGAGAACCTCATTCGAAAACCTGACCCAAAGCCGTCTCACAGGCAGAATTCACGCGGGGAAGATTCTGAGGGGGAGATTATTTTGGACAGCAGTGGGTAGAACCCATCAAGAATTTTCCTGCTCTTCGTAGTCCACCACTTGGACTAGTTCGATAAAGACCTCTTTCTTGCTCATTTGATAGATGAGGCGAAAAAGGCGGGGGACAGGAAAACGGTACGACTTGGTGATGAGGTACCTTGGAGGGGTATAGCCGGGCAGCTTGTATCCGGGAGGGTGCTGTTCGTGGGTCAGAAGCCAGGTCAAACCGTCGAAAACTTTCCTGACCAGCGGGTCTCTTTTTTCCTCTTCCTCAATGTACGCCTTCGTGATTGGCGCAACACGAAGCCTCCGTACAACTTTCATTGCCTAGGCAGTCTTACTCAAGGCTCGCTTTGCCCACTTTACATCTGACTCTGTGACTTCATCGAGTTCCGAAGCAAACACTGTTTCGAGAGGAAGCTCATCGCCTATCTCGGCCAATTCCCAAATCCTGTCATGAGACGCCAAGCTTATTGAGCTCGCAGTATGGTTGAAGCAGATTTCCCTGATAACATCATCGATGAGGCTAATCTCATCCGGGGTAAACATTGAAAGTTTGGGCTGCTTGAGCGAAACAAACTCACGTTTCTCGTAGTTGTGAAAAGGTGTGTTCTTTACTGCAATGGCATCTTCATCTTGGAGTTTTTCGATAACCTGTAGAATATGCTTAGGGACAGGGCCAAACTGACGCTTTATGTAAGTTTCCTTCGTTATTGGAACCCCTCGCGTCTGAAGAGAGATTGCGTCCGCATACCACAGAATCTTGTTCAGCTTTGTTGCACCTAGCAGGTTCTTATCGGGACACTTCGAACAGATATAGTGCACAAGAGCCTTCAATTTCTTGAAGTCACGAGCGTTCAGCCGTCGATCTGTTCTTAGGTTTGACATAGCTCTAACTCCTACCATGAAGGTATTAAGAGCCCACGGCCCAATTTTTCAAAATGATTTCAAAAAGTGCGTATGAATTAGGCAGGTTCAAGAGTCCCACATTATAGCTATCGCTAGCAGCCTGTAGCAACTAGGCCACTCCCGGTTCCAAAGACATGTCGCCCACCCTGGCCGGCGCGCCGGCTCTACCCACTAGCTAGCGACCTGTCGCCAAGACGCTCCATGAGTCGCGTCGCCTCGGGCCGTCACGACACGACGCTTGCCGAGGCGACCAAGACGTCGCGGCTCGATTGTAGCGGCTGGTGCCAACAAGTCTCCTGGGTCCTAAGGCGACGGGATCATCTACTGCGGTCCGTCGCACGAGCGAAATTTTCGCTGTTGAGACATCGCTAGTGGCTGCTGAAGACGGAATGAGAAGGGCTCCGGTGGGCACCATATGGGCACCGGAGATTTTCAAGAAATGCGTAAGTGGTGGTGGTCCCAACGGGATTCGAACCCGTGTTTAAGCCTTGAGAGGGCTCCGTCCTAGGCCAGACTAGACGATGGGACCACTCGAGGCACCTCCGTAACGAGGCACCATGACTACCGTGAGACGGTAGCATAGGGCTTTTCCGGTTTGCAATAATAGCGGCAGGAGTGATGTATCGTATCTACGACACGAATTGCCCGGTAAGGAGAGCGCGATGCTGTTCTTCAGAGCGCCGTTGGTGATCATCGCGCTGGCGGTGATGGCGGGCGGCTGCGCCACGGCGTCCCCTGCCAGCGTCACGGGCCCGCCTTGCCCCGGAGGGACGGAGGCCACCGTGAGCCCAGCGAAGGGGACGGTCACGGTGTCGTACACCGAGCCGACTGCCAACATGGCGGGGAAGCCTCTGCAGTCGCTCGCCAAGACCACGATTTACTATGACCTCGGCGCGGGTCGAGTCGCCGCCAAAGAGGTACCAGCGACAAAAGCTTCCGGGGGCGGCCACATTGTGGAAACCATCACGGTGCCGGTGAAGGGATCGCAAGGCGCGAGGGCGCGTATCTGCGTCACTGCGACAGATGGGAACGGCAACGAAAGCCCCATGACCCCCTAG
>CAZXRB010000014.1:0-62463 GCA_964642845.1 uncultured Nitrospira sp.
AGTTGCCTTGGCCGTCGATGAGCGGATAGCGCATGTTGAAGTCCTGCGCCATCCGGACGAGCGTGTCGTAGATCGCCGAATCGCCGTGGGGATGGTAGTTCCCCATGATTTCCCCGACGATCTTGGCGGACTTGCGGTAGGGCCGGTTGGACGCCAGGCCCATCTCGTTCATGCCGAAGAGGATGCGCCGGTGGACGGGCTTCAAGCCGTCGCGCACGTCCGGCAGCGCCCGTCCCACGATCACGCTCATGGCGTAATCGAGATAGGACGACTTCATTTCGTCTTCGATGGCGATCTGGCCTAAACGTTCATCAGGCGGCATGTTTCCTCATGAAGCGTATTTCGTGAAACGTGAAGCGTGCGATCACCGGTGTTGTGAGTCGCCCGCGCATCACACTTCACGAACGACGTTAGACGTCCAAGTTTCTGACTTCGAGCGCGTGGGTCTGGATGAAGTTGCGGCGCGGCTCCACTTCGTCACCCATGAGAATCGTGAAGATCTCGTCCACGCCCGTGAGGTCTTCCAGGGTCACGCGCAAGAGCGTGCGCGCTTCGGGGTTCATGGTCGTCTCCCACAGTTGCGCGGGGTTCATTTCACCGAGACCCTTGTAGCGCTGGATGCTCAACCCTTGCTTGCCCATGTCGAGAATGGCCTTCACCAGCTCATCGGTCGCATGATACTGGCTGTCCTGCCCCTTGGCCTTGAGCCGGTAGGGGGTGCGGCCAAGCCCGATCGCGGAGGGCGCCAGTTTCTGGAGCTCGCGGAAATCCGCCGAGCCTACGAGTTCATGCGTCACGTCGAGGCTATGCAGCATCCCGCTGGCCTGCAGCCGGCACACGACCTTGTTGGATTGATGTTCTTCATCGTCCAGGATCTCGAAGGTCGGCGTGAGCTTGGGATAGACGCCCGCGAGCGTCCGCTTGGCATTGTCGACCACGGTCGTGAGCGCCGCGCGATTCTTCAGCAGGTCGCGATCCAACCCCGGCTCGTCCACGAAGGCGCGCAGCATGGCCGCCTCGTGGGGCTTCTTGTTGAGCCGCGCGAGCAGGGATTCGAACGAAATCATCTTCTTTAAGATCGGCAGCAGCCGCCGGCCGGTCACATAGCCTTGCGTGCCTTCCAAGTACAGCTCGACATCTTCGACCGCCAGATCGGCCAAATATTCATTCAGCGACGCTTCGTCTTTCAGATAGCGCTCGGTCTTGCCCTTCTTGACTTTGAAGAGCGGCGGCTGTGCGATGTACACGTAGCCGCGCTCGATGAGCTCCGGCATCTGGCGGAAGAAGAAGGTCAGCAGCAGCGTGCGGATGTGGCTGCCGTCCACATCGGCGTCGGTCATCAGAATAATCTTGTGGTAGCGCGCCTTGGCGATATCGAAGGTATCTTTGTCGGCCTTGTCGCTCTCTTCGCGCTTGCGGCCGATGCCCGTCCCGAGCGCCATGATCAGCGTGCGGATCTCGTCGCTCGTGAGCATCTTGTCGAAGCGGGCCTTTTCGACGTTGAGGATCTTGCCCTTCAGCGGCAGGATCGCCTGAAATTTCCGGTCGCGCCCCTGCTTTGCTGACCCGCCCGCCGAATCGCCCTCGACGATGTACAGCTCGCTCAACGCGGGATCCTTCTCGGAGCAGTCGGCGAGTTTGCCCGGCAGCGAGCCGCCGTCCAGCGCGCTCTTCCGCCGGATCAGCTCCTTGGCCTTGCGGGCCGCCTCCCGGGCGCGGGCCGCGTCGATGGCCTTGCCGATGATCTTGCGGGCGACCGTGGGGTTCTCCTCGAAGTAATTGCCCAAGGCCTCGTTGACCGCCGCCTCCACGACTCCTTTCACCTCACTGTTTCCCAGCTTGGCTTTGGTCTGGCCTTCGAACTGCGGGTTCCGGACCTTGACACTCACGACCGCCGTAAGCCCCTCCCGGACGTCGTCGCCGGTCAAGGATTCCGTTTCCTTCTTGAGCAGGTCGTTGGCGTTGGCATAGTTGTTGATCGTGCGCGTCAATGCGGCCTTGAAGCCCACGAGATGCGTCCCACCCTCTCTCGTGTTGATGTTGTTTGCGAAAGAAAAGAGGTTCTCGGCGTAGCTGTCGTTGTATTGCAGCGCGACCTCGAGAATCATCTCGGGTTTTTCAACCTTGACGTAGATCGGCTTGTGCAGCGGGGTCTTGGCTTCGTTCAAATGCTCCACGAACGAGACGATGCCCCCCTTGTAGAGGAACACCTGCTCTTTGGCTGGCTCTTTCCGCTCATCTTTGAGGGTGATCGCTAGACCCTTGTTCAGGAACGCCAATTCGCGCAGCCGCTGGGCCAGAATGTCGAAGCTGAAGTCGAGCGTCTCGAAGATTTGGCCGTCCGGTTTGAATCGCACCTTCGTGCCCCGGCGCTTCGTCTTGCCCGTCACGGCCAGCGGCGCGTTGGGCTTGCCCCGCTCGTAGCGCTGCTCAAAGACCTGGCCGTCCTGCCAAATTTCCAGCTCCAGCCATTCCGAGAGCGCGTTCACGACCGAAATGCCGACGCCGTGCAAGCCGCCCGACACCGTGTAGGCGCCCTGTTCGAATTTCCCGCCCGCATGCAGCATCGTCAGCGCCACTTCGGCCGCCGACTTCTTTTGCGTGGGATGCATGCCGGTGGGAATGCCGCGGCCGTTGTCGACGACCGTGACGCTGCCGTCGATGTGGATCGTAACCTCGATCGTTTCGCCGAACCCCGCCATGTGCTCGTCGACGCTGTTGTCGACGACTTCGTAGACCAGATGGTGCAGGCCATCCACGCCCGTGCTGCCGATGTACATGGCGGGGCGTTTCCGGACCGCATCCAGCCCCTCCAGGACTTTGATCTGGTCGGGACTGTAGCTGTCTGACTTGGACTTGGGCTGCGTGTCTTCGGTGGCCATCAGGCTCCTATCAGGCTCCTATGATGCGGGTCAGGGGTGAGGGGCAAGCGGCGAGTGGAAAAACTTCATGGATTCGGACCTCTCGCCTCGTACCCCGGGCCTCGTGCCTTAGATTTTGATTGGCATCACGACACACTTGAACCCCGGGCTCTCCGGCTCCTGGATCAGACAAGGACTCAGGGCCGTTTCCATCTGCAACGACACCGTCTCGCCGTCCATCACGCTGAACACGTCGAGCAGGTACCGGGCGTTGAACCCCGTATTCAGCGCCTCGCCCTCGTACCGGGCGGGCAATTCCTCCGTCGCTTCCCCGTAATCGGGGTTGCTGGAGAACAGGGTCATTTTGCCGGCGCCGAACGTGACCTTGACGGCGTTCGCCTTGTCTTTCGACAGCACGGACACGCGCCGCAATGCGCTTTCGAGTTCGCCGCGGTGTACGCTGATCTTCTTCCCGCCGTCTTTCGGGATGACTTGCTGGTAGTTGGGATAATTCCCTTCCATCAGTCTCGAGGTCAGCAGCAGGCCGCTTTTGCGGAAGATCATCAGATTTTTCGTAAAGCCGATGAGCGGTTCGCCGTCGCCGCCTTCTTCCAGGAGGCGCCGCATTTCTTGGGCGGCTTTTTTCGGGATGATGGCTTTGATTTCCTGGGGTCCCGTCTTGCTCCCGGTCTTCCCCACTTCCTGCTCCGCCACGGCCAGCCGATGCCCGTCGGTGCCGACCAACCGCAGCGAGGTCTTCTTATCGGTCATGACGAGCGTGACGAGCAGGCCGTTGAGAATGTACCGCGCATCGTTGTCACCGGCCGCAAACAGCGTCTTGCGAATCAATTCCAGGAGGCCGTCGCCGGCCAACGGCGCCAAGCCTTCCCGTTCGATGGCCGGCAACGCCGGGTACTCGGCGCTCGGGAGCCCCACGATCTTGAACTGGCTCTTCCCCGCCTGAATGGTCGTCCAATTATTGTCCCCCGCCGTCAATTCGATCTCGCCGGCCGGCAATTCCTTGATGATCTCGTAAAGTTTTCGGGCCGAGACCGTGACGCCGCCGGGCTTCACGACCGTCGCCTTGTAGAGGCCGCGCATGCCGATCTCCAGATCGGTCGCCACGATCTCCGCGCCTTCCTGCTTGGCCTCCAGCAGAATGTTGGACAGGATCGGCATGGTGTTCCGTTTTTCCACGACGCCCTGAACCCGCTGGAGCCCGGTCAACAGTTCATCCCGCCCGATGCGTACTTTCATGGCACCTTCTCCCTTGGGAGGCCCCCTAACTGCGTAAAATCTGTTCTTTCAAGTTCTCCAGCGTCGCGTGCAGCGTGGCGTCGGTTTCTTTCGCCTTGGCCACTTGACGGCAGGCGTGGATGATCGTCGTATGGTCTTTGCCGCCGAAATGCCGGCCGATCTCCGGATACGAGGCATCGGTCAGCTCCCGGCAGAGATACATGGCGATCTGCCTGGGATGGACCAGGGTCTTGCTCCGCCGGCGGGATTTCAACTCGGTCAGCTTCACGTGGAATTGGGCGCAGACGGCCTCCTGGATATCTTCCATAGCGACGATCTTCTTCTTGTCACCGATGAGATCCCGGAGCACGTTCTTCGCCATCTCCAGGGTGATCACTTGGCCGGTTAAAGACGCATAGGCGCCCAAGCGCACGAGACTGCCTTCCAACTCCCGGATGTTGCTCTTCATCGTGGTGGAGAGGAACTGGATTACGTCTTCGGGCAGCGTGACCCCCTCATCCTCGGATTTTTTGCGCAGGATGGCGATCCGGGTTTCGACGTCGGGCGGCTGGAGATCTGCGATGAGACCCCATTCAAACCGGGACCGCAGCCGTTCTTCGATATCGGGCATGTCCTTGGGGAATCGGTCGCTCGAGAGCACGATCTGCTTATGGGCCTCGTACAGCGCGTTGAAGGTGTGGAAGAACTCTTCCTGCGTCCGTTCCTTCCCGGCCAAGAACTGAATGTCATCGATCATCAGCATGTCGATGTGCCGGTACCGTTTCCGCAGATCCATCATCTTGTCGTAGCGGATCGAATTGATCACCTCGTTGGTAAATTGCTCCGTGGTCAGATAGGCGATACGGAGATCGGTCTGCTCGGCGACGTGGTTCCCAATGGCGTTCAGGAGGTGCGTCTTGCCGAGCCCGACCCCGCCATAGATGAACAACGGGTTGTAGGCCTTCCCCGGTTGTTCCGCGACCGCCATGCAGGCGGCATGGGCGAACTGGTTGCCGGCCCCGACGACGAAGTTCCGAAAGGTGTATTTCGGGTTGAGGTGAATGCCTCGCCGAGGCTTTTGTGGCATGGCCACCCGGGCTGCCTGCAACGCCGCGTGCGTCTCTCCGGGCCGGGGGGGCTGCTTTTGGAACACCACGAAATTCACGGCTAATTCGCCGCCTCCCCGCGCAGTCGAGACTGCCTCGGCTAATAGAGGTCCGTAGTGCGTATGGAGCCACTCTCCGAAGAATTTATTGGGTACCCCGATGTGCACCGTAGAGTTTTCGATCCGGTCCAAATGCACCGGGGTAAACCATGTGTCGTAGACCTGCTTGGGAACCTTGCTTTGAATGTAGTGAAGGGCTTCTTGCCAGACGCTCTCGACGCTCATAACTGCCTAATATTCCCTATACACAGGCTTATTCACACCTGTGGATAACTACTCTTGGAAGGACCGGGTCCCCTGTGAAAAGCGAGGAGTCAATAGCACGACCTCCGAGGTCTTGTCGAGTCGTGCCGAGTCTCATCCGTTGTCGCCTGTCGGTCATCCCCATGTTGGCTCACGGTCGTGCAGAAGAAATCCCCAACTTCCACTCGCCCGTCACGGTTGTCTTTTCCCATGGAGAACGACAACCTCGACTCTATCCCCACTATTCTTCCGCTTACTCCTACTCCGGCTCCGGCGACGAATTTTCTCTTACCACGTAAGGCAGGATTCAGAGAGTGATGATCGTTCCTCCAGACAAGAGGATTTCCAGCACGCGTTCATACGAATAGAACTCGCTCTGAAGCCCATCCTCATTGTCTCGCCGTAAGAGCACCGCGCCGCCAGCACTGCTGGCGGCGTCTTCGATTCCCAAGACCGTGATCTCGTGGTCGTCCGACGAATACAGACATGCAGGAAAAGAGTGACTGGAAGAGCGGAGCAAATAAATGATCGCTGCCATAGCCGCTACCTTCTCGATCAGAAGACCAGCGTCCGATCCACGGACTGGATGAAGCGACGTATATGATCCGGCTGCTCGTATCGCACCGAAAACTCTTTGCGTATCGCCGATGTGTCAGTCGATGCCTCTAAGAGGAACGGCACGTCGAGTTGTTCGATCGAGGGGAGGTATTTTTCCAGAATCTCCACATCGACGATGTCCTCGGTTTCTTTTGTCAGGAGACGAGCCGCCTCTCCCAGGAGCACCACGGTCGTCTGATGGTTGCCTGCCACCAGACCGAGCGCGATACGCAAGGCTTCCACCGGACGGTGTGTCCGACGCGGATCCTCCCGGATAACCACGGCAATTGTCTTCGCCATCTCTCGACCAGCCTTGCTACGTAAACGAGAGAAACGGTTCGCAGGCATCGATCAGTCCAGAGAGGACGACGAGACCGCAGAGCGAGACGGCCGGATCGACGTTCTCCGTGGACACCTGGTGCTGTTGGCACCCATAAGCACAGACAAATAGCTTCGCGCCGGTGTGAGCCAGAGCCACATAGCGGGTATCCGGAAGGTTCTTCACCCCTTCGTCGATCAAGTAGAGGTACACCTCATGACCGGCCCGTAGCGCCGCTTCCGCGAGACCTACAACCGTCTCTGAACTACGATGTGCGGGAGGCCGAGAAAGGAGAATGCCGACTTTCCGTTTCATTGACAGAATCCACAGGAATTTATACTACTTTTTCATATATTTATGGAAAAATAAAATCCCTGCCAGCCTAGGAGTTTTCAACAGGAAAGTCAATGCGAAAATTGGCGCATCAGTGGCCTGAAATCAGCGGAGAGAGATGGGTCAGAAGGTCGCTCAGCGGCACAGCGAGTTGGACCTTCGTGTCCATGTCACGGAACACCGCAGCGTCCTTCGTTACCTCATCGTCCCCGATGATCAACGTATACCGGCAACCCAATCGGTCCGCCTGGCGGAGATGGGCCTTCAATGTCGAGGAACGAAAATCCGTGACAGCCCGGAGGCCATTACGGCGGAGCTCGTCCAAGACGCGGAGCCCTGTAGGGTTTCCCTGCTCCCCAAAACCCGCCACATACACCGTACGCTGGCCCGGAGCGACGACGGCGAGAGACTCGGGCAGCATCATCGCGATCCGTTCGATGCCGACGGCAAAACCGACCGCCGGAGTCGGAGGGCCCCCCAGGGTTTCCACCAGAGCGTCATAGCGCCCGCCGGCGCCCACGGCGTTTTGCGCACCAAGATGCGTGGTCGTCACTTCGAACGTCGTCAGACAATAGTAATCCAGGCCCCTGACGAGACGGTGGTTCAAGTGATACGGAACCTTCACGGCCTCCAAGCCGGCCAAGACGGTTTCGAAATGGGCCTGTGCTGGCTCCGAGAGGCTATCCGCAAGGCGCGGAGCATCTTCCGCAGCGGCTCGGCATGCCGGTACCTTGCAATCCAGAACCCGCAGAGGATTCGTCTCAATCCGCCGCTGGCAATTTCCACACAGGCGGTCCTGCCGTTCTCGGAAAAACGCCACCAGGCGCGGCCGGTAGGCCTCACGATCGGCCGCGTACCCGAGGTTGTTCATCTCGAGGGTGAGAGCAGGCAGCGAGAGATCGGACAAAAATCGCCAGAGCAGGGCAATCACTTCGACGTCGGCGCGCGGATCGGCCATGCCGAACGACTCGACGCCGAACTGGTGAAATTGCCGCAGGCGCCCGGCTTGCGGCCGCTCATGGCGGAACATCGGGCCCAAATAAAAATACTTCTGGGGAACGGGCAGCGCCGAACGGTTGTGTTCGATGTACGCACGGACGGTGCCCGCGGTGCCTTCCGGCCGAAGCGTGAGGGAGGTGCCATCCCGATCTACGAAGGTATACATCTCCTTTTCGACGATGTCCGTCGAGGCGCCGATGCTCCGGGCGAACAAGGCGGTCACTTCGAAGATGGGAATGCGGATCTCGTCGAAGCCGTAGAGCGATGCCCAGCGCCTGGCGGCCTCTTCGATGACCCGCCAGCGGGGCGTCTCTTCGGGCAGCAGATCTTTGACGCCTTTAATACCTTTGATCATGCCGTGACACTTCGCCTGGCGTCCGCCGTGGTGCAGGCTCGAACGCGGGTCGCACAAAAGGATCGCGGGACTATAGCGGCGCGTTTGCGATCAAGTCAACGCGCGGCCCGTACGGATCGGCTTGCCATGTCATCGGTGCGGCCCGGCACCTCAAGCGTTCCCGTCGGCGCGCCGCTTTCCGTCCTTGCGCCTGAGGGACACGAGCGGTATCATGCGCCCCCTACGGTGACGGCGGTCGTTCCATCGCTCCACGGATCCGGTATTTCGCATGAGCCCAGATCAATCCGGTCGCCGCGTCCTCGCCATCGCGCCGATGCCGCCGGAAAAATCCGCCTACGCCTTGGCGCGCTACAGCCGCTCGCCCGATTCCATCGAACAAAGCATCCGCTGGGTGCACGGCCATTCTTCGGAAAAATTCTGGGAGCAGTTCTATTTCGACTACGGCCACGCCTCCATCGCCGACCTGGGCCACGTCATCATGTGCTTCGAAGAAATTTCCGAGCTGGCGGCCATCAGGCTGGAAGACGAGCCGCTCTGGGACGGCCAGGCCAAGTCCAGCCGCTATCAAAACTTTGCCGCGAGCCGATGGTTTGTGCCGGGCCAGATCCGCGGCAGTGAAACCGAAGCGGTCTACGAAGGCATTCTCCGCAGCCTCTCGGAGATCTACCGCCTCTTGCACGACCCGCTGACCGCGTTCCTGTCGGAGCGAGAGCCGCGCCCCGAATCCATGAAGCCGGCCGACTACCAGCGCACGATCGCCGCCCGCGCCTTCGACGTCACGCGGTACTTGCTCCCTCTCGCGGCCAAGACCAACGTGGGGCAGGTCGTGAGCATTCGCACGCTGGAAAAGCAGATCACCCGCTTGCTGTCGTCTCAGCTGCCCGAGCTGCGGGCCATCGGCGAAGATCTCAAAGAAGCGTGCCAGCGGCCACCGGTGAATCTCTGGGGCGAGCTGTGCGGCCAGGCGGCCGGCCTCAGCGAGCCCTTGGCCCCGACGCTCGCCCGTCATGCGAAGCCGAATGCCTATCAGGAAACCGTCTATGGGGATCTCGCGCGCCATGCGCGGGAGGCGTTGCGCGGGACGGGACTGGATCAGCCGTCCGATTGGGGGCCGCCGGAGCTTGTGGATCTCGTCGAGCCGCATCATCCGCTCGACGAAGTGGTGGCCACGCTCTTGTACCGGGTCTCCCACGCGCCGTATCGCAAGATCTTGGCGGCGGTGCAGGACTGGTCGGAAAAGCAGAAGCAGGAAACCATCGAGGTGGCGACGCGGCAACGCGGGCCGTATGATGAACTCATCAAGGAATTTCGCAGCGGCTATGCCTTCAACTTCGACGTGCTGATGGACATCGGCGCCTGGCGCGACATGCACCGGCATCGGCGCTGCCAGCAGGTGCAGCAGACTTTCACGACCGTCCATGGCTATGAGGTCCCGCCGCAATTGACCGAGGCGGGATTGGACAAGGAATATCGCCAAGCCATGGACGCCGTACGGCAGGACATCGAGCTCCTCAAGAAAAAGGATCAGGAAGCGTCGCTCTATGCCATCCCCTTCGGCTTCAAAGTCCGTTGCTTATTCAAGATGGATTATGCCGAAGCGGAATACATCAGCAAGCTGCGCTCCGGTGTGAAGGGCCATTGGTCCTATCGCACCGTCGCCTGGCAGATGAAACAGCAGGTGGCGAAACGGTTTCCCTCGCTCGGCGACCGCATCCAAGCCACGCCGCCGGATATTGACGACACGTTGACGCGATGACCACGTCCGATCCGATGAGCGCCCATCAAGCCCCGTGCGAAGCGGCCATCATCACTGGAGCCTGGGACCAACTGCTGGCGGCGGCATCCGCCTGGGTCGCAGAGCCCAGCGCGGGCCAGTGCAAGGATCCTCGCCCGTACTTCGCCCAGAACGTCGTCTACCTGCTGCGCGGCCAGTTCGGCGAAGCCTGGAAGATTCACGCGTGGTGTCTCGAAGCCGAAGAAGACATCGCGACGGTGAGACGGTGGGTGGAGTCCCTCGTAGAGCGGGAACCTGAGAACGGCTGCGTCCACTTGGTCATGGGGCTCTTCCTGGCGCAGTCCGGCCAATCCGAACAGTCGATACGGTCCTACAAGGAAGCGGCGCGGCTCCTGCCCCAGTCCGCCTATCCGCATTATTTCTTGGCGCAGATCCATGAGCGCGCGGCCCATCCGGAAATGGCGATCAAGGAATATCGGGAGGCGGTGCGGCTGGCCCCGGACTTCGCCCCCGCCCGAACCAACCTGGGCGTGGCGTATCAGGAACAGGGCCGGTTGGAGATGGCGATCAAGGAATACCGTGAGGTCATCAAGCTGCATCCGGAAGACGCCGTCGCGCATGCGAACCTGGCCTGCGCTCTGGCGGAGCAGGGGAAGATGGAACCGGCCGTGCAGTCGTACAAGACCGCATTGAAGCTGAATCCCCAGGACGCCGAGGTCCACTTCGCCTTAGGAGGCCTGTACGAGACACGGGGACGGCTGGACCTGGCCGAGAAGGCGTATCGGGACGCGCTGGCGGCCAATCCGGAGTTCGGCGCCGCCTATTCGGCCTTGGGCTGGCTCAGTTTGCGGCGGCAGCGCCTGCAGGACGCCCAAGAGCTGTTCAATCGGGCGCTCAAGTGCAACGCCGAAGACCCCCGCGCCTACCACGGCATCGCGGAGCTCTACGCCATCCGCGGCAAGCGCCAGAGCGCCATGGACAACTACTCCAAGGCGGTGAAGTACTACCGCGATCCGGAAATGAAGAATGCGCTCATGAATCAGCTGTTCCAGGAAGGCCAGGTGCCGGATTGAGGCCGCACACAACACACATCAAATCTTTCCATCATGGGCGGGGCCGCTCAACGCGCGCGCTCGGTACGGGGTTCTGGTCGCCAACGCGGTTCCAGCGAAACGCTGCTTGACCAGGACCTCGCCACATTGCGGAACGGCGGCAGCGCGACCGAGCTAACCGACCGCCTGAGGATGCCGGTGGGGCGCCTCGATGTGGCCTCGGAGGAGTTGGAAGGTCGCAATCAGCGTAGCGCACTCTTTGAAGACAATGTTTCTCGCCTTCCGCGCGGCGGCCGCCAAGGACTGGCGCTCCAACTTGGCCATCGCTCTCGATCACTCCGGCTCTAACCACCGCTTGCAGTTTCATCACATCTTTCCCAAGGCGGTTCTCCACGCCGCTCGGCGTCGATGCGTACAAGAACTTCCTGGCCGAAAGGCGCACAGCTGTGATTCGCAGGTTGAACGAGTTTCTCGGGAGTGTGCTGTCGTGAGATCCAAACAATCGGGCAGCCAGAGATACTGTGTCTGTGCGCCGGGTGGGACGCGTATGAGGGTCGTTTTTGATACCAACATCTACGTCTCGGCGTTCGTCTTCCCCAGATTTTCTGCCATCGAGCGATGCCGCGCCTCGTTGGCGGCCATGATACGTTACTGATCTCCAAGCCCCTCCTTGACGAACTATCTGGCTCGCAAGTTCAGCCGATGCGGATGCTCTGAGTCGTGCGGCTCTTCTCCCGTATTGACTCGGGCTTGACCGGTACGGGCTGTCCGGATAGTATCCATAGTGGAATCATTATGGATACTGCCAGAAGGGAGATCCCTGTGGCGACCCTGACAATCAAAAATATCCCCGAGCCCCTCGTCAAACGTCTCAAGAAACAAGCGGCCGCGCATCGACGGAGCCTGAATTTCGAAGTCATCTCCTATCTTGAACAGATGACCCAGAGCGTACCGATCGACGCGGATGCCCTACTCGCGCGGGCACGCGCCGTCCGCAAGATCCCCAAAGGCGTACGGTTGACTGATCGATTGCTTCAAGAACTGAAGGCGGCCGGCCGGCCATGATCGTCGCCGATACAAATCTGCTCATCTATCTCTTCATTGAAGGCGAACGAACCGGCGAGAGTGAGGCCGTTCAACGACAAGATCCCGTGTGGAGTGCTCCAGTGCTGTGGCGCTCCGAGTTCAGAAACGCGCTGATTGGCTTGGTTCGCAAGGGCATCTTGGCGTTGGACGACGCCCTTCCCATGATGGATGAAGCCGAACGACGGCTGGCCGGCCATGAATACACGGTGGTGTCTCGCGACGTGTTATTGCTTGCCGATCGATCGGGCTGTTCGGCTTACGGCTGCGAGTTCATAGCCTTGGCTCAGGATCTGGGAGTGCCCATGGTCACAACAGACCGGCAGATTCTGAAGGCATTTCCAACCATTGCAGTTGCCCCATCGGCGTTCGGGAGATAGGCAACAGTTGACCTCCAGGATAGAAGTTTTGGGGGAGCACGAGATTCAGGGAAGTGGCCGGGAAAGAGCCGCAGCAGATAGATAGCAGCCGCCTACAGCTCCCGGATTGCGCCCTGCAGCACGGTGATCTGCGTGACGGGATCCCCGGAGGATTTGAGCTCGGTGCGGATCTGGTCTTTGAGGTAGGAGGAATAGCCGATGCGGTCGACGAGGAGGTCCAGGAAACGTTCGGCCGGGAGCAGGCTCTGCGCTTTCAATTCTTCCACGGTCTCATCGCTCACCGGCACATAGGTGCTGCCGATGTGGAAGACCACGTTGTAGTAGCGCCCCTTGCCGATGCGCTCGAATCGTAAGCCCTTCACGCGTCGCTCCTGGAAACGGGCTCAAGAAGCGCCATTCTAGACAAACCGCCCGGTGAAAGACAAGCGGGCGGCTCCCTCCACGGATCGCTGTGAGGTGGACTGGGGCGAACAGGAGACGTCAGGAGCCGGGTCCGCCTTTGCCGAAATATTCCCGCCGGCTGACCGCCACGTCGGCCACGAACATGACCCCCGAGTGCCGGTCGAAGAGGGGCCGCAGGCCGGCCAGGATCGGTTCCACTTTTTCCTCAGGCACGACGGTCATGATCATCACGAGGCTTTCCTGCTCGCTGAACATGAAATGGGCCTCGCGCACGCCGTGATGGCCCTTGCCGGAGACGTTGCCGATGATGGTATAGCCCGTCGCATGGACCTTGTCGAACAGCTCCGTCACGAAGGCCCGGTGCTCGCCCGCGACGATCACGCGAATTTCCTTCATCGGGTGCAGCGTCAATCCGCCCATGCGACAGCTCCTTTCTCGTTCTCTTACCGGATTGCTTGTGCGAATACAACCGTGATGCGGTGCCACGCGCCCGTCGGTCGATAGCGGTACAGCCCGCCGTCTTCCGGGTCCAACGCGACCAAATGGACCCACTCGTTATGATAGAAATGCTGCAGGAGCTCGTGCCGGCCGATCAGCTTGTCGATGTTCGCGCGCGGCGCTTCGATCACGGTGAGCAACCGCATGGGCTCATGATAAGGCACCGCGCCGTTCATCACGGTCTGCCAGGCCAGGCCCAGACGCAAGTCGCTCCAGGGCCCCGACATGATGCCGAACCGCCCCACGACGTTGTGGTAGACCTTGCTGCCGCTGCCGTACACCTCGTTGTCCACCGCGGAGAAATAGTGTTCCATGTTGATCCACTGCGCGACGACCTGCGGGCCGGTCATCAGCACCTCCAGCAGGCGGCAGGACGGATCTTCCCGATAGTCGTAGGAATGCAGAAACACCCGCCCGGCGAGATTCAGCCCCTTCGTCAGCTCGCGCCGGCCGATGATGAAGGAGGTATTGCCCGACAAGCCCCATTCGGGCCGAACTTGGCTCCAGTCCGCGCTGCGTTCGCGCACCAGCGCCGACGCCTGCGCGGGCGTCAGCGGCGTATTCACTTCCGGAAAGCGGCTCGCCCGCTCCTGGCTGGTGAGGCGGGCCGCCTCCCGAAGGTCCTCGAGCAGGCGGGCGACATCCTTGCGATGCGTGAGCGGGACGTCCTCCAGATCGAAGAGGTGGATCTCCTCGGTCGTCGTGTCGACTTGGCCCGCCAGAAAATGCGTGTCGGACGGAATGTCCAGGCCGTTCTTGGCCAAGCGCTCGCGCACCCTGGGATTGTTGGCCATCATCGCCAGGACTCGGGCGTTGGGTTTTCCCTCGTTGCCGCCGCAGGCGCCGCAGTCCAGCGCCGATTCGAACGGATTGTTTTCCGACGTGCTGCCGTGCGCGCAAAACAGGACCAGCCGGGCGAAGCGGCGCGTGAGCCCCATCATGCGCAGCGCGGTCTCCACCGTGAGCACCTGCTCGTCCAGAGTGAAGCCGGCGCGGGTCAGCCGCTCCTTCTGCCGGGAGGCCGAGCGCGGATTCAGCCGGTACTCCCGCCGGAGCTCCTCGACGAACGCGCCGAGCGCCTCCTTCGACAGGTCGAGCGTGTGCGCGGCGGCGAGGAGAGACGGCTCCAGGTCGCCGTTGCCGTTCACGCTGTGCAGACGGAGCGCCTCGACGAATTCGGCCGTGATGCGCGCCCCGCGGAGCCCCAAGCGCTCCCGCAACGCTCGCCAAATGACGGCCCGCTGTTCCGCCACGAGCATCTCCTGGACTTCGGTCGGGGGCAATTTGTCGACCGTGAGACTGGTGGGAATCGCCGGGACGACCAGACGGCGA
Source organism: uncultured Nitrospira sp. (assembly GCA_964642845.1). GTDB lineage: Bacteria > Nitrospirota > Nitrospiria > Nitrospirales > Nitrospiraceae > Nitrospira_D. Next base: position 14,591 of record CAZXRB010000014.1, read on the forward strand.
AGCCAGGCCGTGACGCGGCGGTAAAGCTCCGGCCAGGCGGTCTTGCCGATGATGGACAGGCCGTAGAACCAGCCCAAGGATTCCACCATGACGTACGGCGTGACCACGTTTTCCTTCAAGTCGTGCAGCAGCGTGTGCCCCGCATGGACCAGCTTCGCGCGCGACGCATGCTTGGACAGCATGTGCTGCTGGTAGCTGCGGGGGATTTCGCGCACCTCGTTGCGCGCCCGCATGATGACCGGAAACTGATCGGTATAGTGCTCTTTGCCCCAGGCGCGGTAGCGGATGAAGGCGGCGAAAAAGCCCGCGAAGCCGTAGGTCTCATTGGCGCCCGTCGCTTCCAGATGGCGCCGGAAGGGCTCCGACCGTACGTCGATGCAGAAGACCGACTGGGATTGCGGGCGCATCGGCGCGGCCGGATCGTGCCGCCGCGCCTCGGCGATCGGCGCCGTTCTCATCAACATGCCGCAGAGCTGTTCGTGATAGCCGGCCTCGAAGGCTTTCAGCCAGACCGGCCCGTGTTCGGATTCGGGAAACGCGTCCATCCACTGCACCAGCGCCGCCAATTCCTGCGGCTTCGCGTCGAACAACACCGACGGCACCAGTTCCAGCGCCTGCGCGAGCGTCAAGAGCCGGCGCGCCGCCGCCATCCGGAGCGAGCGGTCGCGGTGCGGCGCCGTGTCCTCCTGGAGGCGGTCGGCCAAGGGTTTCCACTCCCGGCCGCGGTCGCGCGACAGCCGTTCCACCTGTTCGGCATAGGCGGCCGGCAGACGGCCTGCCGCATGCTCTTTCCGGAGAAAGTACGCGTGCGGCTGGGTGCGCATGAACTCGGAGGCGGTCCCGAACGTCCCCGGCAAGCCCAACTCCGCCCGGCAAATGTGCTCGACCAGCTCGCGCACGTACCACAGGCGTACCGCCAAAAACTTCACCAGGCTGACCGGATAGGCCTGCTGCCAGGGATAGGCCTGCTGCTCCGCGCGCCATTTGATGAACCCGGCCCATCCCGGCAAGGCCGTCATCTGCAGAGACAAGTAATCCTGCTGGAGCTCCCGTGGAATGCCCAAGATCTGGAGGCTCTCGAGCACCGCATCTTCGGGATGGTCGGGAAGGCCGGCGATCTTTCGCCGACTGTCGGCGATGCCGCAGGGCGACCATTCTTTTGCGGCCAGGGCTTTCCAGGCCGCGTAAAAGCCTTGTTCCCGGCCCGGCATCGGCCAGGTCGCGTGGCCTTCGTCCAGGAACGCTTCGCACCATTTGATCATCTCACTGTTGACCAGCGAGACGATCTGCGTGCCGAACGTGCGATCACACCAGGTGGAGAGCGTCATGTGGCGTCCCAGCGCGGCCTGGTCCTCCACGCGCGTCGCCGCGACTTGCTCTTCGAGAGACGGGGCACGCAGAGCCGGCGCGAGATGATCCGCCAGGGCCGGCACCAGCTCCTCCTGCGGCCGTTCCAACAGGGCAGCGAGCGGTTCCTGAAACAGGGCGGACAGGCCATGCGTCACGCAGGCGCGCAGCACGTCCCGATGGGCGATCCGGCAAGGGCCGACCGTGATGGATTCATCGCGCGCGCGATCCTGCAGGGCTTCTTCGAGATGGTGGACGCGAATTCTCCCTGAACGGAGATAGGCACGATAGAGGTCACCGGGCAGATAGCCTTGCCCGCCGAGGAACGTGCGCCCGCGCCGGACCGTCTCCTCGAACGGCAGGTATTCGAGACTGTGCAGGGGATTGTGGTGGATGAACGTCCGCATCGGCCAGTACTGGGCCACGACCTCGCCGGCGAGGCGGACGATGCCGCGGAGCTCCATGCGCCGCGTTTCTTCGCTGATCGTGGGTGTTATCGGTTCCACGAAGCCGCTCCCATCACCACGGTCCGCTGCAGCAGCGCCGCGCCCTGGTCGAACCAGCGCCCGGGCATGAGGCCTAAGGCGATCAGCAGCACCAACACCAGCGCCAGCGAAGCCCACTCAGGACCGCGCAAGTCCTCGTACCGATGCTCGGGCCGCGGCGCGCCGAACAACAGACCCTGCACGAATGCAAAGAGGTACCAGGCGGCGGCGAGCCATCCGAGCAAGACCAGCGGCAGCGCGCTCGACCACGTGAACGAGGGCGCCAACAGCATGCCGAGCAGGCCGGCGTAGAGGCCGAACGGCGGAAGGCCGATCGCGGCCAGCGCGAGCAATGACAGAGCGACGGCAAATCGCGGCATCGGTTGGGCCAATCCGCTGAGAGTGCGGAAATCGATCTCCCCGTAGCGGGCGCGGAGCTGGTGCCAGGCCAAGACCAGGCCGCTCGTGGTCAAACCGCCGGCGCAGAGGTACACCAGCGTGTGGGCGGGCGCGGTCCGGGTCGAGCAGAGATACCACCAGAGGATCGAGAAGAAGGCCACCGCCCCATAGGCGGCGACGGACGCGGCCCGGGCTTGGGTGAAGGCCCGCAGAGAGCCGTACACAATGCCTACCAACGCCAACCAGCTCAGCGCCTCACCGATTGCCGGGGGAACCTGCGGCAGCACGGCGAGCAATTCGTGGAATCCGATCGCGGGCAGCGCCAGCGCGAGGAAGCCGGGAAGATTGCCCGGCAGAGCGGACAGCGCCGCGACATAGCCCTTGTGGAAGGGCACGAGGGGAAGCGCCGCCGCACAGGCCACGGCCAGGGCTACGGAAGAGACCGGCGGACCGGCGAAGAGCGAGCCGGCCGCCGCCAGTACCCCCAATGCCAACGCACCGACCCCCCAGACGCCCGGCGCTCCCGCCCGGCGCTGGGCCTGAAACAGGACCGCCGCGACGAGGGCGAGGATGGCCATGAAGCAGGCCACGGCGATCACAGAGGGGGCTGTCAAGGCGCCCAAGCCGAGCCCCAGTACGAGCAGGGTGAGGAGCCAGCTCCCGCACTGTGTGCGGTGAACGGGCTGTCCCAGCAGGGAAGCGAAGGCCGTCAGCGGAAGGAGGGCCAGCAGCGGCAGCGCGGCGGCAGGCGCCGGTCCGGGCCTGGGGGCCCAACCCAGCGTGCCGAGCGTGACCAGCGTGCCGACCAGCAACCAGACTTTCAACGCCTCCGGCTTGCGGCGCAGCGCCAGCCCAAGAGCCGCGAACACGATGGGGACCGCGGCGGGCCAGAGCGGGGCGGTGAGCAGCGCGGTCACAAGGTCCTTCCGAACGAGCCGCGATCGAGCCGGTAGGCCAGCCGCATGACGGCGCGGCCGATCTTGGCATAAAGCGCATCCAGATACAGGCGGTTCATGAACCAGACATACAGCCGCACCTGCAGCTCCTCGACCCATGGCGGGAGGGGCATGGCGTGTCCGCGGCTGCGGGCATAGAGGAAGGCCCAGCCGAGCACGATCAGCAACGCCATGAGACCGACCAGCACGTCGAAGAGCGGGCTCGGCAGCGCGGCCGCCTGGAAATAGCCATCGACCTCGGCACGATCCGGGTAGAGAAAGGCGGTGAACCGCTCCGCGGCGAACAGATAGGTGAACACCACGAAGAGCAAGATGACCAGCATGGCCGCCGAGACTTTCCAGGAGGCGAGGCCCCGCAGCCGGGTGAGCGTCAAAATCGCCTGCGAAGAGGTCACCCAGATGAAAAACAGAAAGATGACCGTCCCGTGCGAGTGCACGAGGGGAATCCGCAGGACGCCGTGCGCGACCAACAGGATCACGAGCGGCATCAACAGCGTCGTCACGAAGCCGGTCGACCAGGTGAGACGCGAAAAGGCCGGTTCGTCGGCCGGCCGGACCGTCGGCGGGAAGGCCGGCTCCTGCCGCGCCTTGTGGATGACGTGGCCGCAATTCAAAAAGACCGTGGCCTTGAAGAGTCCGTGCGCGATGAGATGGAAGACCGCCAAGGCGAAGGCCCCCAAGCCGCACTCCATGATCATGTAGCCCATCTGGCCGATGGTCGAGAAGCCGAGCGTTTTCTTGATGTCGTTCTGCGCGAGCATCATCGACGCGCCGAGCAGGGCCGTCAGCATGCCGACGAGGAAGGCGACGTGCAGTGTCGTCGGGCTCAGCCCGTACAACGGAGCGAGGCGGTTCATCAGGAACCCGCCCGCGTTGATAATGCCGGCGTGCAGCAGCGCGTGCACCGGGGTCGGCGCGTAGAGCGACCGTGGCAACCACAGGTGGAGCGGCACCTGCGCCGACTTGCTCATGGCGCCGATGAACAGCAAGAGGGTGACGGCGGTCGGCCCGCTGATGGCAAATCCCGGAAACGGCGTGAAGACCCTCGGATGGTCGGCGGCGCGGGCGAACAGGTCGTGAAACTCGATCGTTCCGTACAGGCTGTGCGCGAGGACGATGCCGGCGAGAAACGCGATGTCGCCGAGGCGCAGGAGCGTAAAGGTCCGGAAGGCCCCTTCCAGCGTCGCGGCATGGCTCAGATTGTGCGCGAGCAGCGCCAGCAGATAACTCAGGAGCTGCCAAAAGAGGAACAGCATCACCAGGTTCGCGCTGGCGACCATGCAGAGGAGCACGAAGGTGGTGACGCCGATCAAGGCGAGGAAACGGCGATAGCCGGGGTCCTGATACATGTAGGTGACGGAGTAGCGATAGATGATCGTGCCGACCAGCGAAATCAGCACCATCATCACCGCGCTGAGCCGATCGACATGGAAGCCGAGCGGAAAAGCCAGATTGGCGATCGACGTGGGATCGTAGAAGCGAATCGTCACGGCGCCCTGCGTCGCGATCAGGACGAGGAGGAGCATGGAGAGCAGGCACGAGGCCGTCAGCGGCAGCACGCCGAGCCGGGCCCGCTGATAGTCCGTCTCCGATTCGCCGGTGAGGACGGCGAGCACCGCAGCCAGCGGCAGCAAGGGAATGAGAATGGCCAGCAAGGGCGTCAACGTCATGCCGGTCCGCTTTCGAGCAGTGAGCCCCTCGTCGCCGAGCCGTCAAATAAAAAAGCCAGCCGTTCTCTCGCGCGAGAAATCGGCCGGCTTGTACTGTGTCCGGCCCAGAGAGCCAGGCACCCTACCGCCGCTGTTGTGTCGTTCGATGGGTCCGCCCGGCCCCGGCAGAACCGGAGACAGGTAGCACCATCTCAGGGACCGTCCGGACCCTTATCAAGTATCCGTCGGCGCCAAGTCAAGCCGCTATGCGCATCCCGGGGGCGTCCCAGAGGCCCACGACCGGCCGCTGCCGCATGGGCGTTCACCGTCCTGCCACTTTGTCCTTGTGGGGGTCCGGCTGCGCTCCTATAATGACCCGCCCGCGGTTTCTCCAAGGTAGGCGTGATGACCAGCGGCCGCACGAAAGGCGAGATGGAAGCGGCGATTCGCACCGCGATCATCAAATTCGAGCAGGAGTTCATGGGGCGCGGGCCGGACGACGTCAAGGCCTTCATCGTGCGCGATCAGGTGCTGATCCGCTTGAAAGGCGTGCTTACGCCGGCCGAGCGGCAGCTGGCCAAGACGGCGGACGGCATCGAGATGGTCAAGCGCCTCCGGCAGAATCTCCTCGCGCAAGGCCGCGACAAGCTGTGCGAGCAGATCGGCGAGATCACCGGCTTGAAACCGATCGCGCTCTTCACCGACATCGACGCCCGGATCGGCGAGCGGGTGATCGTGTTTGCGCTGGAACGAGACCTGGACTCGATCGTTCGGTAGATTCATGGAAAAGCTGGTCGAAGGGTTCAAGAAGTTCCGCAAGGAAGTCTTCGCGAAGAAGCGGGCCCTCTTCGACCGCCTCTCGGCGCACCAACAACCCCGCGCCCTGTTTATCACCTGCTCCGATTCCCGCGTCGATCCGACGCTCCTCACGCAGACCGACCCCGGCGAGCTCTTCATCCTGCGGAACGCCGGCAACATGATCCCGCCCTACGGATCGATGCAGGGCGGCAGCACCGCGACGATCGAATACGCCGTCGCCGTCCTCAAGGTGCCGCATATCATCGTCTGCGGCCATACCGACTGCGGAGTGATGAGGGCGATCCTGCACCCTGAAGAGGTCTGGGAGCTGCCCGCCCTCAAAGAATGGGTGTCACAGGCCGAAACGACCCGGCGGATCATGCGGGAGCACTATCCCGCGTTGACGGGAGAACCGCGCCTGGTGAAGACCATCCAGGAGAACGTCCGGGCCCAACTGGATCACCTCCGCACCCATCCCTCCGTCGCGCTGCAGCTGCGACGCGGGGCGATCGACCTCCATGGCTGGGTCTACTCCATTTCGACCGGCGAAGTGTGGGTGTATGATTTCGATCAGGACCGGTTCAGCCCGCTGCTCGACGGCAAACCGGCGAGGCGCGGGCGAGCGCCATAATAAAAATGGAGCGGGGATACGGCATGGCCGGGCCAGTCGCCTTGGAACAGCTGCAGTTTCAGAATACGTATGCGGGGCTGCCCGCCGCCTTCTACGCGAAACTCAACCCCACTCCGTTTGCCGCGCCGTCTCACCTCGTCAGCGTCAACCCGGCTGCGGCCGCCCTGATCGATCTGGATCCGGAGGAAGCGCGGCGGCCGGAATTCGTCGGCGTCTTCGGCGGCAGTCTGCTGGTGCCCGGTATGGACCCGCTGGCCATGCTGTACGCGGGCCATCAGTTCGGGGTCTACGTGCCGCAGCTGGGCGACGGGCGGGCGATTTTGTTAGGCGAGGCGATCAACGAACGCGGCGACCGCTGGGATCTCCATCTCAAGGGAGCGGGCCTGACGCCCTTCTCGCGGGACGGCGACGGCCGCGCCGTCCTCCGGTCCACGATCCGGGAATATCTCTGCAGCGAAGCCATGCAGGGCCTCGGCATCCCCACCACGCGGGCGCTGTGCATCGTCGGCAGCCAGGAGAAGGTGTATCGCGAGCAGGTGGAAACCGGCGCCATGCTGGTCCGCATGGCCCCGTCGCACGTCCGCTTCGGCACGTTCGAAGTGTTCTCCTATCGGAAGCAGCATGATCTCCTGAAACTATTGGCCGACTATGTCATCGAGCACCATTTTCCGCATCTCACCGCAGCCGCCGACCAGTACGCCCGCTTCTTCGCAGAGGTGGTGGAGCGCACGGCCACATTGATCGCCCAATGGCAAGCCGTCGGCTGGGCGCATGGCGTCATGAACACGGATAACATGTCGATCCTCGGGCTCACATTGGACTATGGCCCGTTCGGCTTCATGGATGACTACGACGCCGGCTTCGTCTGCAATCACTCCGACCACAACGGCCGCTACGCCTTCAACCAACAGCCCTATATCGGATTGTGGAACCTCGGTTGCCTCGCGCAGGCCTTGCTGCCGCTCGTCGAGAAGGAGCCGCTGAAGGCCGCCCTCGACAGCTACACGCCGATCTTCGAGCGGCGCTACCTGTCGCTCATGCGGGCGAAGCTGGGATTGCGGGAAGAGCGGGCGGGCGATGACGACCTGATCCGCGATTGGCTGGCCCTCTTGCAAGAAAGCCATGCCGACTACACGATCGTGTTTCGCGAGCTGAGCGGATTTGCCACCTGCACCTCTCCCTCTCCCTCGAAGGGAGAGGGGAAGGGAGAGGGACTGCGCGACCATTTTGTTGATCGCGAGCGCTTCGATCAGTGGGCCAAACGCTATCGGGATCGTCTGCTCAGCGAGCGGAGCCGGGACGATGAGCGGCGAGCGCGCATGGACCGGATGAATCCGCGCTACGTGCTCCGGAATTATCTGGCGCAGTCGGCCATCGAGAAGGCCCGGGAGGGCGATTATTCAGAAGTCGACCGGCTCCTGGCTCTGTTGAGCGACCCCTATACGGACAAGCCGGGCCTGGAGTCCTATGCTGCGGCCCCGCCCAACTGGGGCAAGCATCTGGCTGTGAGCTGCTCGTCGTAACAACACGTCATGAAGTTGGAGAAAATCGGCGGCCTCACGGTCCGCCTCACAGGCGGCACGGACGGACAGGGCGGCGGCACGGGGCCGGCGGTGATTCTCTTGCATGGATTCGGCGCGCCCGGCGACGACCTCGTTCCGCTGGCCGACGTCATGAACCTGCGCGGTGGAACCCGCTGGCTGTTTCCGGAGGGCTATCTGCAATTGAACATGGGCTACGGCGATGCGCGCGCCTGGTGGATGATCGACATGGCGCGGATCCAGGCAGACCGCGCCGCCGGCCGAGTGCGCGATCTGTCCGGCGAGGTTCCGAACGGATTGGCGTTAGCGCGGGAACGGTTGCTGGCGTTTCTCAAGGATCTGCCGCGCCTGTTGCCGGTCGACTACAAGAACACCGTCATCGGCGGCTTTTCCCAGGGCGCCATGCTCACCTGCGACGCCGTCTTGCACAGCGACTATCCCTTCGCCGGGCTGGTGCAGCTCTCCGGAAATTACCTGGCGAAGACCGTGTGGGACCCGCTCATGCCGAAGCGCCGCGGCCTGCCGGTATTCCAAAGTCACGGGACGCAGGATGACATTTTGCCGTTCATCGGGGGCGAGCGGCTGAAAGAGGTCCTGAGCACAGCGGGCCTCGCGGTCGAGTGGCACAGTTTCCGCGGCGGGCATGAGATTTCTCCGGCGGTGCTCAAGTCACTGAACGTGTTTCTTCGTACCATATTGATGAAGGCGTGACCGTGCTGGAGTCATTTCATCTGACGGCGGTCGACGGCAAACGGATTCGTGGCGATCGGTTGATGGGCACGGAGCGCCAGATCCTCTTCATCACGGGCTTCCTGTCCAAGCGCTGGGGCAACAAGAGCAAGGCGCTGGTGCAGTGGTGCGAGGAGCGGGGCTGGGGCTTTTGCTGCTATGACGTGCGCGGGTTCGGGGAGTCAGAAGGGCGGTTCACGGATTACACGCTCTCGGACTGGATGGCCGATGCCCGTCTCGTACTGAACAGGCTGCAAGACGGACCGTCCATGACGATGGTTGGCAATTCACTCGGCAGCTGGATCGCCTGGATGATGGCGCAGGAGTTTCCAGCTGTCGACCGGCTGATCTTGATCGCGCCGGCGTTCAACATGATGGGCGTGCGGGCTCGGTCCATTTCGGAAGAGCGCCGCCATGCCTGGCTCACGGCCGGCTGGATGCCCTGGGACGACGACGAGCTCCACCGCGACTTTCCCATCGCCTGGAAATGGGTCGAAGAAAGCGAGGCCTTCTGGAAGAAGCGGTTCGATGGCCTGCGGCGCGTGCAGACGACGATTCTGCATGGACTGCAAGATACGGTGATCCTGCCGCAGGGCAGCAGCCAGTTTGTCGAGGAGCTTCTGGGGCGGGACCCGGAGTTTCCGATCGACCTGCATCTGATCCCCGGCGATCACCGGTTGAGTGGCCCGGACCATATGGAGATCCTCCGCCGCAGCGTGGTGGGCTCATAGCGAAGGCGACCCCCAATGTTGACATGGATTCACAACGAATGCGGCGGGCCGGCGCTGGAACCGAATACGTCCGTGGGCGAGGTCTGCGCGATTCCCATCGACCGGTTTCCCTTTCCCTGCTTCACCTGCCTGGAAGAGATCCTCGACGACACGGACGTGCGGCTGTCGGAAGAGCCGGGCATCTGACCTGCGCGCATGGGTGTGCCGGACGTTTCTCCGGTTGTGAAACCCCGGTAGCCTTTGTTATGGTCAGCGCGCAATCATCACCGTATTGAAGGAGCGTACCGCCACATGGCCACGAACGACAAGCAAGTCATTTTCTCTCTCGTGAACGTCGGGAAGGTCTATCCGCCGAAGAAGCAGGTGCTGCGCGAGATCTATCTGGGCTTCTACTACGGCGCCAAGATCGGCGTGCTGGGCTTGAACGGCTCGGGAAAGAGCTCGCTGCTCCGGATCATCGCCGGCGTCGATCAAAACTATACGGGTGAAATCAGCCGGTCGAAAGGCTACAGCATCGGCCTGCTCGAACAGGAACCGCAGCTGGATCCGAACAAGACCGTCAAGGAAGTGGTCGAAGAGGGGCGGAAAGAAGTCATCGCGCTGCTGAAAGAGTACGAAGCGGTCAGCAACAAAATCGGCGAAGTCGGTCCGGATGACATGGAAAAGCTGATCGACAAGCAGGCCCAGATCCAGGAAAAGATCGAGGCGGCGAACGGCTGGGAATTGGAAACCGAATTGGAGATTGCGATGGACGCGTTGCGCTGTCCGCCGCCGGATCAGAAAGTCGGCACGCTCTCGGGCGGCGAAAAGCGCCGCGTCGCGCTCTGCCGGCTCATGATCCAGGAGCCGGATATTCTCCTGCTCGATGAGCCGACCAACCATCTCGACGCCGAGTCGGTGCAATGGCTGGAGCAACATCTCCAGCAGTACAAGGGCACGGTCATCGCCGTGACCCACGACCGCTACTTTCTCGACAACGTGGCGGGCTGGATTCTCGAGCTCGACCGCGGCCACGGGATTCCCTTCCAGGGAAACTACAGCTCCTGGCTGGAGCAGAAGAAAGACCGCTTGGAGAAAGAGGAGAAGGCCGAATCCAAACGCCGCAAGACGTTGGAACACGAGCTGGACTGGATCAGGATGTCGCCCAAGGCCCGCCAGTCCAAGGGCAAGGCGCGTCTGAATCGCTACGAAGAGTTGGTGAATCAAAAACAGGAGCAGGTGGCCGAGGACCTGGAGATCTATATTCCGCCCGGCCCCCGGTTGGGCGATGTGGTGGTGGAAGCGAAAGGCGTGAGCAAAGCCTTCGGCGACAAGCTCCTCTACGAGAACGTCAATTTCAGCCTGCCCAAGGGCGGGATCGTCGGCGTGATCGGGCCGAACGGCGCTGGCAAGACGACGCTGTTCAAGATGATCATCGGCAAGGAAAAGCCCGACACGGGGACGATCCGCATCGGGGAGACGGTCAAGCTGGGCTACGTGGATCAGGACCGCAGCTTGGACGGCAACCAGACCGTGTACGACGTGATCTCGGAGGGACAAGACACGATCAAGCTGGGCAAAGTGGAGGTCAACGCCCGGGGCTACTGCGCCCGCTTCAACTTCGTAGGGACCGATCAGCAGAAGAAAGTGAAGGACCTGTCCGGCGGCGAGCGCAACCGCGTGCATCTTGCCCGCATGCTGAAGGAGGGGGCCAATCTCATCATCCTCGACGAGCCGACGAACGACTTGGACGTGAACACGTTGCGCGCGCTCGAAGAAGCTCTGGAGAATTTCGCCGGCTGCGCGGTCATCAGCAGCCACGACCGCTGGTTCCTCGACCGCATCGCCACGCACATGCTCGCCTTCGAAGGCGACAGCAAGGTCGTGTGGTTCGAGGGCAACTACAGCGAGTACGAAGCGGATCGCAAGAAGCGCCTCGGCAAAGACGCCGAGCAGCCGCATCGCATCCGCTATCGCAAGCTCACCCGCAACTGATCTGCGTCACGCGGCAAACCAGCCGATCGGCTGATTCGATACGTGGATCCGCTCGAGAAGGAACGGCGATGAAGCCTCGCGTCGTGATCACCGGTGCCGCCGGATTGATCGGCCAATACCTGCTCCGCAGCGCCACGCGATGGGCGCCAGACTGGGAGGCGCGGGGCCTCACGAGAGCCGAAGCGGATCTCACGGACTTCCCGGCGGTCGCGGCCTTGCTGCGGTCTGTTGAACCGAGCGCGGTGATTCACTGCGCCGCCCTCAGCAGAACCCGCGACTGCGAGCAACATCCGGAGCAAGCGCGGCTGGTGAACGTGCGGGCGACGGCGCACCTGGCCGCGTTGTCTACGGACATTCCCTTGATATTTCTCTCGAGCGGCGAAGTCTTCGACGGGCGCCAAGGGTGGTACCGGGAAACGGACCAAGCCGCTCCCATCAATATCTATGGCAAGACGAAGCTGGAAGCCGAACAGGTCGTGCTGCAGCATCCCCGGCATACCGTGCTGCGCATCGTGCTGACCGCCGGCACCTCGGCGAGCGGCGACCGCAGTTTCGTCGAAGACATGTGCCGCGCGGCGCGGGCCGGGAAGGACGTGACGCTCTATGCGGACGAGTATCGCTGTCCCTTGCCGGCCGGCGCCGTCGCCCGCGCGATCTGGGCATTACTCCAGCACGATCGTCCGGGGCTCTATCACCTCGGCGGCCGCGAACGCCTTTCCCGCTGGGACATCGGACACGCGCTGGTGCGGTGGTACCCCGAACTCGCGGGCCGGTTGGTGGAAGGGTCGTCGCGAGCCCATGTCGGCGCCCCCCGTCCGCCCGACCTCTCGCTGCAGTGCGACAAAATTCAGCGCCTGCTCTCGTTCCCGCTGCCCGGCTTTCGGGGTTGGTTGAACGAGCGCGCTCATCGCGGCGCCGATCTTTGGGACTATCCGGCGGATTCGTGAAGCGTGACACGTGAGACGTGAAGCGCAAGAAGTCCGAGCTCGGAGGGCCTGATGGGAGGAGCGGACCCGCTGGCCCTCGTGCTGACGGCGTATCTGGTCACGGCGGCTTTCATGGCAGCGTTGTGGCTGGTGCAGGTGCGGCTGCGCAATGCGTCCATCGCCGACGTCGGCTGGTGCGCCGGCCTCATCGGCACGGTGCTGTGGTATGTCGCCCAGGCAACGGGGGAACCGGAGAGAAAAATGCTCGTCGCCCTGTTGGTCGCGGTCTACGCCGGGCGGCTTGGTCTCTATATTTTGCTCGATCGGGTCGCGGGCAAGGAGGAAGACGCCCGTTATCGCCGGCTGCGGGAACGGTGGGGGGCGTCGGCCGCCCTCTTCATGTTCGGGTACTTTCAGCTCCAAGCCGTCGCCGTGGCGGCGTTCTCGCTGCCGTTCCTGATCGTGATCCAAAATCCCAGGCCGCCGTTTGGGTTGATCGAGCTGGTCGGCGTTCTCATTTGGCTCACCGCCGTCATGGGCGAAGCCGCCGCGGACCGGCAACTGGCCACCTTTCGGTCGAAGCCCTGGAACCGCGACCGCGTGTGCCGCGACGGCTTGTGGCACTACTCCCGCCATCCCAACTATTTCTTCGAATGGCTCCACTGGTGGAGCTATGTCGTGATGGCGCTCGGCGCGCCGGGCTGGCCGCTGACACTCATCGGCCCGATCGGCATGGGAGTGGCGCTCGTCAAAGTGACCGGCATTCCGCCGGCTGAGGAGCAGGCGCTGCGCAATCGCGGGGAGGACTATCGGCAGTATCAGCGGACGACGAGCGCGTTCGTGCCCTGGTTCCCGAGGCGACGTGGCTAGCGATTCAACGCCGCCAGCCTTGCTCTCGCCGTCTCCGCTTCCCGGCTCGAGGGATAGAGACGAATGACGTCCTCGTACAGCTGCTTCGCGTGCGGCAGGTTCATTTGCCGCTCTTCAAATTCGGCCGTCTCGAGCAATTCCTTCGCCGTGTCTCCGCTGCAAGCCGCGGCGAACAACGCGCTTGCCAGACACATGGCGTAGATCCATCGCGTCATGATCCGCCCTCTTGCACCCACCGTTCCCACCAGGTGGTCCCGCGCGGGGCCTGTCTCGTTTGATACGACAGGCCGCATAACTTATCCCAATCGACGGCCACTTTGCCACGCGTCGCCGTGTGCTGCCGCATCCAGTTTTCGAGCAAATGCAGGCACGCATGGTCGATATGGCGCAGCGAGTCGAAGCGGATGTGCAGATCGGCGGATGGCGGCACGGACTCCAGCGCCGTCGCGAGCCGCGGCAGGCTGACGAAGGTCGCGATGCCGCACAGGTGCAGGGTGAACCGCCCGCTGTCCGGATCGTGCGCAAAAGAGGTCTCGAGATTCTGCGTCGTGTAGAGGAGCTTGGCGAGCGCCAGGCACAGGCCCACCAGCACGCCGGTGAGGAGATTGGTGCAGACGATCGTGCCCATGGTGGCCAGAAAGATCAGCACTTCGCTCCGCCCATGGCGGCGCAGCTCGCGGACGATTGTGAAGTCCATCAGCTTGTACCCCGTATAGACCAGCACGGCTCCCAGGCTCGCCGTTGGAATCAGGCGAAGGACGAAGGGGAGCAGTGCGACGAACAGCAGCAGCCATCCGCCATGCAGGATGGCGGAGAAGCGGGTCCGCGCGCCTGCTTCGACGTTGGCCGCGCTGCGCACGATGACGCCCGTCATGGGCAACACGCCGAGCAGTCCACAGAGCGTATTGCCCACGCCTTGCGCGCACAGTTCGCGGTTATACCTCGTGCGCGGACCGGTATGGAGCTGATCGACCGCCGTGGCCGACAGCAACGTTTCCACGCTCGCGATGAAGGCGAGTCCCAGCGCTTCGGCCAGCACCGTGGTGTCCAACAGATGAGCCAGTTGTTCAGTGGTCGGAACATGCAGCACCCAGAACAGATTGTCCTTCACGGCCACATGGCTCACCGGCAAGTCAAACAGCGTCGCGACCAGCGTGGAGGCGCTCACGCCGAGCAGCACCGCCGGCAGGACTTTCCAGCGACCTGTGGCGAGGGTCGTCCAGAGCAGAATACAGGCGATGGTCAAGACCCCGAGCCAGGCGGCCTCCTGATGGCTGGTGGGCACGTCGTGGTCCGGAAGGAGCCCCTTCAACACCGCACCTGGCAGGGTGGCGATATTCGCCAGGCCGCTCCCTTTCGGCGCGTCGTCGATCATGATATGGAACTGGCTGGCGAAGATCAGCGCGCCGATGCCAGCCAGCATGCCATGCACCACCGCCGGCGAGACCGCCCGGAACCATTGCCCGCATTGCAGCCACGCGGCCAGCAATTGCATCAACCCGGCCGCCAACACAATCACGCCCACGCCCTCGAAACCGTGCGTCTGAATCAGCTCCCACACGATCACCGTCAGCCCGGCGGCAGGACCGCTGACTTGGAGCGGGCAGCCGGCCAGCCATCCCACCACCACGCCGCCGATGATGCCCGTCATGACGCCGGCGCCGGGCGGCGCGCCCGACGCGACGGCGATGCCCATGCAAAGGGGCAAGGCGACGAGGAACACCACGAACGAGGGGAATAGATCCCGTCGAATGTCCTGCCAAGGAGCCACCATCCACCTGTCCTCGAGCGGGAGGGTTCTCTTCTGCCATCACTCTAGTCGATGGATGAGGAGCGCCCAAGGGAATTACAAGAAACCGGCGGAGACGGCTATGGGGACGAGGGCTCGATGCCGTATCTGGGCGCGGTGATATGTTCGCCTTTACACCGGGGACAGCGGCTGGGTCGCGTCAGCTTGCGGCGGTCGCGGAAGACATAGCCGCAATCCGGACAGCTCGCCGGCTCCAGCACAAAGCGGCGCGTGCGATCGCGTCCGACCGTCTGGGCCACGTGGTCCAGATGGTCTTCGACCTGGCGCTCAGGGATGCCGAGCATCCGAGCCAACTGGTAGGTGGACAGTCGCGTGTCCGTCAGGAGATCGATGAGGCGCTGGCGCGGGGTGCGGTCGGCGAAAGACACGAGGGGCATTATGGTACGGCAGGTGCTGTCCCCTATGCAAAACCTATTTGCGCCGCGGAAGAATAGGTTGATTGCCGTCCAAAGATTCTGCCAGCATCGAGATGGCTCTGTGGGGGAGGGTCCGATGAAAGTCCTCGCCGTCCATCCCGGCCCGTTGATGTACACGAAGATCTATCTGCGCTTGGAGCCGTTGGGGCTTGAGCTCGTCGCGGAAGCTGCGCGGCGGGCCGGCCATGATGTGCGTCTGCTGGATTTGCAAGTCGAGCGGCAGCGCGACTACGTTCGCCTGCTGGATGAATGGCAGCCGGAGGTCGTGCTGCTCTCCTGCAACTACTTGGCCAACGTGCCGGAGATCGTCGATCTCGCCACAGTCACCAAGAGCCGCCATCCGGACATGTGTATTGCCGTCGGCGGACACAGCGCGTCGTTTGTCGCGAAAGAACTTCTGGAGCACGGCGAAGGCGCCATCGACTGCGTGCTCAAGGGCGAAGGCGAAGCGAACATCGGCGCCTTGCTGCGCGCCGTGAATGAGGATCGGTCGGCCCTTCATCTGGTGGCCGGTGCCGTGACCGCCGCCGGCGAGGGGCCACCCGCCCAGACGGTCCACAGCCTCGACGATCTGCGCCCGGCGCGCGATCTGCTTCGCCATCGCCGCAAGTACTTCATCGGCGTGCTCGACCCTTGCGCGTCGATCGAATTCGCCCGCGGCTGCCCCTGGGACTGTTCCTTTTGCAGCGCCTGGACGTTTTACGGGCGCAGCTACCGCGTCGTGACGCCGGAGAAAGCCGTCGAAGACTTGGAGCGGACCGCCGAGCCGGGCATCTTCATCGTGGACGACGTGGCGTTTATCCAAGCGCAGCACGGTCTGGCGATCGGCGAGGCGATCGCGAAGAGAGGCATCAAGAAGCAGTACTACCTCGAGACGCGGGGCGATGTGCTGCTGCGGAACAAAGAGGTGTTCCAGTTCTGGAAGCGGCTGGGCCTGCAATACATGTTTCTCGGTGTCGAGGCGATCGACGAGGCCGGGCTCAAGATGCACCGGAAACGAATCTCGCTGGGCCGCAATTTCGAAGCGCTGGAATATGCCCGCTCGATGGGCATCACCGTGGCCATCAATCTGATCGCCGATCCGTCGTGGAATCGCGAGCGCTTCGACGTCGTGCGCCAATGGTGCCTGGAGATTCCGGAGATCGTGAACATCAGCGTGAACACGCCCTATCCCGGCACCGAAAGCTGGCACACGGAGACGCGACCGTTCCAGACGCGCGACTACCGGCTCTACGACATCCAGCACGCCGTGCTGCCCACCACGCTCCCGCTGCCGGAGTTTTATGCGGAACTGGTGAAGACGCAGCAGATCTTGAACAAAAAGCACCTGGGGTGGACGGCGTTGAAGAGCACGGCCAGGATCGCGGCAGGGCACCTCTTGCGGGGGCAGACGAACTTCGTGAAGATGCTCTGGAAGTTCAACAGCGTCTATAACCCCGAGCTGCAATTGGCGGATCACCGGCGGCCGGTCGTCTACGAGATGGCGTTGCCGCCGCGGCATGCCGGCAAGGTGAACGGAAAAGAGTTGTTCATCCTTCCCGCGAAAGGCCGGCAAGGCCGCGCCATTGACGACGCGACCGAGCAGTTTGTCGACGCGTCCCGCGTCGGCACGGCGGTGTAAGGCGAACTTTTTTGAAACGCTGGACGCGGATCTATTTCGGCGGGGATGCTGCGGCACCCGGCTCATCCGCCAGTCGCAAGATCAGTGTCGTCTCTTCTTGGCAACTGTTCACTACGGTGCCGCAGTTGACTCTCATCGTCTTTTTTGCCACGACATCGGAATTGAGCACCTGAGTCCACCCTCCGATCTCATAGCCTTGTCTACCCTGAGTCCATATGAATGTCCTGAAGCGCGTGACGTTGAACGCTGCGCGCCATCCCCCACCCTTTGAAGCGACATGTGCTTCACCGCCTTGGACACCTTGTGACGCAAACAACTCCTTTAATTTTTCTGGCGTATTGGCACTCGTACAGTGGGTCTCTGCCACTTCCTCTGTTTGCCCGGGAAGAACAATGAGTTTCACGGCAAACGGTTCCGGGTCGAGGCTGATCGAGCCTCCGTTCACATGAAAGGTGGTCGTGCCGGTGCCCTGAATACGGATTTCGCACTGAGCCGGCTGAGTCGATGTGCGAGTCTCGTACTGCATCACGCCTTCCCCAACCCATTCCCCGTCGTCCCCGCGCCGGAGCGGCACTGTCGCCTGGACATGGGCATCGAACCCATTCGAACTCAATTGCATGCCGAATTGCGGATGCACAAAATTCAACGGCTCCTGAACGATGTGCGACTTGAATTCAAGGACATAAGCAGAAGGGGCTAATTCCCATTCCCCCTCCTTGGCTTCCGCAACTCCCGCGCGGGAGACCGCCTTCACCCAGAATCCGCTGTGCCTCACGCGTGTGGGCGGAGCCTGATAGGTGAACGTCGCCGGCGTGCCAGGCTGTGACTGGGCCTCCCTCGGCGATACGGCGCCGTTTCGCTCTCTGGGCCGCTCTTTGGCCTCCTTGAACTTCGCGGGAACGATCGCTTGCTCTTTCTTGGTCCGCAATTCCGTCTTCACCGGAGTCGATTCGCTTGGAACAAACTTTTTTGTTTTGGTAGGCGGCGTGAAGGTGATCTCCACGCAGGTGTTGGCCGTGGTCCATTCGCCTTCCGCAGCCAAGTAGAACGGCCCCGAGAATATCGTCACGGCCAGCAGCAAGGTGTTCATCGCGTCACGTTGGGCCGCACCCGCCAGCGCAGAATCCCATTCCGAGACCGACCAATCGGAAAACTGTGAGGGCATTCCTCCCGCCCGACGATCGGGCACGAACCGGACATGCTGGTGCTGATGAGCAAACGACGTCGGCGCATTCGTCCCTCCACGCCCGATCACCAACGACGCATCGAGGTCGACGTATTGCAGCATGGCATCATCGCCGACGCGGCCTTTCAAGGTGGCGTGAATGCTCCGGGCGTTGTACTCCGTTCGAATGGTCCCGGAATAGTTGATCGTCTGGTCCACGACCAGCGAAAATTCATAGTCTCCTTCGACGACATAGGCTCCGTCCTCGCCGCGGTCAGGTGTGGGGCATTTTTTGGCATAGCCGCCATTGATGAGGGAGAACGCTTTGCGGTCGCCGGCCGTTTCCGGTGTGTTTCCTTCCTCAATTCTCCATTCCCTTGTCTTCCTCCCTACCGAGTCAGGAGGGATGGGGATGTTCACTGAGCCTTTCGTGATGGTATACCCCTCTCGTTCACCTCCTGGCGCCGCGGCCTGCGCGAGCTGAAAGGATCCCTGGGAGGGTCCCGTGGCCAACAGGAGGCGAGGTGCATGATGGGGCTCGCCGAGGCTATTCTTGCGCGCGGGCGTTGGCGAGGGACAATCGGCGACATGCGGGCCCAGTTGTGCTTTGAAGTTATCAAACAACTGCTGGTCTAAGGATCGCGCCATCGACTCGGCCTGTGAGCCGAGCGATTGCTTGAGCGACCGTCCTTCCGGGCCGACAAAGAGTTGGGTGCTGCCGAGGCCTTGGACGATTTTCGACAAGGCCTCACAGGGGCTTTTGACGCCCACGAACAATTGCAGCGACTCCGGCTTGACCGGCACCTTCTTCCACTCACCTTTTTCATTCGGCCCCGGTTCGAGCGGAGGTAACTGAATTGGCGGGGGCCCCGGTTCTGCCGGTTTCGCAACCGACGCAGCCGGTGTGGTGTAGACCTTCTTCGGATCGTATTCGGGCGGGTTCGAGGACGGCAGGTGCTTATCGTTGCTGCAAGCATGACTGAGCAACACTCCTGCAACAAGAATCACACTGTGGATCGGCCGGCCTCCGCGCATTTGAATAAGCACCTTTTGCTAATTCAGGCCTTCGACCACCGTCACGCTGAGCCATTCGAGGAATTCGGTGTCCCGGCCCGTGACGTCTGTCTTGGTCCCGGTCTTCGTCGCCATGTGCACAGACTCCAGGTTCCCGAATAGGTCGACGTAAAGCTGATCGGTGAAGGTTCCAGCCGGTCCCGTGCACGTCCACGAAGCCTGTTCGTTCGAGGTGGTAAATCCAAAGTGAATGACCATGGCCTCGCCTTTCGGCTATAGAGGACCCCCTGGGTTCCGTCTGACCCGGTGGTCGCCCTCATCAACTTGAGAAGCCAACGAAATTCCCCCGGCACCACTCCATCAGGACTGGGGCACTTCATTGCCTTGGGGGCAATGACCATTCATAGAGTTCACGGATACCTTCCGTTGCCGGCTTCTTGCCGATGCGCGTCATGGTATCCATCATCCGCCACCCCACCCACTCAGGAGGAGCATTCTCTCGACTCGAGTGTTTTTCGACCTCGTAGTCATCCTGCGACGTGTCGGGCATGGTGGTCTGCGTCAGGAGGAGCGGCTGGGTTGCAGACGTATGAGTCAACACGAGGCGAGCCGGTTGAGACCGATCGATGAACCCGCTGCTCTTGCGTGGCCGCACGGAGATCGGACAATCGGCTGCGCCGGCGCCGAGCGAATGCTTCAGGCCCTCCGCCATGTGCTCATCCATTCGACGCGTGATACCGTCGGCCTCCGGGCCGAGGGCCTTCTTCAACGCCGCTCCCTCGTTGCGGGAGAAGAACTGCGCGCTGCCAAGCCCTTGCGCGATTTTCGACAGGGCTTCACAGGGGTTGGTGACTCCTTTGAAGAGTTGGAGCGATTTCGGATCGAACGGGACGTTCTTTCCTTCGCTCTTTTGTTCCTGACCCGCTTCGAGCAACTGAAGCTGGGACTGGAGCCGTTCGAGTTCAGCCGGTTTGGCCATCGTGGCCGGAGCACTGGGCGGCGCGGCCGGTGTCGTGTAGACCTTCCTGGGATCGTATTCCGGCGGATTCGACGACGGCAGGTGCTTGCCGCCGCCGCCGCAGCTTGAAATCAACAACGCGAGGCTCAAGAGGAGGCACAGGCGGGTCGGCATCCGGCGGCTCCCTGAAAGGGACAACCCACGGCTGGAATGGCCGCGCCATGCTAGCCGAAGTCTGCGGGGACTTCAATTGTCGCCATCCCATCAGGGTTGCTGCGATCGGAAATCTTGGCGTACAATCGGTCACCCTCAACGGGAGGTTCATCCGTGCGGTACCTCGCTTTACCCATGGTGCTCTGTGTACCCCTCCTCTGCTACGCCGGCAATATCAAAGACACGGATCTGATCACGAGCAACACCTTTTTCCTGCCTCCCAGCGCGCAGAAGACGGTCTTCATCCAAGCCCGAAATTCGTCTGACAATCAGGGGGTATCGCTCAACGATCTCGGCGCTCGCCTCACCGCCAAGGGTTACCAAGTCGTTCAGGATCACGACACCGCGCATTACGTCGTGCTGGCCAACATCGTCTATTGCAATGTGACCAAACCAGAAATGCCGGTGGAAGCGATTGTCGCCGGCGGGTATGGGGGAGGATTCGGATCCTCCATGATGGGCGGACTGCACAGCCTTGCCGGTATGGCCGGTATGATGGGGCCGCAAGGGGCGATGGGAAGCGCCGTGGCGTCGATGGGTCTCAGCGCGATCGAAGGGATCGGCAGCCTATTCGGCTCATCTTCGTCCGCTCCGAAGATGCCGGACGACGCCAATTACGCTTGTGTGGCCGATGTGCAAATCACCGAGCAAGGCGGCATACCGATTCCCGCTGGAATGAAAACAGGAACGGGCCAGCAGGCCGGGGTCTATCAAACCCGCATTGCCGCCGATGTGCACCAGAAGAAGTTGAACGAAGAAGAAGCCACCCCCTTGCTGCAGCAGAAACTGAGCGCCGCAGTCGCCGGACATTTCTGATGAGGAGCTTATTCGTTCGCTTCACGCTTCACGTTTCACGCTTCACGAGGCCGCTTGCGTTGTTGTTATTATCCTGCGGCCTCATCACCGGCTGCTCCAACGTCATTCGATCAGGTCTGATGAACAGCAACACGGTGTTCCTCGAGCCGAATGCGAATCGGACGGCCTATCTGCAACTGAGAAATATCTCGGAGAATCAGGCCGTCACGCTCGATGATCTCCATACCAAGCTGACGGCGAAAGGCTATCAGCTTACTGGCGACCCTGCTCAAGCCAACTATTGGATTCAAGCCAAGATCATCTATTGTCACAAAGCTGCGGAAGGCGTGACACCGGAGAGTGTGGCGAAAGCCGGCGCCGGTGCCGGTGTGAGCAGCGGCGGAACCGTGATGGCGTCGGCTTCAACTGCAGGGATGGAAGATATGGCCATGGCCGGCATGCCGGACATGAGTGCGATGATGCGGCAGGCCATGGCCATGAGCGGAGGGCGAGGGGGATTTTCAGGCTTTCCCGGCATGCAGCCGCCGCCGAGAGAAGAGGGTGTCACCTACCTCTGCGTCACTGACGTCCAAATCACCGACCGCAAGATCGGCAAGACGATCGGCCAACCGGTGGGCGGTCAACCGACGAGCGGCGTGAAAGTGCAGCAAATGCGCATGGTCGGTCACGTGCGGCAGAAAGATCTGGACATCCCCGAGGCGACACCCATTATCCAAGACAAAATCACGACCGGCATCGCCGGACTGTTTTAGACTCGCTCGGCTCTCCGTTCCCCCTCCCGTCCTGTTATACTGACTTCACTCGACATTCGGTCTCAGCATCACTTCGCGACACGATGACGGCTCCGTCCTGGGATGAATTCGCCGAGCTCGCGCTGAAGCGCATCGCCGCGTCGGGCGCCGAGTACGGCGACATCCGCGTTCAGCACAGTTCAACGCAGACGATCTACGGCGAGGATCGGCGCATCGCGTCCGTTCGTGATTCGGAGGACGTGGGCTTCGGCGTCCGGGTGCTCTATCACGGAGGCTGGGGGTTTGCGGCCAGCTCCATTCTGTCGTTGGAGGAAGTGCCGCGGATCGCGGACCTGGCCGTGGAGATCGCCAAGGGATCGGCCTCCGTCACGATCGAAAAAGTGCGGCTCGCGCCGGAACCGGTCCACCGGGACCGCGTCGTCACCGCCTGCCGCATCGATCCGTTCAGCGTGCCGCTGGAGAAGAAAGCCGACCTGCTGCTCAGCACCATGGAAGCCCTGCATCGGCAGGCCGGAGTCGCGCGCAGCAGCGCAGCGCTGTGGGCCCGCCAGGATCGAAAATTATTTGTGTCTACGGAAGGGTCGCATCTGGAATTCGACCTCGTCGCCGGACAAGGGGAGTGCACCGCGACGGCGTTGTACGAGGGCCGGTTCGCGTCCCGGAGCTTCAATACGCCGCATCTGCGCACCGGCTATGAGCTGATCGAAGCCGCCGATTTCGTCCGCGAGGCGGCCCGCGTCGCCGAGCAGGCGGTGGAGAAGGTCCGGTCTCCCCTCGTCGTCCCCGGCGTCTACGATCTGGTACTCGACCCCGAACATCTCTCCCTCACCATGCACGAATCCTGCGGCCATCCGAGCGAGCTCGACCGCGCGCTGGGCTATGAAGCGAATTATGCCGGGACCAGTTTTCTCACCC
Source organism: uncultured Nitrospira sp. (assembly GCA_964642845.1). GTDB lineage: Bacteria > Nitrospirota > Nitrospiria > Nitrospirales > Nitrospiraceae > Nitrospira_D. The sequence continues at coordinate 37,307 of CAZXRB010000014.1, forward strand.
CCGATAAGCGAGGCACCTTCCGTTACGGGTCTCCCCATGTCAACCTCATGGCGGACAACACCGAGCCTGAGACATTGGCCGCGACCGGCTACGACGACGACGGCGTGGCCTGCCAAAAGTGGGACATCGTCCGTGCAGGACTCTTCGTCGGCTATTGCACCAATCGCGAAGTGGCGCCGAAGATCGGCGAGGAACGGTCGCGCGGGTCCAACCGCGCCGACGGCTGGGGAGCGGTCCCCATCGTGCGCATCGCCAATATCGGCTTGGAGCCCGGCTCCGCCACGCTCGAACAACTGATCGGCGACGTGACGCGCGGCATCTACATCGAAGGCCACGGCTCCTACAGCATCGACCAGCGGCGGTACAACTTTCAGTTCGGCGGCGACGCGTTCTGGCTCATCGAGCGCGGCAAGCGCACCCACATGCTGCGCGATGTCATCTATCACGGGATCACGCCGGAATTCTGGAACAGCTGCGACGGTGTGGCCGATCGGGCGCACCGGCGGCGCTACGGCTTCATTACGTGTGGGAAAGGGCAACCGGGGCAAGCCGGCTGGATGTCGCATCCGGCCTCCCATGCCCGCTTCCGGAACGTACAGGTCATGCAAGGGGAAGGACGATGACCAGCGTGGCGAACGTCAAGGCTTGGCCGAAGATGACCGGCCGCGACGAGTTTGCCTTTCTTGCCGAGCTGGTCCTCTCGCGGTCGAGCGGCGACGACACGGTCGTGGCGCTGCACGACCAGCATGTCGGCACCACGCGGTTCGCCAACAATCAAATCATCCAAAACGTCAATACCAGGCGTGGCACGATGACCGTCACGGTGGCATTCGGGCGGAAACGCGGCACGGCCAGCACCACCGACTTCACCGCCGGCGCGATCCAGGAGACACTGGCCCGCGCCGAGCGCATTGCGCGCCTCTCGCCGGAGGACCCGGAGTACCTGCCGCCCCCTCCGCCCGTGGCGTTTCCCGCGCGGCCGACGGTGCGGCCCGAAACCGCCGCAGCCGGGCCGGCGCGCAGGCTGGAATACGCCAACGAAGCCATCGGCCACTGCCGGATGGAAAACATGATGGCGGCCGGCATCGTGACGTCCTCCACGGCCTCCGTCGGCGTGGCCGCGAGCACTCACCTGTTCGCTTACGAGGAACGCACCGATGCCCGCTTCAGCGTGACGGTCCAGGCGGGCGACGCGACCGGATGGAGCGCCGCCGCCCATCGGTCGATCGACCACTTGAAAATACAGGAGCGGACGCTGGCGGCGATTCATAAGGCCAAGCTCGGCCGGGAGACGAGGGAGCTGGCGCCCGGCCGCTACCCGGTCATTCTGGAACCGGCCGCCGTGGCGGGATTGTGGAACGGTATTCTCTGGTCGCTCGATGCCAAATCGTATGACAAGGGCACGAGCCCCTTTGCCAGGCGGCTGGGACAGCGCATCGTGGACGAACGGATCACGCTCCAGAATCTGCCCGGGCATGCGGATTTGTTCGGCGTCGGTTTTACGTCGGAAGGCTTGCCGAGCGAAGCGGCGGTGTGGATCGATCGCGGCGCCCTGCGGCAGCTTGCGTACGATCGCTACACCGCGGCCGCGCACGGCCTCAGGACGATTCCGACATTGGAAGCTCCGGCGCTCTCCCTTGGGGGCGCGGCGCGCGATCGCGTGCAGGATGTCGTCAAGCAGGCGGACCGCGCCATTCTCGTGACCAACTTCTGGTACATCCGCACGGTGAATCCGACCGACCTGACGTTGACCGGCATGACGCGGGATGGGACCTTCCTGATTGAAAAGGGAGAAATCGTCGGTGCGGTCAAGAACTTCCGGTTCCACGAGAGTCCCCTGAGAGCCTTCCAGCATGTGGACGCCTGGACCGTGCCCTTGGAAGCCGTCACCTCGGAGACCGGCAAGATGCTGGTGCCCGCCGTCGCGTTACCCGAATTTCACTTTTCGAGCGCGACCTGCTTTTAACCGCCCTGTCGCCGGCGCCCAAGCACCGCATCCGATGAAAAACATTGACTCTTCCGCTGGGCAGGAGTAGAGACTGAGGGTCCCGCTTCGTGTGGTTCCTCGGACATCCCTCTTACCAGCGCTTGCGCACGGTCCACCAAGTCGTGGCGGGCGGAGGGAGGCCCATCCCATCGAGGAGGTGGTGTATGTCGCGGCGGTTCAGCGACCAGCCGATCAATCTGATCCATCGCATTCCCACGCCTGAGCAATTGTCCGCTGCCCGGCCAGCTCAACGCTCGTTCATGCAGGCGATGGTCGAGGGCGGGGCCGCCTGCATCCGCGGCGTGGCTGACTTGTTCTCGCGGATTCCAAGGGCTGCGTGGACTTCGCGCGCCATCGAGTCAGAGCCGCACCACTACGACGATCTGGGAAGGGAAGCCCTTTCCAGCCTGGTCGAACATTCCGAGCCACCGGCGGAAGCGCCCAAGCCGCGACGGTCGGCCGAGCCGACGTCCGCGCGCCAGAACGGTCAAGAAGGAGCACTCCGGCAGGCAGCGGCTTCTCCGGCCACTGTGCAGGCGGAGGAAATCGCCGAATTGCGGGGCTATCTGCTCACGCAGCAACAGGATATCGCCCGGTTGGCCGCGCAGATCCAAGAGCTCAAATCGCTCGTGATCTCTCAGCAGCAGGTCTTGCTCTACCTCGGCAAAGATTTGGAGCAGGGTGCCTTGGCCTCGTTGCCGTCCGGAGTGGCCTCGGGTCCGAGTAAGCGGCACCGGACCGTTCGTGAGAAGCCGGGTCTGAAGGAGAAGCCGGCCATACGGAAGGACGGCGCCAAACCCTCATCGCTCAGTTTGTAGCCGCTCGCCGGCGCGCGACCCGATCCGTGAGCATCGCGTCCTCCTCACAATCTCCCTGTCAGTCCGATCCGCCCCGGGCCCTCTGCGTCGCCGTGCATGGCTGTCTGGCCTGGTGTGTGGCGGGCGTGGTCTTCGGCGTAACTGGGCTCAGCGCCGGGCCGGCCTATTCCGCGGTGGAACCGCCTGCGCCCGTTCCTCTCTTCGGCAACCTCGGCTCGCTGCATCACGCCATCACGACGACGTCCGACCAGGCGCAGCAGTATTTCGATCAAGGTCTGCGCCTCACGTACGGGTTCAACCATGAAGAAGCGATCCGGTCGTTTGAAGAGGCCGCTCGGCTCGATTCCGGCGCGGCGATGGCCTATTGGGGGGTGGCGCTGGCCCTGGGGCCGAACATCAACGCTCCGATGGACAAGCAAGCCGAGCGGCGGGCGTGGGACATGGTCCAGAAAGCCCGCGCGCTGCGCGAGCGGGTGACGCCGGCCGAGCGCGGGTACATTGAGGCCCTCTCCAAGCGCTACAACGCCAAGGGGGGATCGCGCAGCGCGCTGGACAAAGCCTACGCGGACGCCATGCGCACCCACTGGCGGCAGTTTCCCGAGGACCCTGATGCGGGAACGCTGTTCGCCGAGGCGTTGATGGACTTGCATCCCTGGGATTTGTGGACCTCGGAGGGGAAGCCCAAAGCCGGGACAGAAGAAATCGTGACGGCATTGGAAACAGTCCTCGCCCGCCATCCCGACCATCCGGGCGCCTGCCACTTCTACATCCACGCCGTCGAGGCTTCCCCCGCGCCGGAGCGGGCGCTGCCCTGCGCGGAACGCCTGCCGGCGTTGATGCCGGGCGCCGGGCATCTCGTCCATATGCCCGCGCATATTTATATGAGACTCGGCCAGTATCACGAGGCGGCCGAGCGCAACGCCCATGCGGCCCATGTGGATCGGGAATACCTCGCCGACCGGCCCATCACGGGGATCTATCCGTCCGGTTACTACACGCATAATCTGCATTTTCTGTGGGCCGCGCTGGCGATGGAAGGCCGGCAGGCGGAGGCAATGAAGGCCGCGCGCGGGCTCGCGGCGACCATTTCAGTAGACGAGGCGCGCAAGGATTCGTGGAAGGAACTGTATCTCCCGACGCCCATCTATTCGATGATCCGCTTTGGGCAGTGGGACGCGCTCCTGCGGGAGCCGCCTCCGCCCAAGGGCTTGTCTCTGCTCGACGGCATGTGGCGGCTGGGACGGGGGCTGGCCTTGGCGGCGACCGGCCGGCTGCCCGGCGCGGAAGGCGAGCATGCAGCCTTGGCTGCGCTGGCGAAACGTCTCGGCCGTCACAAGACGCGGGAGCAGAAGACGGAGCGGGCCTTGCTCAAGATCGCCGAGCGTCTGCTCGCCGGTGAGATCGCCGTGCGGCGTCACAAATATGGGGATGCGATCAAGTTCTTCAAAGAGGCCGCCACACTGGAAGACGCTCTTCCGTACACGGAGCCGCCCTACTGGCCTCTGCCGGTTCGCCATTATCTGGGTGCGGCCCTTTTGCTCGCCGGACAGCCCGCCGAAGCCGAAGCCGTGTACCGAGCCGACTTGTCCAAGAATCCCCATAACGGCTGGGCACTGTTCGGGCTAGCGCAAAGTCTGCGCGCGCAGGGAAAAGCGGACGAGGCGGAGGCGGCCGATCAACGATTCAAGTCGGCCTGGGCCCATGCCGATGTCACGTTAGCCGCCTCGCGTTTTTGACGATCGGAAATCAGCGTGGAGGAATGATGCGGTTTGTCGTGGGCGTGATGGGGCCGGCCAAGGCGAAACGGAAAGACTTGGACAACGCCCGCCTGTTGGGGGAATTGGCCGCGCGGCGTGGCTGGGTGGTCCTCACCGGCGGCCGCGATGTCGGGGTGATGGATGCGGCCTGCGAAGGCGCGAAACGGGTGGGAGGCAGCTTGACCATCGGCGTGCTGCCGACGGTCAAGGATAAGGTCTCCCGCCATGTGGACGTGCCGATCATCACCGAAATGGGGAGCGGCCGGAACAACATCAACGTCCTCACGAGCCATGTCGTCGTCGCCTGCGGGCTGAGTGGATCAGGGACCGTCTCAGAAGTGGCGCTGGCTGTCAAGGCGGGGAAGCCGGTGATTCTCGTGGAAGCGAGCCCTGCCGAGGTGGCGTTCTTTCGCAAGCTCGGCAAGAAGCTCGTCTCCGCGGCCGCCTCGCCGGAGGAAGCCATCGATCTGATCATGAAACAGATGGCCGGGCATCACCGGCATGCACGGCGTGATGCAAGCGACGGCTACGGCGACGTGCGGATTTGAGCCTCTTACGGCGGGGAGGCGATGCCAGACAAGTCGCTCGTATCACCACCGGTTCTCCCAAGCGCGGCACGGTGAACTCCTTGTTGCTCAAGCCACGGGCCAGCCGCTTGCCGTTGAATTCCAGCCGGACATCCACCCCAGTCACCTGCAGCTCGTAGTCGTTCGGATTGCGGATCCGGAGGCTGACTCGAAGCCGCTGCTCGAAGGGCGAGCTGTCCAACGGAGCGATGTCGGTGACGAGCACCTCGGGAGGCTCTCCTCTGTGACCTAGACACCCGCATCCGACTCCGGAAGAGTCTCGTAGTAGGATGTAAGCTTCTCACGCTGTACGCGACTTCGGAGAGGAGGAGATGTCATGCTCACGCAGCAACTCCGAACGCTCATCAGTTTCCTATTGTTCGGCCTGTTGATCGGGTGGCTGTCGTCCGCTCGCCAAGGAGACGCCGTCGCTCCAGCCAAAGCGTACTTTGCCGGCGGCTGTTTCTGGTGCATGGAAGAGGTCTTCGAAAAGGTCGACGGCGTGGTGCAGGTCGTCTCGGGCTACATGGGCGGCCACGTGCCGAATCCCAATTACGAGCAGGTCTCGGCCGGCCGGACGGGCCACGCGGAATCCGTCGAAGTGACGTATGACCCGTCAAAAGTCCGCTACGAGAAATTGCTGGACACGTTTTGGCGCAATATCGATCCCGTCACGCCGAACGCGCAGTTCTGTGATCACGGCAGCCAGTATCGGGCCGTGGTCTTTTATGGCACCGAGCAGGAAAAAGAGTTGGCCGAAGCGTCGAAGCAGGATCTCGAACGGTCGGGACGGTTCACGGAGCCGATTGTGACGCAGATCGTGAAGGCCACGCAGTTCTATCCGGCCGAAGAGGAGCATCAGGATTTCTATAAGAAGAATCCGATTCGCTATAAGTTCTACAAATTCAATTGCGGGAGGGCACAGCGACTGGAAACATTGTGGGGAAAGCCCTGACGCGGTGCGCAAGATTCATGGCCGGCGTCCCAGTCGATGGCAAAAATTGGCCACGATGTTCGCTGGCGGCCCAGGCGTAGATTAGAACAGGTGACTCGACCAGGTTCTACAGGGGGTTAGCATGCGCCTCAGCGGCACGGCTCTTGAGGGAGTATCCAGCGGCCCGTCGCCGTCTCAGACCCGCGGGCCGCACCGTGGACAAGTCCACTTCTCCAAGACATGCCCCCTGGACGCGCTGGTTGCGGCGAGGCGTGTGTCTCGTATTGACGGCCGGCGCCATCGTGCTGGTCACGCCGCTGCCCACGAAATCGGATTATGAGGGCCGTCCGCGGTACAGTAAGCAAGAGATCCGTCAGGCCATTGCCTTCTACGCCACACGCTACCGGCTCGATCCGGCGCTCCTGCGCGCGGTCATCAAGGTCGAGTCGGACTTTCGGCCGCACGTGGTGTCCCGAAAGGGGGCGGTCGGACTCATGCAGTTGACACCCGATACGGCGGCGATGTTACGGATTGCGGACATTTACGACCCAATCCAGAATGTGCGCGGCGGCGCGAAGCAACTCCGTCACCTGCTCACGCTCTACGAAGGAGATCTGACGTTGGCGCTGGCGGCGTACAATGCCGGCGTGCATCGGGTGAAGGGCGGGCGACTGCCGCACATCCGGGAGACCCGGCTGTATGTCCGGAAGGTGCTGCGCTACTACGACGCGTTTCGCGCGGCAGGGAAGAAACCGGCGGCATCGGGCAAGGCGGCTGAGTCGCGTCCCGTTTCGCCGCCTCGCGCCCCACGCAAGGCTGCCACGAGATAACCAGTCATCTGGTCTTCATCACCAGCGCTCTGAGCCGTTCCCGCTGCGCCAGCCGGATCGTCGCAAACTCCAGCCCGAATTCCGCTCCGGCCACCCAACGCACAATGGCCTGATCCACTCGAAGGGGCCATTTATGATCCGGCAGAAACAGCGAGAGCCGCAGCGTCGTGCCCGCCTTCATCGGCACCGTCGAGGCGGCTTTGCATCCATGCGTCGAGATATCGAGGATTCGCCCTTCCCCTTCAAACTCATCGTCCCCGAAGAAAAACAGCCGGCAGGACAACGCGATCCGGCGTCCCCGGCGATCTTTTTCCACAGTGTCCCCCGCAGCGGTCGGTTTGTCGCCTCGGCTGGCATCCATGGTCTACTGGCGCTCCTCTTGGGGAAAGCATACTGGCCGTGCCGGCTCTTCGCATTCCCTGATCGGAGTACCTCGAAGGCGGGACAGGGTGGATGGCCGGGAGGAACCGGTCATAACGCGATGGCACATGGCGGCGATTATACCCCGTTGCTACTAGGTAACAACAAGGATATTCGCCGCAGGCCGATCACCAGGACGGGACAGGCGCGCGCCGGAGTATTGTGCGCTCCCTCTTGACCTCCCGGGATGCATTTGCGACAAGGGAAGCTGTCGCCTGTCGAGGTCGCACAAGCCTGCGGGCGACGCCCGGGCGGCTCGCTATTGTCGGAGCCGCAGGCGGTCACCCCGGCGAGGAGTCATGCAGCACCATCATCCGAGTGTCCGCACGCAGCAGTTGGCGCAATCCGAAATTCGAGCCATGACTCTGGCCTGCGCGAAGGTCGGCGGGATCAATATGTCGCAAGGCGTGTGCGATACGCCGGTGCCACCCGTCGTCATCCAAGCCGCAAAACAGGCGATGGACGCGGGGCACAATATGTACGCGCGGTTCGATGGCATTGCGGAGTTGCGCCAGGCCATCGCCGCCAAGCTGGCGCGCGACAACCGCCTCGCGGCGAATCCCGAGACCGACATCACCGTCAGCGCCGGTGCGACCGGCGCCTTCCAGGCCGTCTGCATGGCGCTGCTCAATCCGGGCGACGAAGTGATGCTCTTCGAGCCGTTCTATGCCTACCATGTGCAGGCCATTCTGGCCGTGGACGGGGTGCCGCGTTGCGTGGCGATGCGGGCTCCGGATTGGACGATCGATTGGCAAGCGCTGGAAGACGCGGTGTCACCGCGCACCAAGGCGGTGGTCGTGAACTCGCCGGGGAATCCTTCCGGGAAGGTCTTTGCCCGAGCGGAGCTGGAGCGCATCGCGGACCTGGCGTGCCGGCGCGATCTCCTGGTCATCACGGACGAGATCTATGAATATTTCGTCTTTGACGGCCGCGAGCACGTCAGCATGGCGGCTCTTCCCGGCATGGCGGCCCGCACCGTCACCATCGGCGGCTATTCCAAGACCTTCAGCATCACGGGATGGCGTATCGGTTACAGCGTGGCCGAGGCAGGATGGGCCAAGGCCATCGGCGCCATGAGCGACGTCCTGTATGTGTGCGCTCCCACACCCTTGCAATACGGCGTGGCCGCCGGCATCCGAGAACTGCCCGAGGCCTTCTATGCCGGCCTTGCCAGGGATTATCAACAGAAACGGGACCGCTTCTGCCGCGCGCTGGAAAAGGCCGGCCTGCCACCCTGTGTGCCGCAAGGCGCCTATTACGTGCTGGCCGATGTCGGGCGGCTGCCCGGCAAAACGGGTCGTGATCGCGCCCTGTACCTGTTGGAGCGGACGGGCGTGGCAGGAGTGCCGGGCGAGGCCTTCTTCGAACGACCGGACGGCCATCGCTATCTTCGATTCTGTTTCGCCAAGACCGCACAGGACCTCGAGCAGGCCAGCCGACGAATCGAGCGGCTCGGCTGAGAGGTTCTACAGAGTCGCGGTCAGCCTTTCTCACCGCGTCCGCGAGGGACGCGGGAACAGGCTCACCCACGCCGCCATGTCCAAATTCGCCGTCATCGACATTGGCACGAATTCCATCCACATGGTGCTGGCCGAGGTCCGGCCGGACGGCAGCTATCAGATCGTCGATCGATACAAAGATCTGTGCCGGCTCGGAGGCGGAGCCTTTGCCGCCCGCCATCTCTCGCCGGAGGCGGTGGCGAGGGGGCTCGACGTCCTGCGTGCGTTGGTCACCTTGGCGCGGAACAAGGGCTTCGAGCGGATCGACGCCGTGGCGACCAGCGCGGTGCGCGAAGCGCGGAACGGGGGCGCCTTTGTCGCCGCCGTCGCCGAGCAGATCGGGCTCGCGGTGCGCGTGATCAGCGGACTGGAAGAAGCGCGGCTGATCTTCTTGGGTGTGCAACACGGCATGGCCCTGCCCGATGAACCGGTCCTGGCCGTCGACGTGGGCGGAGGATCGGTCGAAGTCATGGTCGGCACGCGGCAGAAGCTGCTGCACGCCGCCAGTCTGAAATTGGGCGCCATCCGGATGGGCGAGCGGTATCTCACCCGCACGCCGCCGTCCCCCGCCATGATGCAGCAACTGGAAGAAGAGGTAGTGCGGCAGCTGCAACGCACACTAGACGCCTGGCCGGTGAAGCAGTTTGCGGCTGTGATCGCCACCTCGGGCATGGCCGGCAATCTGGCGGAGATCATCCATCTGCGGCGCACGGGCAAGCCGCCCGCGCAGCTCAATCTTGCCACGGTGAGTCAAAAGGAGGTCTGCGAGGTCGAAACGCTGCTCGCTCGAGCGACGACCCGCGCGCGGCTCGCCATTCCCGGCCTGGACGCGAAACGGGCCGATACGTTGCTGCCGGCGACCGTCGTGCTGCGACGCCTGTTGGAGTTGGCGCATGCCGACCACTTGGTCATTTGCGAGAAGGCGATTCGTGAAGGCCTGATTTACGATTTCATCGAACGGCATCGCGATCATCTCCGGGCGGAACACGACATTCCCGACGTCCGCCGCCGCAGCGTGCTGGCCTTGGCGCGGCGCTGTCAGGTGCCGGAAGTCCACTCGCTCCATGTCGCCAGCCTGGCCCTGCGGCTGTTCGACCGCACACAGCGGCTGCATGGGCTCGGCGAGGCGGAACGAGCCTGGCTCGAGTACGCGGCCATGCTGCACGACGCCGGCTATCTCATCAATTCCCGGCAGCACCACAAACATAGCTACTATGTCATCAAGCACGGCGAGTTGACGGGATTCACCGAACAGGAAATCGACATCATCGCGAACATCGCGCGATACCATCGGCGGGCCTTGCCGCAGCGCAAGCATGCGTCCTACGCCGCGCTGTCCGTTCGCCACAAGCGGACCATTCGAATCCTCTCGGCCCTCCTGCGCGTGGCGGATGCGTTGGACCGCACGCATTTCTCCGTCGTCGAGACCGTCGAAGTGCGACTCGGCAAGACCATCGCCATCGGCTTGCGCGTATCCGGCGATGCGGCACTCGAAACCTGGGCCGCCAAGAACCGGGCCGATCTGCTGGAGCTGGTGTTTCGCCGGCCGGTGAGCTTCCGTGAGTGGCCTGCGGGACGGGGATCGACCGAGTCGCCGGCTTCTCCTCCGACCGCGTCACTTGCCAGACGGCCGACCACGTGTTAAAAACACTGATGCCTCGAACGACCCCTTTGCTCTTGCGGTTTTCCTTCATCGTGCTGATGACCTCGGCCGCCTGCACGCAGCAGGCGGTGGTGCATCCGCTGCCCAGTCAGGTGAGCGAAGCCGATGGCGACCGTTCCGTGTTGGCCGGGGAATGGCAGTACGAGGATGGGGCCGTGATCACACTGCGGCTCGACGGGGAGGGGAGCGGTACCTATGCCTGGAAGGACGGTCGATTCGAGACCACCCGGTTGACCGACCACACCTGGGTCGGCAAGTGGTACCAGCAAGAGAACGATCGCGAAGGCGGGTTCGTCGTCACGCTGTCACCGGACTACAGCGAAGGGGAAGGGCGGTGGTGGTATATCCGGATCGGTACCGACCAGGCCCCCGCCCAAAAGGGCGGAACGTTCCACCTCTCGAAGAAGACCTCCGTCTCAACCCTCAGCGGCACGCCCCCGGCCCCCTGAGCAGGTCATCACTCCTTCGGATCGATCTCCTCGTAGAGCGCCGAATAGTCCAGCTCCGCGAGTCCCTGCGCCACGGCCTGCTCGAGCAGGCGCCGCACGCCGACGAGGCCGTCCGTGCGGAGACCCCGGCGTTCGGCTTCCGCCAGAACCAGATCGACGTCCTTGAGCAGATGTCTGGTGGAGAAATTGGGCTCGGCATAGTGGCGGTCTTTCAGACGAGGCAGTTTTTTCTCGAAGGTCGGGGCGAACAGGGCGCTCGCCTTCAAGATCGACATGAACGTCTCCAGCGGAACGTGCGCGCGCCGGACGAGGCCCACGCTGAGCGAAAAGGCGCTGATTTCCGCGGCGATCAATTGGTTGAGGGCCAGTTTGAGCGCGGCCGCCTGACCCACCGTGCCGATGAGGCGCGGCTCGGGCGACAGGGTGCGGAACAGCGGCAGCCAGCGCGCGAATTGCTCCCGCGTGCCTCCGACCATGATGAGCAGCGTGCCGCCTTTGGCTTCGGCCAGACTGCCCAAGACAGGCGCCTCGAGATACTCGCCGCCCGTGCCGGTGATCGCCCCATGGAGATCGCGGCTCTCCTCTGGACCGATCGTGCCCATTTGGATGATCGTCTGCCCGGCGAGCACCGCGCGGCACTCGTCCCTCAGCACGACGGACCGAATGGCCTCGGTATCGGCCAGGAGCAGCAACGTACAATCCGCCCGGCGAATCACGTCGGCGGCCGTGGCCGCCACCTCGACGCCCGCGGAGCGCAAGGGTTCAGCTTTGGCGGCCGTCCGATTGTAGGCGAGGACCGTATGACCGGAGGCCTGCAGGCGTCCGGCGATCGCTCCGCCGAGCAAGCCCACCCCTAACACGCCGATGTGCATGGGAGTCTCCTCACTGGTTCGGGCACAGGCCCCGGAGATGACGCGCGAGCGCCGGCGGGCAGGTCCGGCTCAGCGCCACGAGGCCGCGATAGCGGGGCGTCGGCCGATTGAAGCGCAGGACACCGCCTGCGCCGTCATGCGCGCTTCCGCCCGCTTCCGTGACGAGCAGTGCGCCGGCGGCGACGTCCCACTCATGCTCCGGCTCGCAGGTCGCGACAGCTTGGATGCGTCCCGCCGCAGCGAGCGCCATCGCCCACGCGATGGAGCGCAGGGGCCGGCTGGTGATGTGCCCGGCCAAGGCTTGAAACCGCCCCATCCGCTGCTCCCACGGGCTGAGCGCCATCACGGGTCGATCCGAATCGGCCGGGACGGCGCTTCCGGTGATCGGCCGATCGTTCAAGAGCAGGCCGCTTCCGCGTAGCGCGGAAAACAGCTCGTCGGTGGAGGGGTTATAGACCGCCGCGACGACGGGCTGGCCTGCCTCCACCAACGCCACGGCGATGCAGTAGTCCGGCTCCTTCCGGATGAAGGCTTTGGTCCCGTCGATCGGATCCACCAGCCACACGCGGGATTTGGAGAGGCGCCCCTCGTTGTCGGGCGATTCCTCCGACAGCCAGCCGTCGTGCGGAAAAGCCGCCAGCAACCGGTCGCGAAGAAGCTCGTTGACCGCCAGATCGGCGGACGTCACCGGCGAGCGGTCCGCTTTCGTGCGGACCTCGAATCCCTCGGCGTTGAGCTTCAGCGCCTGCAGTCCGGCGACGCGGATCGCTTCCAACAGCACCGTATGCTCGTGACGCCAATCCATAGCACCAGACTAACAAGGCCCGGGGCCGGATGAAAAGCAGGGCTCCTGCCGCCCTTGACCTCTCTGCGAAATCTGCGTACAAGCTGCGCGCATGAAGCTCGTCCAAAAGCGTTCCAAGAAAACGGGGCTGCCGCCCGGCACGTTAGTGCACATCGGCGAGCGCAAGGCCGATGCGGTTTCGATTACCCTCTTTAATTACACCGGCGGCTATTGCGAAGAACGGGTGACGGCTCTGCCGGCGGAGCTGCCGACACCGTCGGATGAATCCATCATCTGGGTCAATGTCGGCGGCGTCCACAAATTGGACGTGCTGGAGACGCTCGGCAAGCAGTTTTCGCTGCATCCCCTGCTGCTCGAGGACATCGCGAATACCGATCAACGTCCCAAGCTGGACGACTACGAGCGCCATCTGTTTCTCGTGCTCAAAATGTTGACGATCAACGGCCGCGGCGACGTCGCTGTGGAGCAGGTCAGCTTCGTGCTCGGCCGCAATGTCGTGCTGTCGTTTCAAGAGAACGGCTCGGATGTCTTTGACTCCGTCCGCGAGCGACTGCGCGGCGGCAAGGGCCGGCTCCGCCAGAATGGGGCCGATTATCTGCTCTACACGCTCGTCGACGCCGTGGTCGATCAATACTTCGCCGTCGTCGAAGCGCTCGGCGAGAAGATTGAAACGATTCAGGAACGGGTGGTCGAGAATCCCGAGCCGGACACGCTGAGGGACATCCATTCCCTCAAGCGGCAATTGCTGTTCGTGCGCCGCGCCGTCTGGCCGCTCCGTGAAGCGCTGAACAGCCTGTCACGGGCCGAGGGACCCTGGCTGCAGGAGACGACCAAACTGTTCTTCCGCGATGTCTATGACCACGTCATCCAGATCGTGGACACGATCGAGACCCTGCGTGAGATCGTCGCGGCGAGCCTGGATATCTATTTGTCGAGCGTGAGCTACCGGCTCAATGCCGTCATGCGGGTGCTGACCGTGATCACGACGATCTTCATGCCGCTCAGTTTCATCGCCAGCATCTACGGGATGAACTTCGAGTACATGCCGGAGTTGAGGTGGCCCTGGGGCTATCCGGTCGTGCTCGCCTTGATGGGACTCGTGGCCGCGGCGATGTTGGTCGGCTTTCGGCGGCGCGGATGGCTGTAACAACCGGGCCGGCGCGTTATTCCTGCACGTCCACCCGATCCACGAAGTAAGCGGTGTCGCCGAAGCAGCTCGTCGGCAGGTAGCGGTATTCCTTGTAATGGAGGATGACGCGCTTGCCCATGACGCGGGAGAGCTCGTCGGCCACCCGGTCGTCCCACACGGTAAAGGACCAGAGCACCGGCGCCACGCCGGGGACCGTCGTCATGGCCAGTTCGCCCTCATGTGTCTTGCAGATCCAGCCTTTTTTGGAAAATTTCTGGATATAGCCGGCGCGGTTCCCTTCGGAGTAACTGTAATTGAACGCGATCAGTCCATACGCGGCGCCGATGAAGAAGATGAGCGTCACGAACAGCTTCGGCCGCCACAGCCAGGAAACCGGCAAGAGCACCGTGGACCAGTTCACCGGCGAGGTCCCCTCTCAGTCCCGCACATCGGCAAACAGCCACGGGGCTTCCGCCTTGCGGCGGGCTTCGTAGGCTGCGATGGCGGCTTCGTGTTGCAGCGTGAGTCCGATGGCGTCCAACCCCCGGTAGAGACAATCCTTGCGGAAGGGGTCGATGTCGAAGCGGTACCCTGCGCCGCTCGGCGTCGTCACGGTCTGCTGTGCCAGGTCTACGGTGAGCTGATAGCCCGGCGTCGCGGCCTCCGTGAACAAGGCGGCGACTTCGTCACCCTTGAGGACCACGGGAAGAATGCCGTTCTGAAAGCAGTTGTTGTAGAAGATGTCGGCGAAGCTCGGCGCGATGATGCAGCGGAACCCTTGATCCAGCAAGGCCCAGGGCGCGTGCTCGCGTGACGACCCGCAGCCGAAATTGTCGCGCGCCAACAAGATCGACGCTCCCTGATAGCGCGGCTGATTGAGAAAAAAGTCCGGGTCCGGCGAGCCGTCCTTCCTTTTCCGCCAATCGAAGAACAGGCCTTCCCGCAGCCCCGTGCGCTTGATCGTCTTCAAAAACTGTTTCGGGATGATCTGATCCGTGTCCACGTTGACACGGTCGAGCGGGGCGACCAGGCCGGTGAGTGTGGTGAAGGGCTGCATACAACCGTCCTCTTTCTTCATTGCCTCATTGACGAGTGTTTCATTGGGCGAATGACTCAATGACCCAATCGGCAATTCGTTATGGCCAATGCCTGATATCGACGAAATGTCCCTCGACGGCGGCGGCGACGGCCATGGCCGGCGAGACGAGATGCGTGCGCCCGCCTGCGCCTTGGCGCCCCTCGAAGTTCCGGTTGCTGGTCGACGCGCATCGTTCCCCGGGTTGGAGCACGTCGGCGTTCATGGCGAGACACATGCTGCAACCCGGCTCGCGCCATTCAAATCCCGCTTCGCGAAAGATTCGATCCAACCCTTCGGCCTCCGCCTGCGCTTTGACGAGTCCGGAACCGGGCACCACCATGGCATGCACGGTCTTCGCGACCTTCCGGCCCTTGGCGAACTCGGCGGCAAGCCGCAGATCCTCGATGCGCGAATTGGTGCAGGAGCCGATGAAGACCTTGTCGATCTTGATGTCGGTGATCGGCATGTTCGGTTCCAGCCCCATGTACGCCAGGGCCCGCTCCGTCGCCCGCCGCTCTTTCTCGTCCGCCATCGCGCGCGGGTCCGGCACCTTTTGGTCCACGCCGGTGACCATCCCGGGGCTGGTGCCCCAGCTGACTTGCGGCGCGATCTGCTCGGCGCGCACCACCACGGTGGCATCGTAACGCGCGTCGGGATCCGTCTGAAGCCCGCGCCACGCCCGCACGGCCTGTTCGTACAAGGCGCCCTTCGGGGCCAGCGGGCGGTCGCGCAGATAGGCAAACGTTTTGTCATCGGGCGCCACCATGCCGGCGCGCGCCCCCGCCTCGATCGACATGTTGCAGAGTGTCATGCGCCCTTCCATGCTCAAGGCGCGGATCACCGGGCCGGTGTATTCGATGACGTAGCCCGTCCCGCCCGCGGTTCCGATTTTGCCGATGATGGCGAGGATGACGTCTTTCGCCGAACAGCGATCGGACAGGGTCCCTTCGACGCGGATCTCCATCGTCTTCGGCCGCTTCTGCACCAGACATTGCGTCGCCAGGACGTGTTCCACTTCGCTCGTGCCGATGCCGAAAGCCAAGGCGCCGAACGCGCCGTGCGTCGCAGTGTGCGAGTCGCCGCAGACGATCGTCGTGCCCGGCAGCGTGAAACCCTGCTCGGGGCCGATGACATGCACGATCCCTTGCCGCGGATCGTCCATGCCGAACAGCGCGATGCCGAACTCCCGGCAATTGTCTTCCAGGGTCTGGATCTGCTTGGCGCTGATCGGATCGGCGATGCCGAATCGGCGATCGGTGGTCGGCACATTGTGGTCCGGCACCGCCAGGGTCGCGGCGGGGCGGCGCGGGCGGCGTCCCGCCACCTTGAGGCCTTCAAAAGCCTGGGGGGACGTCACTTCGTGGACGAGCTGGCGGTCGATATAGAGCAATGTGGTGCCGTCCGGCTCGGCGCGGACGACATGAGCATCCCAAATCTTGTCAAATAACGTGCGGCCCATGGCCTACTCCTCGGCATCAAAGCGTCGTCTCAGAAAGGGAGCCCATTATACATAGACCATCGTCCGCATGCCAGGGACGAGCGGTGGGCGCGCCCCCGGCTTCAGATTTCCGCGCGTCCGGCCGATAGGGGACGTGATGGACGCACCGATGCTCAACTCCGACGCCATTTCGATTCCCCGATGGACGATCAAACGCGATCCCAGATCGCCGGGATGCCTCTTCTGCCGCTCCATCATCGTGTGTGTGACCACGGAAACGCGGCAGATGGCATTCTGCGGATGCCGGCTCGTGGAATATCGACTGTTGCCGAGGCCCAACGTCAGGAAAACCAATTCCCCCCGCCACTGACTCCGGCCTTGCGCTTTCTGCTTGCCCGTGATAGCAGGACCCCATGCGCGAGCCGATCCGTTGCCCAGCGGCACGCTCGTCGGGGTGAAGCGCGTGACCGATGCCATTTGGACTGAGCCCCGCATCATCGCCTGGTCTCAACGGCTCCTCCGCAGTTTTCACCACTGGACCGGACGATGGCTGCTTCCCGACGAGGGAACGCCCGTGGAGCAGGCGCACCGTCTCTTTGTGGCACCCTACGTCGTCGTGTCTCATGGACTGGAAGACGATCCGATTCTGAACTATGGGAATCAGGCGGCCCTGGACCTGTGGGAGCTGAGCTGGGAAGCGTTGACGCGTCTGCCCTCGCGCCTGACCGCCGAACCGATGGAGCGGGAAGAACGAGCACGTCTGTTGCGTCTCGTGGAGGCGCAGGGCTATTTCGACCGGTACCGCGGCGTCCGGGTGTCAGCGACCGGACGCCGGTTTCTCGTGGAAACGGCGACGGTCTGGAACGTGCTCGACGAGCAGGGTCGCCGCGTCGGGCAGGCGGCGACGTTCGAGACCTGGACCAGGCTGGATTAGCTATTCAAAAAGGGAAGTACAGCTCCACGCCTCCATAGCCGCCGTTGTGGAACGACGAGCTGTTCTGGTAGCCGCCCTTCACCAGAAAGAACACTTTCCCAATCGGCACTTCGACGAGCGGGCCGGTCTGCACCGCGCGAAACTCGCCGTTCCCCATGCCGGCGATATCCCACCCGACATAGGTCGTGCAGCAGCCTTTCTGGGAGCGATGGGCCAGCACTTTGCCCCGCAGGCGGCTCCAGAAGAAATTGTCGAGGTCGGCGTAGGAGCCGATCAGATGCAGGCTGCCTTTCTCATGCCAATACAGCGCTTCCACCTGCCCGTAGGCGCCCACCTGATGGTTGATTGCAGCAGCCGCGTTGGCCCGTTCTTCCTCAATGCGCCGCAATTGCGGGCCGGCCAGCGCGGAAAAGGTCCACCCGCCCACGGATTGCGTGATGCCGAGCGCCGGCACGAGAAATTGGACATTGGCATCCAGCAGCCGCTCCTGGCTCTTGAAACTATACCCGAGCCCGGCCGTCATGGCTTGGAGGAAAAGATCCGGTCCGCCCGATGTGCGGAGCAGCGGCGTCCGGACGCCCAGATAGCCGAAATATTGGCTCTTGTTGTCGATCTGAAATCCGGTGAAGACATCCCCGGGATGACCGGCGGCCGGCACGATCGTCAGGACAAGTGCCGCCAATAGGCGTGATGCAGCTCGCGCCATCGTGGCTCCCCCTCTTGGACGTAATCGACCTGGAACCGGACCAACGTGTCCGGTCCATGGTGCGCGATGCCGACCGGCAACGCTTTCATCTTCGCGAATTTGATCTGCAGCAGCGCGCCCCACAGCCGGTCGGGACAGGTTCACCGATGCCTCCAGCGGCTCTCATGCAGCTCGCGCCATCGCTGTTCCCCTTGCTCGATGCTGTCCACTCGGAACCGCACGGCGGTGCGGCGCCACCCGCGCCGGATCGAGAGGGGGGTCACCTTGAGCCTGACGTGCGGCAGTTCCAAGAGGCTGCCGGCCAGCGGGCCTGTGGGCGCGCATGGGAAGAGGGCTCGCACGCCGGTGAACGACATGTCGGTGACGGTGCCGGTCAGGAGGAGGCTGTGCGTATTCAATCGGCACCACCCGCGGCCGGGCAGGCGCAGCATCCGGCGCCGCTCCCACCTGAACCTGCGCCAAGGGACTGTCAGGGCATAGCCCAACGAACGGAGACTGCTCCCGATGCCCGGTTGAATGCGATCGTTCGTCTCCCACGGGGCGGGATCGCCGAAGATCTTGTCGATCAGGACTTGCCTGGTCGCATCATCGACGTCCACGAACTGGAGTCCCGCGTCGATGTCGCCCGTCGGCCGGCGTTCTTGCCGGACAACCCGTCCGGTCAGCCGCACGAGCGTGCCCTGGGACGAGGTCAGCAGGAGGACGACGGAGGGGCTGGCCGTGAACACCGGCCGCTCGAGCACCACGGCCGCGCCCTCGTCGTTCAGGTTCACAATACGCGCGGTGACCGTGCCTCCATCGACGGACAATTCGCTGGCAAAGTCCCGGTTGAGCCGGAAGGCCCGCCGGCCCTGCGTTTGCTCGGACGCGACGAACATCGCCACGGTGAGTAGTAGCAAGTTCACGCTACCCCAGAGCAGGCTCACGGGCAGCCCCGGGCCCGCCGAACCCTGGCGCAGGTGCCGGAAGCCCAAGACCAGCCCGGCGATCAGCAAACCGAAGACGACGAGATGCGGCCAGGCCAAGGAGAGTTCGTGCGCGGTGCTCTTAGTGACGCGCTGGCCCTTGGGCGTCACTTCGAACGGCCGCTCCTTCCGGGGTGCGGCCAACGCCTTCACAGCCACGGCGCTGAGCGCGAAACACATCGCGGTCTCGTACACGTCCGACCAGAAGGGGTTACGCGATCCGCGGCTCACCGGCCGCATCGCCAGCGCGGCGGCCAGATAGAAGGAGAAGAAATAGATCGAGAGCGGCGCCACATCCGCCCGAAGAAGCGGCGTGTGAAACAACAGACTGGCCAGCGGCGCCACCAGGCAGATCAGGCGGGGAAGGCCGAAGAAGAAATAAAAAATCGACCCGAAGTAGTCGATCCGCTGCGGCAGCGTGAGCCCCCGCTTGAACAGCGGATTGTCATGCAGCAGCACTTGGATGCACCCCATGGCCCAGCGCTTGCGCTGTTTCAGATAGCCCTCGAACGTCTCCGGCATGAGCCCCGCGGAGAGCACGCGGTTCAAATAGCAGGAGCGATAGCCGCGGGCATGCAGTTGCATGCTGGTATGGATGTCTTCCGTGATTGTCTGGGTCTGAAAGCCGCCGATCTCTTCGAGCGGGCGGCGCCGAAACAGACCTCCGCTGCCGGCGAAGAACGCACTGTTATGCGCGTCGCGGCCGGCCTGCAACGATCGGAAGAACAGGGCCTGCTCGTTTTTCACCTGCTCTCCCACCCGCAGATTTCGCTGGAAGATGTCCGGATTATAAAAATGATGCGGCGTTTGCACGATGGCGACCCGCGGGTCATCAAAAAATCCGACCGTCTCCTGGAGGAAGGTGCGAGCCGGTACGTGATCCACATCGAAGACGGCCACCAGCTCGCCGCTCGTGAGCCGGAGCGCATGGTTCAAATTCCCCGCTTTCGCATGGCGGGGCCGGTCGGGCCGGCGGAGATAGCCGCAGCCCAGCGACGCGGCGAGGCGCTTGGCGGCGGCGCGATGGCCATCGTCCAGGACATAGACCTTGAAGCGGTCTTTGGGATAGGTCTGGGACAGGCAGCCGATCAGCGTCTGCCGCAGGAGCGAGAGCGGCTCATTGACGACCGTGATCATGATGTCGACGCTGGGATAGCGTGTCAGCGGCGCCGGCCGGCGCTCGGTCGGCGACCAGGATTGGTATGTAAAGAAGCAGAACTGGCAGAGCCCATAGAGCTCCGCCAGGTAGACCGTGGCGCCGAGGATCAGCCCGCCGACATCGTCGGTCGGGAGGGTATAGAGCAGCCGCCACACCATGTACCGCACGTAGAGCAAGAGGCTCAGGGCGAGGATCCAGCGCCGGCCTTTCTGCCGCTTGATCAGCAGGCCGATAGCGAAGAGGATCAGGCCGGAAAAGCCCGCTGCGACCGGCGTGCTGAACAATCCATCGATCAGTGACACGCAATCCTCTGAGAGGCTTGGCTGTGCACTCACCTTATAGCCGATCGGGAATCCTGCCTATCCCTACAGAGGAGGAGAGACTTTCGAGGGGGGCTGCGCTGAAGTGCTGGAAGATGCAGCCGAGCCGCGGACACCGGGGTTCGCCGATATCCTTCCAGGAAAAGGGACTAGGTCCAGAGTTCGAGTGGACCGTGGGTGGCGATCCCTCGCAGCAGATCGCGCGCCGTCAGGATACCGATGGGGCGGCGGCTTGAGTCCAGAATGGGGAGCGCGTGAATCCGCTCATCGAGCATGACGCGGGCCACGTCGCGGAGGTCGGTCGTCGGAGTGCCGGAGATCACGCGGTTGGCCATGACGGTCCCCAACCGCTTGAGCGAAGCGGCCCCCGCATCCGCCCTGGTGATGAGCTCGGGCGCGTGACGAAGAAGATCACGGTCCGAGACCATACCGACCAGCGTGCCGTGCAGGGAGGTCACCGGGATGTGGCGGATGCCTTTGCGCTGCATCAACGACCAGGTGTCCGCCAGCGTCGCGTCCGATGGCAGCGTGATCACCGGACTGGTCATGAGGTCGCGAGCGACCAGCGCCGGTTTGGGGCTGGCTTCCTGCCGGCTGTGCTCCTGGTACGCCGTGCGCGCGGCGAGCGCGGCGCGCTCGCCCTGCGCTTCGACCGCCGCCACGCGAGCGGCTCGGCCGGTCGGTGGCACGGGATAGCTTTCGACGACGCCGTTGACCGAGAGCACGATGGTCATGGGCTGCGGCTCCTTACCGGCCTTATCGGTCCGTCGAGCGCAGACTTAAGCGCGCCCGTCATCCCGGTTCGGCGGGACGGTGCTCTTCCATGCGCTCAAACCGCGGACGCGAACGGCCGTCCGCCAGCACGGGTTCGCTGAACAGGGCGACCGGCCGGATCCATAAGCCGCGTTCACCGTACAACGCCCGATAGACGACGAATTCTTCTTCCGTCTCCGAATGGCGAGCCGTGCCGATCACCTCATACTCGCCGCCCTTGTAATGACGATAGCGTCCGGGAGAAATCGCCATGCCACACCTCCGATTGCGGCATGCTATCCGTCCATCCCCGTCCCTGGCTAGCCCGCATGATTCACGAGCGCTTCTGCTGCCATCGCCGATCCGCTGCTGCGACGAGCCTTCGGCCGGCCGGCTCGCCTCGCAGACCCTCGACGTACTTGTGGGGACTGGCTCCGTCGTCTGCGACGGTGCCTGTCCCAGTTCGGACGGGGACAGACACCACGCGCAGATGCAAGAAGGGTGTCGGTCCCCGGGCTCCGCGCGCCGGTCTCGCGACGCGGCTCAGCGATTTCGCGACGACCCGTCATGAATCATGCGGGCTAGAGGCCGCGACCCGGAGAAGTCGCGGCCGCCCGCCTTGCAGCCGGCGATGGGGCATGACATGATCGGTTGCACGTGATGAGCGACGTGACGCGGCATGACGTGATCGTCATCGGAGGCGGGTCGGCGGGCTATGCGGCCGCCCGGACGGCGCGCGCCGCCGGCGCCGACGTCGCGATCGTCGATCCCGGCCCGTTGGGCGGACTCTGTATTCTCCGCGGTTGCATGCCGACCAAGACGCTCCTCCGCACGGCGGAGATCGCGGCGCTCATGCGCCGGGCGAAGGAGTTCGGCTTGGCGCCGGTGGCAGTCCGAAGCGACCTGGCCGCGATCATCGAACGCAAGGATCGGCTCGTCCGCGAGTTTGCGGACTATCGCGTTCAGCAGTTGCGCGATCCCGCGTTCACGCTCTACGAATCGGCCGGCCGGTTTCTGTCGCCCCATCTCCTCCAGGCCGGGGCGCGGCGCCTCACCGCGCGCGCCTTCGTCATCGCCACCGGCTCGACTCCTCGCGACGTGCCGATCCCCGGCCTCCGGGATGTCGGCTTCATGACGAGCGACGACTTGCTGGAGGTGCGCGAGCAGCCTTCCTCGCTGGTCGTGCTCGGGGCGGGGCCGGTCGGCGTGGAGCTCGGCCAGTTCTTCGCGCGGATCGGCACGCGGGTCACGCTGATTCAACGCAGTCCGCGGGTCCTCTCCCATCTCGACGAAGATATCGGTGAGGCGCTGACGCAGGCCTTGCGGGATGACGGCCTCGAGCTTTACACGAACACCGCGTTGGTGCGCGCCTTCCGAAGCGGGCCGGACAAGGCCGTGGAATTCCTCCATCGCGGAGACCTGGTCACCGCGTCTGGGGCGGAGATCTTGCAGGCTCTCGGCCGGCGGCCGCACATCGCCGGATTGAATCTGGACGCCGCAGGCGTGAAGGTCGACGACGGCCGCGTCGTCGTGGACGCCGGCATGCGGACGTCGCAGCCGCACATCTTTGCCGTAGGCGACGTCACGAACCTGTACGACATCGTGCATATCGCCATTCAGCAGGGAGAAATCGCCGGACACAACGCCGCGCGGGCGGACGAGTCCGCCAAGACGTTCGATCCGCGATTGGTCACCGAGGTGATCTTCACAGACCCGCAAGTCGCCGTGGTGGGCCTCTCCGAGCGGGCCTGCCGCGCTCGCGGCATTTCCTATCTGGCGGCGGCCCATCCGTTTGCAGACCATGGAAAGGCCATGGTGTTGGGATCGACGCACGGGTTCGTCAAACTGCTGGCCGCGCCGGACACCGGCGCGTTGCTCGGCGCGCAACTCGTCGGGCCGGTGGCGAGTGAGCTGATTCATGAATTCATTGCCGTCATGTATTATCACGGCACGGTCCAGGACCTGCTCCGCATGCCGCATTACCATCCGACCTTGGCCGAAATCGTCACCTATCCGGCTGAAGAATTGGCCGGCCGCCGGCGGGGATCCGTATGAAACCCGCGTGGGTCGCGATCGCGGTGCTGCTGTTGTCGCTCGGGTGCGACCAGCCTACATGGGAATCCGCGATGGCGGCGGGCCAGCAGGCGATGCAGCGGGGACGGTACGCGGAAGCCGAGGCGCACTTCGCGCTGGCGGCGCGGAAGGCCGAGAGCGCGGTGGGTCCACGGCATCGCCACGTCGGTGTGGCGCTCTCGAACCAGGCCCAGGCCTTGGCCGCGCAGGGAAAGTACGTCGAAGCCGAGCCGGTTTATCTGCAGGCGCTGAAGATTTATCAGGACGCGCACGGCGACATCCATACGGACGTCGCGGCGACGCTCAACAATCTCGGCGTGCTGCATCGCATGCACGGGCAATACGCGGAAGCCGAGCCGCTCCTGCTCCGTGCCCTCGCCATCAAGGAGCGGCTGCACGGAGCGCGGCATCCCGATGTGGCGCTCACGCTGCATAATCTCGGCTTACTGTACCTCTCGCAGGGACAACCGGAGAAAGCGGAGCCGCTGCACCGCCGGGCGCTGGCCATTCGCGAACAAGCGCTTGGCCCCGCTCATCCCGACGTGGCGAAGTCTCTTGAAGACTTGGCCAAAACCCTGCGAAAGCTGCGGAGGGACGGTGAAGCCGCCGTGTTGGAACGCCGCGCCTCTGACCTGCGGGCTCGCAGTTGAAGTCGGCCTCCCCTCCGGTGTAGCGTTAGGACCATCGTGGCCGACACACGCCTCGTCAACTGGCGCCTGAACGCCGTCATCGCCCGGTCGGTGGGCATCGTGGCCATCGCGTTGGGCTTCGTCTTGGGCCTGTACGGCCTTGACGAGCCCGCGTCTCCCTGGCTGCGGACCGCCCTGGGGCTCTTGGTCACCGGCATGCTCGCCCAGGGCTATGCCCTCTACTGCGCCATCAAGCGGATGCAGCAGCTCAATTCACGATCATGAACGGGGTGCGCGGGGGACCTTGCAGCAGATGGGGCGCCGCCTTGTTGTGTGCCGCAGTGCTCACGGGGTGCGGCGGACCGTGGCGCGATGCCTACTTCAAGAAGGGCGTGGACCGGCTGACGCAGCAGGAAATCCGCGAGAAGTTCGGGCCTCCGCATACTGCCAAGACCCCCGCGCTCGGGGGCGACCATATTTGGACCTACCGGTTCGCCTTAAGCGACAAGGATCTCGATCCCTGGAATCCCACTTTTATCGCGGACGCGTCTCAGTCCGTCAGCGCGTTGATGAGCAAGAATCAGGAAGGTCCGAAGCCCACGCTCTATTGCTATCGCTACACGCTGACGTTCAACGAAGAAAAAGTCTTGAAGAGTTGGAAACGGGAAGAATGCGTTCCCGGCACCCGCGAGACGTTGACGGCCAAGTAGCGCCCGCCCGTTACAACACGCCGGCCAGGCGATTCATGCTCAACGCGGCCTGATTGAAGAACAGCTGGAAGGTCTGATAGTCCCGGCTCTGCAGCTGCTGGGGCAGCGGCCCGCCGTCGCAGTAAATCATCCCGATGGGTCGGCTCCCGATGCGCAGCGGCGCCACGATACCGGATCCCGGATTCCACAGGCGTAGAAACACGGGATTGATCGGCGCGCTCATCGGGGTCGTGAAATCGTCGATGAGGGTGGGTTCGAGGTGCTTCAACAGATTGAGAAAATAGGGGTGGTCACTGCTCAACGAGCCGGAGAGCGCGTTCAGGTGGGCCGTCGGCGGCTCGACGCCGAGGAGCAGCCGTCCCACCAAATGATTGGTGTCGTGCGGATTCAGCAGGCAGAGGGCCACGCGCGCGAACCCCCCGTCGCGATGCAGGGCGCGCACCAACGTGCCGAGGAGCGTGTTGAGGTCCTTCGCCTCGCGCAACGACGTTTGTAGCGACTGCAGCGTCTGGAGCGGGTGGGTCTCGATGGCCGCTGGTCCGCGCTTCGGACTCGTGGTCGCCGGGGCGGGCGCAGAATCCGGAGCCGGCGTGGCGCGGGACGAACCGTGGGGTGCCGGCTCCTCGTCATTCCAGAGCTCCAAGGACAGCCCGGCGGCGTTGA
>CAZXRB010000015.1:0-29727 GCA_964642845.1 uncultured Nitrospira sp.
TCCGACCCCTGCGTCCCGAACGCAGTGCGCTACCGGGCTGCGCTACGCCCCGACATCAAACCTCACGGGAAGAAACGAGGATGGGATTGTCTTACAGGAGCGGGGTAAAACGCAACCCGTGCGCGTCCGCCACACCTCGGCAGGTCACTTGACCGTCCTTGAGATTGACGCCCTTGGCCAATCCGGGATCGGATCGAATCGCCTGCTCAACCCCCTCAGAGGCGAGGCGCACTATATAAGGAAGGGTGGCGTTGGTCAAGGCGACCGTCGACGTCCAAGGCACGATCCCCGGCATATTGGCGACGCAATAATGGATCACGCCGTCCACTACATAGGTGGGATCGGAATGAGTGGTCGGCTGCGTCGTTTCGAAACAACCGCCTTGATCGACCGACACATCGACGACCACGGCACCGGGCTTCATCCGTTGGAGCATGGACCGCGACACGAGCTTCGGCGCCTTGGCGCCCGGCACCAGCACCGCCCCGATCACCAAATCGGCGTCACGCACCGCTTCCTCGATCGCCGCCGTGCCGGCTGCGCGCGTGACGATGCGTCCGGCGTAGAGATCATCCAGGTACCGGAGACGGTCGATGTCGAGGTTGATGACCGTGACCTGCGCGCCGAGCCCGACCGCCATTCTGGTGGCTGATGTGCCGACCACGCCCGCCCCCAAGACCACGACCTTTCCCGGTTCGACGCCCGGCACCCCGGCCAACAGGACGCCGCGTCCTCCATGGATTTTTTCCAGATACTGCGCCCCCACCTGCACGGCCATGCGGCCAGCGATCTCGCTCATGGGACGGAGCATGGGGAGGCTGCCGTCCCGCGCCGCCGTGGTCTCATAGGCGATCGCCAACACTCGGCGGTCGAGCAGCGCCTTGGTCAGCTCCGGCAGTGACGCCAAATGCAGGTACGTGAAGAGCACCTGTCCGGGCCGGAAGAAGGCACACTCCGGCAGCAACGGCTCCTTCACCTTCACGATCATATCCGCTTTGGCGAATACCTCTTCCTTTGAGGCGGCGATCGTCGCGCCGGCGCGACGATAACGGTCGTCCGAGAACCCGCTCCCCTCGCCGGCGGAGGGTTCGACCCACACCTGATGCCCGGCCTTCGCCAGCACGGCGGCGCCGTCCGGCGTAAGGCTTACGCGATATTCGTGATCCTTAATCTCTTTGGGGATACCGATGATCATCTGGCCTACAATGCCGCTCTGAACGGACGGCCGGTCATGACGGCGTACGCCTCCGCCAGCGTCGCGACCTTCGTCACCTTGAGGATCGTGCCATTCCCCTCTCGGAAATTGCAAATGGGTTTTGACCGGCGGGCGATGGCATCGCAGCCGCAGCTAGACAGCCTAAAAACCTCTGGGTTAAGATGGACGACGCTTCAGCGCTCGAGACTCGGCAAGGAGGCTTCCATGGACCTGTCGACCGGATCCTGTCACGCCTGCGGCGCCACCGGCGTGGCCCTCATGAAATTGTCTCTCGGCAAGGATTTCTTCGGCCGGCCGTACGACCGCCTGTCTCCTTCGTCGGATCACAGCCCCCAGTGGTATTGCGAGACCTGTTCGATGCACAAGAATCTGCAACGCGACCTGCGGGACATCCGGGGGGAATTCGACAAGCTGGCGGCCGGCCAGGCGTCCGAGCTCGCCAAGGCGGACGAGTTTCGGCGGGCAACGTTACGACTACGGGAGATCAGCGCCATCTTGAGCGGCGGGCAACCGTCCAAATTGATCGATCAAGGCGAAGTCACCCTCATGATCAAACGGCTCAATACCGCCACGATGCCGGCCTGATCGGCGCACCATGCCAGGCTTTCAACGGCACATCTTTGTGTGCACCAATCAGCGCAGCCCGGACGATCCGCGCGGCAGCTGCTCGAAGCTGGGATCCGAACGGCTCCATGCGCATTTCAAGCAGGAAGCCAAGCGACTGAATCTCAAGGGGATGGTGCGCGCCAATAAAGCCGGCTGCCTCGACCACTGCGCGCAGGGGCCGAGCGTCGTCATCTACCCCGAAGGAGTCTGGTACCAGGTCCATTCCGAGGCCGACGTCACGGAGATCATGGAAGAACACGTGCTCAAGGGGCACGTCGTCACGAGACTCGTGATGCCTGACCATCCGGCGCCCACCACCCTTCCGCCGCTGAAACCGTAAGGCATCCATGGCCGTCGAGGAAAAATGGAAGGCCAATCAGGAAAAGGTGGCCTTCACCAAGCGCTTTCCGGGCCTGACGCTGGATTGGAAGGCCTGTGAAGGCAAGACGATCCGAGCCGTCGTGCCGTTGACCGGCAAGCGAGGGGCGGCGGTGGTGGTCTTCACCGACGGCTGCTTCACGGTTGTGCCGCCGTTGAATCCGGAAGCCTGGGAACTGGGCCAAGCGCTGCTCGACGCGCGCATACATCTGGAGCCGATGCACAGGGAAGCTTACGCGGAATACGATCGGCTGGCTCGGAAAGATAAAGAGGCGCTGAAGTCGGCCCGGGTCGAAAAAATTCTCGGCGCCATCCAGAACAATCTCGAGCAGATCCCCGAGTTGAAAGATCGCCTCAAGGCGCTGGTCAAGGAGTGGAAGTGAGCAGTCTCCCCAAAAAGAACATGTTCGAGATCTTCTCGCAGGGTCTCTTCGAAGGAGTCAAACCCATGATGATCGCGCGTGACCACCTCGTGCGCCACCCGGACCGGTGCACGCATCAAGCCATCTGCGTCCCGATCTGCCCGACCGGCGCCTGGCTGTCGACCCCTCCCTACAAGTTCGATCCGTCCCGCTGCCTGGAAAGCTGCCGCCTCTGCCTCGACGCCTGTCCATCCCAGGCCATCTACGCAGTCTTCAAGAAAGGCGACAAACTGCTGGAGCCGCAAAAGAAGTAAGAGGAGGCGAGGTGGTATGGCCGATCATCCGTGCTCGCTGACCGCGCACCAAGAACCGGTTGAATCTGAAATACGGACGGTGCTCGGCCAATGCGCGCAGCAAGGTAATTGACCACGCCGCCTCGAGAAAAGGAGGGCGAGAAAAACCCCGCTTGGCAATTACATGATCTGCTTCCGCAGCCTGCCCCAATAAGCTGTCCCGACATAGCCGCAGGCGCCGGTGAACGTGGTCAGCGCCATGATTCGGTAGACCTTGCTGCGCGGGATTTTGACTTTGACGGCGGGATTGAGCAGATCCGGGGAGTGCAGCACGAGCTTTAAGGATTCGCCGGCGGAGAGGATCGGCCACATGCAGGCCAGCCGCAGGCGGATTTCGTGGCGCGGAATCGCCATCGTATAGAGCCAGCCCTGGTCCAGATGCTCCGTCGCCATCCGAGCCAGCGTGGCGAGGATCGGCTTGAATCGCGGCAGCGATTCCTGCTTGAGCAGGTCCCGTGGCTTGAGTCCCGCATCCGCCAGCATGGACTCCGGAATGTAACACCGGCCCTTCTGCAGATCGTGCGCCACGTCTTTCACGATGTTGGTGAGTTGAAGGCCTTTGCCGAACCGCACACCGACCTCGGACATCTCTCGCACGTTCCACGCCGCAAGCGCTCGCCGATGGGCGCATATGAGATCGGTCCAGAACTCGCCCACACAGCCGGCCACGTAATAGGTATAGCGGTCGAGCTCGTCCATCGTCTTCAAGGCCGTGAGGTCGCCGGCTGCGGCGCCGGGAAAGACCGAGAGATCCATCTCCATGCCTTGAATCAGCGTGGTCATCAAGCGTTGCACCCGCCGCCGGTCTTCCGGTGCGAAGGATTGAAGCAGCGTGAAGCAGTCCTCCAACCGTTCGAGCAAGACACGTTCGGATGAGTCCTGTTGGAGCGGGCCCATGGCGCGTTGGATCTCCCGGATGTACCCCCACGCGATCGTGTCGGCGATGAATTGGGCTTTGAACTGGCCGAGGTAGTCCAGCCGGCGGGGCCGGTCGATCAGGTCGGTGTCGGCGATCGTATCGGCGGCTCGCGCAAAGAGATAGGCGAGGCTCACCTGGTCCCGCACATCCACCGGCACGACGACCAGCGTCGTATAGAAGAGGCGAGAGACCTGCCTGAGAAGATCGCGCAGCAGCTGATGCTTGGTAAGCGGAGTAGCCGTGGCGGACCTATTACTTGACTTCCAGCTTGCCTTCCATTCCCTTGTCGCGATGGCTCGGCATCGGCCAGAGACGCTTGTCACAGTAGATCATGTAGATGCCGGGCTGCGGCGGCGTGAAGGTCACCTTGGCCGTCTTGCCGGCTCCCACGTCCTGCTCGATGGAGCCTCCCGGGGTCAAATCTTTGATGATGAAGTTGTGGGGGGTGATGGTGGTCACGCTCGTCAGCGTCAATTCCACGGGCTTCCCGGCTTCCACCACGAGATGGCTGGGCTGATAGGAATAGCTGTCGAGCACCACGGTCGCCCGCTGGACGCCATCGGGACCGATCGGGACGACGAAAGGAGCCGGAGGCTGGGTCGAGTCAGACGCCGCCGCGCCGGCCGACAGGGCCATCGCAAGCAGCGCGCTCGTCAGTGTGCCGAGGTGTCTCGCCATGGGGGCTGTTCTAACAGAAGGCTCCCGGAGGGTCAACTTTGTGAAGCAGTTCCGGGGACTTTTGACGATCTTGACCTTCGCCCGACCAGCCTTATTGATAGTGCACTGCTCAACGAGGCCGATCCCTCGGGAAGAGTCCGGTTTGTGTATAATGACACCAGGTTCGCCCGTCCCGCATGTGCGGCGGGCTAAAGGAGGATTCTCGATGAAGTGGTTGAAGGGTATCGCGTTACTGCTGATTTCCAACGTTCTGTTCATGGTCGCGATCAATGTGATCGTGAGCGTCGTGCTGCCCGCGTTCGGCATCACGCTCGGGGCCGACACCACTTCCCTGCTGACGATGGCAGGGATTTTTGGATTTACCGGCGCCTTTATCAGTCTGGCCTTTTCGAAGCAATTCGCCCGCGCCGCGCTGGGAGAACGCTATCAGATCACGCAGCCTCGCACGCAAGCGGAGCACGTCATCTACGGGGCGGTGCAGGAAATCGCGCAGCGCTTGCACATCACCATGCCGGAAGTGTGGGTCTATGAGTCGGCCGATCCCAACGCCTTCGCCACCGGTCCCACCCGCAACAACTCCATGGTCGCGGTCTCGACCGGGCTCCTGAACAATCTTGACGAACAGGAAGTGCGGGCGGTCTTGGCGCATGAGATGGGCCACGTCTATAACGGAGACATGTTCACCACGACGGTGCTGGCCGGGCTGATGAATACCTTTGTCTACTTCATCTCCATGCTCGTCCGGCGTTTCTTCGCGGAGCGGGACCAGGAAGGCTTGGGATACGCGTTGTCGTTTGTCGTCCAAATCGTCCTGGGCTTCCTCGCGATGATTCCGATCATGTGGCATTCGCGGCGCCGCGAGTTCGGCGCGGATGCCTTCGCCGCAAAGGTCTATGGCAGGGACGCGATGATCTCCGCGCTGCGTGCGATCGACCACTGGGTGGCTCGCACACAGATGCAACCGAGCAGCGCGGCCGATCCGCTGGCCACGTTCAAGATTGCGGGACAGAGCGGCGGCGTGATGCGCCTGTTTGCCTCGCATCCTCCCATCGAGGAGCGCATCGCCGCACTGCAGCGCTTGTAACTTCTGGACGAAAGGAGCGGGCATCATGTCTCGAATGCTTCTCGCCCTGCTCGCCGCGAGCGGACTGCTCCTCACGGCCGGCATCGATCCGGCACGGGCCGATCAGGAAGGGACGCGTATAGCGGTAAAGACGACCAGCCTCTACGACTTCACGATGGACGATATCGACGGCAAGCCGGTGAACCTCGGCCAATACCGCGGCAAGGTCCTGCTGCTCGTCAACACGGCCAGCTTTTGCGGGAACACGCCGCAGTATGCCGATTTACAAGCCCTGTACGAACAGTACAACGATCGCGGGCTCGAGATCCTCGCGTTCCCGGCCAATAATTTCGGCCAGCAGGAGCCGGGGACCAATCAGGAAATCAAGAACTTCTGCTTTACAAAATACAGTCTGACGTTTCCGCTGTTCAGCAAGATCAGCGTGAAGGGCTCCGACAAACACCCGCTGTATCAGTACCTGACCGAGCAGAGCGCCTTCCCCGGTGAAGTCGAGTGGAACTTTCAAAAATACCTGGTGGATCGCTCCGGCGCTGTCGTGGGGCGGTTTCACCACCGGACCAAGCCCTTGGCGCCTGAGGTGGTGAAGGAAGTGGAGCGGGTGCTGGCGGCGGAATAGTGCTCACGTTCTTCGGTAGAACGCGATGTGCTGCCGATATTCCCGGATGGCCGCGCCGAGCGCCGCCGCGCCCCGGGGGATGGTGGCGTCAAGAACCTCTTCGATAGCGGGATCGTCGATCTCCACCTCATACCGATCTTGAATATTCGTCCGCACCGGACCCTGGGTCACGTCACGGGGCATAAAGATCTCTTTCCAGACTTCCTTCTCCACGAGACAGACATCGCGAAAGCGCTCATAGAGCAACGTCAGCTTGTCCGGATCCGTGACCTTGACCCGTTCCCCCATAAACGTTTCCGCCGGTCCTAATGATGATGCCCGGCATCTCCGCACTCGCCGCCGCTGGGTAGGGCGGACGGCGCCGGAATGCCGGTGACGTTCAGGGGCGTCGGGTCAGGCGAAGATCGGCCGACCGCTCCCGCCGGGGCGGCGAACGAAGAGAAGACGCGGCGGATCGCCGCGCCGCACTCGCGGCATTGTGTAGCGGGTGACGCAGAGAGGGATTCCAGATATGCCAGCCGCCGGGAGCAGGGCGGCTGTTTCAGGCATTGCTCGGCGACGTATTCATAGATCGGCATCGTAAGAAGGGCATCCCTTTCAGCGCGGTGCAGCAGATGGAGGCGGCGGCGGCACAGTTTCGGCGATGGTAAACCGCATGGTGCCCACTTGATTGACCGCATGGAACGGCTGCTGGCCCAGCGGAGTGATGAACAGCTTGGCGACGTAGTTCCCCACCGGCCATTTCTCTCCCGGTCTCTTCAATTCCAGATAGCCGTAGCGCTCGTGGCCCGGCACCTCCAGCACGTCTTTGCCGACCGGCGTGGGGCTGAGTTGTCCGCCGTCCTGTTCCAGAAACCACTGCACGCCGAATTGCGCGGGATCCTCCAGCGGGGCGACCTCGAAAATGATGTACACCGCAGGCGTCTCGGGGGTAAACACCGACGTGGGTTCGACGGGTTTCAACCGGGGATCCTGGGTGTACCAGCCTTTCCGGCCGAATGTGTCCCACTCGATCTCGTATCCTTTCGCCATCTTGATCCAGGTGAACAGGGATTGCGGCACTCCTTTTTTCTGCTCATCGAACGACGGGCTCTGCGTCGACCCGACTTCCGTATTCTCCTGCTCCTTGGGAGCCATGAGATCTTTGGCATATCCGACGGTCGGCGTCCCCGCTGCCAGGAAGAGCGCCATACCGAGTGCGCCGTACTGTGTAAAGCGAGCGTTCATGCCACCATGCTATCCACTTGAGAGACGGCCGGTCAAGAATCGATCACCCCTGCCCGACGATTCCGGTAGAACCTCCCGCTCTATGGTAGAGTGCCCGTAGCATCCTTATGAACCATCCGTCAGCCACGGCCGAGCCGACATCCCCTGCGATCGCTCCAGCCAAAGCGCCCACGTTCATCGCGGACCGGTACGCGGACGGCCGCCGGTACGGCATTCGCGACGGGCTGTTTCAGGCGATCGCCCAAGGCGGCGGTGAACAATACCTTTCAGCGTTCGCGCTCCTCTTCCAGGCGACTCCGCTCCATTTGAGTTTGCTCTCGGCCATCCCGCAACTGCTCGGCACAGGGGCGCAGCTGGTGTCCGTCAAATTCTCGCACTGGTTTTCCAGCCGGAAATCGCAGGTGCTGTGGGGCCTCGTCGGCCAAGCGGTCGCCTGGGTCCCCATTCTCGTGCTGCCGCTGACATGGCCTGCTGCCGGCCCCTGGCTTTTGTTGGCCGGCGTCGCCTTGTATTTCGCGTGCGCCCATTTTACGTCGCCGGCTTGGACTAGCCTGATCACGGACCTGCTCGACGCCAACGAACGCGGAGCCTATTTCGCCCGCCGCGCGCGGGCCATGGCCCTGATGAGCTTCCTGGCGCTCAGCGCGGCGGGGCTGCTCCTCAGTCTCTTCACCCACGGGCACCTCGAGTGGGTCGGATTTGGTGTCATGTTTCTCACCGCGGGGCTCTGTCGAGCCGCCTCCGCGCTCTCGCTCAATCGCGTGGCCGTGTTGCCGTCTCCGGCCGAGGTCGACCAACCGACGGGCTTTCGCGCGTTCCTCCGCCACGGCGCGTCGAAGCATTTTCATCGGTTCCTGCTGTTCTCCGGTCTCATGCATACGGCGGTGCTGGTGGCCGGTCCATTTTTCGTCATCTATATGATTCAAGACCTGCACCTGCCTTACTGGAAATACGGCGCCTGGATGGCCACGGGTCTGGTCGGCCAATTGCTCACCTTCACCGCCTGGGGACGGTTCGCCGACCGATTCGGCAACAAGGCGTTGCTGAACATCACGGGATTGCTCGTCCCGTTCTTGCCTATGTGGTATCTGCTGAGCACGGCATGGCCGTTCCTGATGCTCGTCAATTTCTTCGGCGGAGTGGTCTGGGCCGGATTGTCGCTGGGGTTGCAAAATTATGTGTTCGATGCCGTGCAGCCCCCCGATCGAGCCAAAGCGGTGGCGGTGGTCAGTGTCGTCAATGCGGTCGGATGGGCGGCGGGCACGCTCCTGGGCAGTTGGCTCATCGGCATCGTGCCCGATCGGCTGTCGCTCGGACCATGGAGCCTTCATCCGGCCTCCAACCTGCCGTTGATCTTTTTCGTGTCGGGGCTGTTGCGGTTGATGGTCGCGGCGGGGCTGCTCGGAACGTTTGAGGAACAGCGCCAGGTGGAGCGGCGCGCCCACCACCACCTCGTCTGGGAACTCCCGCTGCTGAAACCACTCCGCCAACTCGCGTTTCGCCGCTCCTCCGAGTACCGGGGCTAACGCCCCATCGCCGGGTCGGCGGAGCGCTGCCGCTCTTCCTGTTTCAACTTTTCGAACGCCTTGTCGGCATGGCCGCGCACCTGTTCCGGCGTCACCGTCGGCGCCGGCTTCGGCGGATCGCCGGCGCATCCGCCCAACGCGAGCAGCCACATGCCGGCCGCCGCCAACCCCGCTCCGCCCAGAAGCCCCCGTCGTCGCTTCATGCCCTCCTCCTCGTCCGTCGCCTCCCGGGGCCGCCCGGTCATTCCAGCGCACGCCCCAGTTCCTCGACCGTCTGCAGGATGCCCCGCTCCATGGCATCCCGGCTCAAGCGCTGATAGTCGAGATTGTCGGCCAGCCCCCATCCGGACGTGTCCTCTTCGCCCAATCGAGCGATGACGACTCGATGATACAGCACTTCGGCGCTCTCGACACGAATCAATTTGCTGGTGACCGTGATCGGCGGCACGTCGCGTCCGCGCCTCGCCCACATGCGATCCCGATGCGACGGCCCGTCGATCCGATAGATCAGCACGGAATCTACCCCGAGCAACCGCCCGACGCGCACGACACTGTCGTCCGCGCCGCCTTGGGTGAGCTGCAGCCGCTGCTCACTACGGAGCAGCGGCAAGTGGCCCCGATCGACGATCGTCAGCTCCGGCCGGCGCGTCTTCAGCCGAAACGTCTCGCTTTCCAGACGATTGTACGCGTCCGCGAGGTCCGGACTGGCCGCCTTGGGATAGAACACCGCGATGCGCTGCACGTCCCGTGGAATGGGGATGAACAAGGGGGCCGGCGCGGGGGAGAGACGGAACGCAGGGGCCTCGACGTGGCATCCGGCCGTACCGATCAGCACGCCCAGAACAAGACTCGCTCGCCTCAGCGCCATGGCGGGCCTCATGCACCGATCGCCGACTGGCGTTCCCCTGTACGTAAGAGTCATCATACTCCCTGTCTGTCCCGAATACCATTGCCACCCTTTCGTTGACTCACTCCCATCCGCAGAGTATGCTCCGATGCAGCTACGCGCGCCCGGTCCAGTGAGGCTGCTATGTCGCTTCGCGATCGCCTGGCCGAAGATCTGAAACTGGCCATGAAATCCCGTGATCAGTTGCGGATGGACGTCATCCGCATGATCAAGGCCGCCGTCTTGAACAAGGAAGTGGAGCTTAAGAAAGATCTCGACGACGCCGAAATGAGTCGTGTCATGACGACCCTGATCAAGCAGCGCCGGGAAGCGGCGGAACAGTTCGATCAGGCGCAGCGGACCGACCTCGCGGCCAGGGAGCGGCAGGAAATCTCCATCATCGAACAGTATCTCCCCCAAGCCCTCTCCAGGGAGGAGCTGGACGCCCTGGTCGCCGCCGTGGTGGCGGAAACCGGAGCCCGATCCGCCAAAGACATGGGCATGGTCATGAAGGCCCTCATGGCGCGTTTGGCCGGACAGCCGGTGGACGGGAAGCAACTCAGCGAATTGGTCCGCGCCAAACTACAGTAGCGCGGGACGAGCACGGCGGGTGGACGCCGCTCACCGTCTCCGCCCACGGACGATCTATGGCCATCCTGATCGTGGACGATTCGCCGGACCAGCACCTCCTGCTCCGCTCCATCCTCACCAAAGCCGGCCACACCGATCTGCACGCAGCCGATTCCGCCCAGGCGGCCTTTTCCCTCCTTGATCTCGATGGCGGACACGCCACGACGCCGATCGACCTGATCCTCATGGACGTCCTCATGCCGCACGTCGACGGCGTGACGGCCTGCAAGCGCATCAAGCAACGGGACCACCTGCGCGATATTCCCATCATCATGGTCACCGCGAACAACGACCTCACCAATTTGAAAGAGGCGTTCGCCGCCGGCGCGATGGATTACATCAACAAGCCGGTGAACACGGTGGAATTGCTCGCGCGCGTGGCGTCCGCCCTGACCTTGAAACAGGAAATGGATTGCCGCAAGGCGCGGGAAGCGGAATTGCGCCGCAGCAATGAGGAGTTGCAGCGCGCCTTGAAGGAAGTGAAGGTGCTCCGCGGCCTCATCCCGATCTGCGCCTCCTGCAAGAAGATCCGAAACGACGGCGGGTTCTGGCAGCAACTGGAAGAATACCTCAGCGAACATTCGGAGGCGGAATTCAGCCACGGCCTCTGCCAACCCTGTATCAAAAAGCTTTATCCTGGTGTTTACCAGGACTAGCTGTTACGATTTCTCGAGTTTTTCACCCGGACGGCGTGTTCATCCATGAGCATCCTCATCGTTGACGACTCCCCCGACGATCGCCTGTTGCTGCAATCCATCCTCTCAGCCGCCGGCTACGAGGATATTTTGGCGGCCGAGTCCGCGGCCGCGGCCTTCACGTATCTGGGTCTGGACGGCGGCAAACAGTCCGCCGCGCGCGTCGACCTGATCTTGATGGATATTCTGATGCCGGAAATGAGCGGCATCGAAGCCTGCCGCCAGATCAAAGCCGTCGAGCGTTTTCGCGACACGCCGATCATCATGGTGACCGTCAAGACCGACCCGGTCGATCTGCAGCTGGCCTTCGCGGCCGGGGCGATGGACTATGTCGCCAAACCGGTCAACAAGATCGAACTCCTGACGCGAGTGCGCTCCGTGCTGCGGCTGGTGCACGAGATCGACCGCCGCCGCGCACGCGAGCAGGAACTGCTGGAAGTCATGCGGCAGCTGCAGGAGGCCAACCAGATGCTGCTCCGGCTGTCCTGCCTGGACGGCTTGACGGGCATTACCAACCGCCGGCAGTTCGACGACTTCCTGGATCAGGAGTGGCGGCGGGCGGTGCGCGACTCGACGCCGTTGTCGCTCATCATGTTCGACATCGACCGGTTCAAGACCTACAACGACACCAAAGGCCACACGGCCGGCGACGAGTGCTTGAAGCAGGTGTCTGCCGCCATCTCCAGCGCCGTCAACCGCCCGGGCGACCTCGTCGCCCGCTACGGCGGAGACGAGTTTGTCATCGTGCTGCCGGGCACCGGCATCGACGGCGCCGCGCAGGTGGCCGAAGGATTGAGGCGCCGGATCGAATCCCTGGGCATCCGGCACACCGAAGGCGACCTGGTGACGATCAGCGTGGGCTACGCGAGCATCGTGCCGAACCGGCAAGCTTCCCCGACGGATCTGATCAAGGCGGCGGATCAGGCCCTCTATCAGGCCAAGCAGGAAGGCCGGAACCGGGCCAAGCCGGCCAACATGCTGACGTTGGTGGAGAATCTGCGGGAGGACTGAGCCGTCCGTCGCTCTCCGCGCGCCAGGCGGGTGCCCTCGATGTATGCCATGATCAAGCAGCCGCCCGCTTCCCGCCTTCTTCGCCGCTGAACACCGCCGTCACCCGCTATGCGTAGAAAACGGCCGCCAGCTTCCCGGAACGTCACGCACAAGCGAGCGCGGTCTGGCCCGGCCGCCGGCCGCCGCCCGAGCCGACCGATACGCTCGGTGCGTGCCGAGCAGGACAGCCACGATGCGCGCGCCCTCCTCACCTCGATCATCGACAATCTCCCCCATATGATCTTCGTCAAGGACGCCAAGACGCTGAAGTTCATCCGGCTCAACCGGGCCGGCGAGGAGCTGCTCGGCTATCGCCAGGAAGAGCTGCTCGGCAAGAGCGATTACGACTTCTTCCCGAAGCGGGAAGCGGATTTCTTCACGTCCATGGATCGGGAAGTCCTCCGCGATGGCCGTGTGGTGGACATTCCCGAGGAGACCATCGAGACGAAGCATCGGGGCCAGCGGATCCTCCATACGAAAAAGCTGCCGATCTACGGGCCGGACGGCACGCCGGAATACCTCCTCGGCATTTCGGAAGACATCACCGAGCAAAAGTCGATCAAGCACGCCGAACAGCGCCGGGCGCTCATGCTGGAGCTGCAGCAATTTGCGCTGTGCGAGCTGGCGAAGCACGAAGCCATCTATACGGGGAATCTGGACCAGGCCTTCGAAGTGCTCACGGAGATCGGCAGCCGCGTCTTGGGCGTCGAGCGCACCAGCGTGTGGATTCTGGACGAGCAGGGCACCACGCTGCGGCTGCTCAATCTGTTCGAGCACACGCCGGCCCGCCACACCTCCGGCGCGATCTTGAAGGCGGAGGACTATCCCGCCTACTTCCGAGCGCTGGCCGAGGAGGAATATGCCGTTGCCGCGCATGACGCCGCGACGGATGCCCGCACGCGGGACTTCGCCCGGACCTATCTCCAGCCGCTCGGCATCGGAGCCATGCTCGACGCCCCCATACGGCTCAACGGCCAAGTCGCCGGCGTGGTCTGCAACGAACACGTGGGCGGCCCCCGCCGGTGGACGCCGGAAGAGGTGCACTTTGCCAACTCCTTGACGACCTTCGCGACCCTGGCCATGGAAGCCCATCAGCGGAAGGAAGCCGATCAGGAGCTCCGGTTGGCGAAAGAGGCCGCCG
Organism: uncultured Nitrospira sp.; assembly: GCA_964642845.1. GTDB lineage: Bacteria > Nitrospirota > Nitrospiria > Nitrospirales > Nitrospiraceae > Nitrospira_D. Next base: position 13,368 of record CAZXRB010000015.1, read on the forward strand.
AGGTGGCGAGCCGCGCCAAGAGCGAGTTTTTGGCCAGCATGAGCCATGAAATCCGCACGCCGATGAACGCCATCATCGGCATGGCGGATCTGCTGTGGGAAACGTCGTTGAACCCGGAGCAGCGCAAGTATCTCCGGATTTTCCGGCGGGCGGGCGGCACGCTCTTGAACCTGATCAACGACATCCTGGATCTCTCGAAAGTCGAAGCCGGCCGTCTGGAATTGGAATCGATCGACTTCGATCTCAGCGAGATGATTGACAAGGCGATCGAAATTCTCGCGATGCGGGCCAACGAAAAGGGGCTCGAATTGGCCTGCCATCTGGCGCCCGATGTCCCCTGCTCGCTCATCGGCGACCCCACGCGGCTGACGCAAATTCTCATCAATCTCATCGGCAATGCGTTGAAGTTCACGGACAAAGGGTCGGTCATCGTCCGGGTGATGAACGACCCCGAGGTGGCGGTCCCCGGCGCCATCCGCTTTTCCGTCACGGACACCGGCATCGGCATTTCGCCGGACAAATTGGACGCGATCTTCGAAAGCTTCACCCAAGCGCACGCGTCGATCTCGCGGCGCTATGGCGGCACCGGCTTGGGCCTGGCCATCTCGAAACACCTGGCGGAACGCATGAACGGCCGCATTTGGGTGGAGAGCACGGTGGGGGCCGGCAGCACGTTCCATTGCGCCGTCCGACTCGCCGTGCAACCTCGCCCTGCCGTTCACCGGCCCTTGGCCCACATCAACCTCGCAGGGGTCCGCGCACTGGTCGTGGACGACCATCCGACCAATCTCTTGATTCTGCGCGAAACGTTGGCCGCGTGGGGCGCCCGCGTCACGGAGGCGGCTGGCGGAGAAGCGGCGTTGACCGAATTGGGGCACGCCGTCCAAGCGGGGGCTCCCTATGAGCTCCTGCTGCTGGACTGCCACATGCCGGGCATGAATGGATTCCACGTCGCGGAAGCGATCAAAGCGTCCGGCCTCGGGACCGGGCTCACCATCATCATGCTGACATCCGACCACTGGGCCGACGACATTGCCCGGACCTACGATCTGGGCCTGGGCGGTTATCTGGTCAAACCGATTCGGCGAGCCGACCTGTTTCAGGCCATCAGCATCGCGCTAGGACGAACGAAAGGGTTGGCCCCTGTGCACGCCGAGCCCGCCACGATCCCGCCCGTGCCGGCGACACGCCCCTTACGGGTGCTTCTAGTGGAGGATTCGCCGGACAACCAATTGCTCATCCGGTCCTATTTGAAGCATACGGACCACCGGCTCGACGTGGCGGACAACGGCGCCATCGCGCTCGAGAAGGTGAAGGCGGCGCACTACGACGTCATTTTGATGGACATGCACATGCCCGTCATGGACGGCTATGCCGCCACGCGCGCCATCCGCCAATGGGAACGGGACCAGGATTTCCCGCCGGCGCAGATCATCGCGCTGACCGCGTTGGCGTTGAAGGAAGAAGCCGCCAAGATTTTCGAATCCGGCTGCAACACCCATATCACCAAACCCGTGAAGAAGAGCACGCTGCTCGAGGTGTTACACGCGTACAAGGAGCGCGCCGCTTGACCATGCATCCGCCCATTTCCGTCTCGATCGACCGCGATCTGGAAGACATTGTCCCCATGTTTCTCGCGAACCGGAAGAAGGACCTCGAAACCCTCCGCTTGTCTTTGGCAAGCCGGGATTTTTCGACCATCCGCATGCTCGGCCACCGGATGAAAGGCGACGGCGGCGGCTACGGCTTCGACACCATCACGGACATCGGCGGCGCCATGGAACTGGCCGCGGGCCGCCACGATCATCCCGCCATCGAGCGTCTCATCGGTCAACTCGAGGACTTTCTCGCCCGTGTCACGATCGTGTACCGATAGCTCTCTTGCTGCGTGCGTCGTGGCGTCACGCGAGCCGGGTTGCACGCGACCGAACTAGCCCGCCTTCCCGGAGCACTCTGCGGTAAGATAGGGCAACCGGCGATGCGCACACATCCATCTCTGTCGGGAACGTCTGTCCATGCTCTTGCGATCGCTCTGGTGGCGGCGACCATGCTGGCCGCCCTGGGTTGCGCGGGGACGAGCCGCGACGTCTCGCCGGGCGATCCCCTGGTGCGCGCGGCCCGGCTCGTGGACCGGCGGATCCCCGCCCACAAGGCGGATATCCTTCCGACAGGGGACGTGATCAAACGCTGGCGATCGGATGCGCCCTGGGAAATCCGCAGCCAGGCCGGCGAAGTGATTCGGCGGATGTATGCTCCGGACGGGACCGCTTCTTCCGCAACCCACGACGGGCCCATCATTACCGTGATTCATGATCCGCAGCGGGGAACGATCTACGAAGCGCACTTTCTGCAACGCACCGGCAAAGTGTTTGACCTTCCGGTGACGCTGCATTTCTTTGCGACGCGGGACGCGCCCACGGCGTTGTTCACACTCTCGTTTACCGATGCGGCTCTGCGCCACTGCCAGGAAGGCCGCGTCAGTCGAGGCGGCATCAAGAATCCCGCGATTCCCCGCGCATTGTTGGAATCGGCGGACTGGGTGGCCGTCAGTTGGGAGAGTGTGCCCTACAGCGGCTGCTAAATTTGTCTAGCGGTCATCGAATGAACCAGAGGTTGATGAAAAGAGTACACAGTGACGAAGTGTTTCGTGACCTTTTGCAGCGTATTCGTACCTTCTATAACTCTATAATCGCCACCGCCCGTGATTCAGCCTCGCTCAAAAGGCTACGGCAGACTGCCTGCGCGGCAGACTCCAACTCGTGGGACCTCAGTGGTCTAGCTTCTGGATGGCTCCATCAGGCCAATTTGTCATCTACGGTCCTCCACTACCTGCTGTATCAATCGTCGGCTTTACCTGCCTTCGCCAAAGCTACGGCGGATTTCACTTGCACCCTCCTTGGTGAGCCATCCCTCCCCAAACAGCCCTACAGGTGGCTGCCTGTCCTATCCCTCAGAATGAAGTCTCTTGTCATTGTTATCTGAAGCACGTATTCTTCGCACTCCTGATGGAGTTCCTCAATGGGAACGAGCAGTTTGACATCGAAGGGTATTGTTGCATGGCCGGAAGGTGAACGCCCGCGGGAGCGGCTGTTACGACAGGGCCCGCAGGCCCTTACGGATGCTGAACTCGTGGCAATACTGCTTCGCGTGGGCGTACAGGGGACAAGTGCCGTCGAGCTGGCTCGCCAGATACTTGAGAAGTTCGGTTCGCTCCGTGCGCTGGCCAAGGCGCCGCTCTCAGCCCTTCTCGAAATCAAAGGGTTGAAGGGTGCCAAGGCAGCGCAGTTGACCGCTGCCATGGAATTTGCTCGGCGTGTGTCTTTGCCGGATGCACGGGCGCGCGTTGTGCTGAAAAGTACATCCGAAGCAGCAGACTACTTGCGATCCCGCCTGAATGGGCTTTCAGAGGAGCATTTCCGGGGGTTGTTTCTGAACCGGCGGCGCATGCTGCTTGAAGATGCCTTGCTGGCGGTCGGATCGGTCGACCAGGCAAGGCCGCCCATTCGCTCAATTGTCGCACGGGCTCTACAAGACAATGCCAGCGCTGTCATCGTAGGGCATAATCACCCTTCCGGCGCAGCCGAGCCCAGCGAGTCAGATCGGCTCTTCACCGAAGACCTGTTCTGCGCATTGCAACCCATTGGAGTGAAGCTGCTGGATCACGTCATTATCGTGGATGAGGCGGTTTTCAGCTTCGCCGACAGCGGCATAATGGACGCGATTGCGTTATCGGCGACGACAAGGTAGAAACAGGGTTCCCAGCATGACGTCCAAAGCGGTGACAGACGATGCACATGGAATCGAATCGCGAATTCTCACGATCCGCAAGCAGAAGGTGATGCTTGATCGAGACCTTGCCGCACTTTACGGCGTCCCGACCTCCCGCTTCAACGAAGCAGTGAAACGGAACCGCCGCCGATTTCCCGACGACTTCGCGTTTCAGCTCACGCGTCAAGAGCTGACAGACTTGATATCGCAAAGTGCGATATCAAGTTCGGGCCATGGGGGCATTCGGAAATTGCCCCGGGCCTTTACGGAACACGGGGCGGTCATGGCCGCCAATATTCTACGCAGCGAACGGGCCGTCCAGATGAGCGTGTTCGTGGTGCGCGCCTTCGTGAAAATGCGGGCCATGCTTACAGCCCAGAAGGACTTGGCTCGGAAACTGGCAGCCTTGGAGAAAACGCTGACGGAACGGCTTGACCTGCACGAGCGGGTCATTTCAGACATCATTCAGCAGATCATGTCGCTGCTGAATCCTCCAGAACCCGCGGAACCAGAGCCACCGCATAAGCAGATTGGGTTCCATGCCCGTGAGCGCCTTGCCACATACAAAGTTGGTGGCAAGCGAGTTTCGCCATGACGCCAGAACAGAGACGGGAGCTTATCCGTCTCCTCCAAGCGAGCGAGGAGATCTCGCCTGAGTGGGCGCGCGTGTTGTTTCCGCCGGAGAAGCGGGAATATGAGCATTGTCCGGATGAGGAGCAGGTTTACGGCAATCTCACCATGCTGAAACAACGCACAAGCAAGCTGGCGATGTTATCACCAGAGCAAGGCAGCGGAGTTTCCGTCCGATAAAGCGTTACGGAGCTGTCGGCATGCTTGAAGCGTTTTTGGTGGAGGGCACGGGAGTCGAACCCGCGACCCCTACGTTGCGAACGTAGTGCTCTCCCAACTGAGCTAGCCCCCCACCGGTTGGGAAACGGAAACGCGAGCGTCAGGACCCGCAGGGCTTCGTTGCGCGACATTGCGCAGACTGGAAACTGCGGAAGAAGAACGGGGAGGAGAAATCGCTCGCGTCTCCGTTGCCCGGCATTATACACAACCCCTTGCCGAGTCTCTACCGGAACTTCCCAACGCTACGACGGGCTGATAATGGCCTCGCCGATGGGCTTAGCCCCATCAATGAAGACGCGGCGGCCTTCGACGCGAAGGCGGCCTTCGGCGAAGAGTTGGACGGCGCGGGGGTAGATCTTGTGCTCTTGCACGAGGATCCTCGCCGCGAGGGTCTCCGGCGTGTCGTCGTCGCAGATCGGGACGGCGGCTTGGAGGATGATCGGCCCTTCGTCCACCCCTTCGGTGACGAAGTGTACGGTGCAGCCGGCGAGCTTGCAGCCCCAGTCGATGGCCTTCTTCTGCACGTCCAATCCCGGAAAGGACGGTAGTAGCGAGGGGTGAATGTTCATCATGCGGTTCTGGTAGGCGTGCACGAGCACCGACGTGACGATCTTCATGTAGCCGGCCAGGAGCACCAGCTCCACGTCGTACTTCTGCAACGTCTCCAGCAACAGCCGATCGTAGGCTTCGCGGCTATCCGGCCTGCCGGTGAAAGGTTTCGGATCGATGAACAGATCGGTCAGACCGTGCTTCCTGGCCCGCTCCAGCGCCGGCGCGTCTTTCTTGTTGCTGATCACCACCACGATCTGCGCCTGGACCTCTCCCCGTTCGATTGCGTCGATCACGGCTTGAAGGTTGGAGCCACGGCCGGATGCCAAGACGGCGACACGCAGTGGAGTGGTGCGGTTAGGCGACATACTCAACGTCGGGTTCGCCTTCACGACTCGGGAGGATTTCGCCCGCCAGATAGGCCTGCTCGCCCAGCGCCGACGCGCGCGCCATGACGGCCGTGGCGGAGGCGGACGGCACCACGAGCATCAGCCCGATCCCCATGTTGAAGACCCGATACATTTCCTCCCGGTCCACGGCGCCTCGTGCGGCGATCACGGAGAAGATCGGCGGCACTGGCCATCCGGTCCGGTCGAGGCGCGCGCGGACGCCCGCCGGAAACACGCGAGGCAGATTTTCGGTGATCCCGCCCCCTGTGACGTGGGCAATGCCTTTGATGGGAAATTCCTCCACGAGCGCCAGGATTGGCTTCGCGTAGATGCGGGTGGGCGTGAGCAAGACCTCGCCGAGAGGACGATCCAGTTCCGGAATGCGACTAGCCACCGACAACTTTGCCTGATCAAAAAGCACACGCCGCGCGAGAGAATAACCGTTGCTGTGCAGGCCGCTGGACGCCAAGCCGATCACGGCATCACCCGGCCTGATGGTCTTTCCGTCGATGATCTTCGCCCGATCGACCGCGCCCACCGCGAACCCGGCCAGGTCGTACTCGCCGTCCGGATAGAACGACGGCATCTCGGCCGTTTCGCCGCCGATCAGCGCGCAGCCGGCCTGGCGGCAGCCGTCCGCGATGCCTTTGACGACTTCCTGCGCCGTCGAAACCGACAGCTTGCCCGTCGCGAAGTAGTCCAAGAAAAACAGCGGCTCGGCCCCGCTGACCGCGATGTCGTTCACGCACATCGCGACCAAGTCGATGCCGACCGTGTCGTGCTTATCCATCAGGAAGGCGATCTTGAGCTTGGTCCCGACGCCGTCGGTCCCGGACACCAGGACGGGGTCTTGATACTTCTTCGCCTGAAATCCGAACAGACCGCCGAATCCGCCAAGATCCGTCAGAACCTCGGGACGGAACGTCGAACGGACCAAGGGCTTGATGCGCTCGACGAATTCATCGCCTGCATCGATATCGACGCCGGATTCACGGTACGTCGTCATGGGGCCGCTATCTTAGAGGAGCGAATGTGAGGGGTCAACGAAGGATCTTTATGGTCTTCTCTTTCTCACTCTGGCGGGGAAGCCCGGTCGTTTCCTTGCGCGCATCCACCGCGCACATCGTTTACCGCAATCTAGTCATCTCATGACCAGATGTGGGCGGTGGGCGAGCAAGGAAACGCCCGGGCTTCCCCGCCTATCCCTCTGGCCGCATTTCCACTTCGAGCAGCTTAATCTTCCGATGCAAATGGCTGCGTTCGATCTTGAGATCCTCCGCCGTGCGGGAAATATTCCAATGATGCTCCCGCAGCTTACGCGCAATGTATTCCTTCTCGAACGCATTGCGCGCGTCGCGGAGGGAGTCGTACGACTTGGTCAGCAGCGGGCTGACCGCCTGCGCGGAGGCGGGGCTCGCCGCCGGGCTGGTGCGCCCTTGCAGCGAAAGCGTGACCTGCGGCGCATCGACGACGGGGCCGGGCACCATGATCATCAACCGTTCGATCAGATTCCGTAGTTCCCGGATGTTGCCCGGCCAGTCGTATTGCTGCAGCACCGCCATGGCCTCCGGTGTGACCTCTTTGATCCGCAGGCCTTGCTCTTCGGCATGGACCTTCATGAAATGCCGCACGAGCGCCGGGATATCCTCGCGGCGTTCCCGCAAGGGCGGCACGATGATCGGCACGACGTTCAACCGATAGTACAGATCTTCCCGAAAGTTCCCTTTCTGAATTTCCTGTTCCAGATCCTTGTTGGAAGCCGCCAGCACCCGCACATCCACTTTCAGGAGCTTGTTGCCGCCGACCCGCGTAAATTGCTGCTCCTGCAGCGCGCGCAAGACCTTGGCTTGCGTGCTCAAGCTCATGTCGCCGATCTCGTCGAGAAACAGGGTCCCGCCGTCGGCCTGTTCAAATTGGCCCCGCTTCATCGAGGTGGCGCCCGTGAACGAGCCCTTTTCATGCCCGAACAATTCGCTCTCGATCAGCGTTTCGGGAATGGCCGCGCAGTTGACGGCGACGAAGGGATGGTCGGCCCGGGTGCTGTGCATGTGAATGGCGCGCGCCACCAACTCCTTGCCGGTCCCGTTTTCTCCACCGATCAACACGCGGCTGTTCGTCGGACCGGCCGTCTCGATCAACTGTCGCAACTGCTGCATGGCGGGCGACTGCCCCACCAACTCGAACTTCCGCTCCACTTTCGTCTTGAGCGACCGGTTCTCCTGTTCCAGCCGGTACTGATCCAGCGCGTGCTTGACGCGCAGCGTGACGTTTTCGAGCGACAACGGCTTCTCGATGTAGTCATAGGCGCCGAGCTTGATGGCCTTCACGGCCGTTTCGATGGACCCGTGGCCGGACATCATCATCACCGGCGCCGTCGGAACCAGCTCTTTGACGCGGCGCAACGTCTCCAGCCCGTCCATTTCCGGCATCCAGATGTCCAGGATCATCAGATCGGGTGGGTCGCTCAGATAGGCCTTGAGCGCCTCCTGCCCGTTCGTGGCGACCGCCACCTCGTACCCCTCGTCTTCCAGAATGCTGCGCAGCGAGGTCCGTATCGCCTCTTCATCGTCCACGATCAAAATCGATGCTGACATGCGCCTCCCTGTACCGGTGACCGGTGACGCGTGACGGGCAACGACAGCGCCCTGGCTCTTCGTCCCGCGCTCGTTACCAGTCACTTGCCATTCGTCACATCTTCGTCACACCGGCAAATCGAACGTAAAGACCGCGCCTCTGGGCTGGTTATTGCCGGCCTGAATCTGCCCTTCATGATCGGTGATGATACGCCGTACGATGGCAAGCCCCAGACCCGTGCCGCTCTTCTTTCGCGTGAAGTACGGGACAAACAACCGCTCCTGATCCTCCGGCGCGATGCCCGGCCCCTCGTCCGCCACCGTGACCACCGCCCGCTTCCGTTTCGTGTCGTATTTCGTGCTCACCCACAGCCGCCCCTTCTGGTTCATGGCTTGGATGGCGTTGTCGAACAGGTTCACCAGCACGCGCCGCATTTGCTCGCGGTCGTAGTTCACCGGCGGCAGATCGGGATCGAGCTCGACCAACAGCTCGATATCTTTGTGCGCCGACCGATACAGCGCGACGACTTCCTGAATGACCTCATGGAGCGACTGGCGCACCAGTTGCGGCGCCGGCAGCCGGGCGAACTTGGAAAATTCATCCACCATGTGCTTGAGACTGGTGACTTCGTTGATGATGACGTTCGTGGCGTCGTCGAATACCCGGTCGAAGTCCGGCGCCTTTTCCTGGTACTTTTTGCGGAGGCGTTGGGCGGACAGTTGAATCGGCGTCAATGGGTTCTTGATCTCGTGCGCCACGCGCCGCGCCACCTCCTGCCAGGCCGCCGTTTTCTGCGCCTTGATGAGCTCCGTCAAATCTTCGAACACCAGCACGAATCCCAAATCTTTGTTGGCCTCGTCGCGCATCCGGGATCCGCTCACCCCGATCGTCATGAGTTTACCCTGCAGATCGAGCTGTCCCTCCAACGCGAGGTCGTCCCGGTCGTCGGCCAGCATGCGGTCGTACGCCGTCTGGAAGAGATCCAAGCCGAATTCCTTGAAGGCCTCGTTGGCCGACCGCCCCCGGACCCGGTCGGCGGAAAGGCCGAGGATCCGCTCGGCCGAGGGATTGAACGTGGTGATGAGGCCGGCGCGGTCGATGGAGATGAGGCCCGCGGCGATCGTATCGACCACGGTTTCGATGTAGGCCCGCCGGCGATTCAGCTCGGCATTGGTCTGGCGGAGCGAGACGTTCGCCTCCTCCAGCTTCGATTTGCTGCTTTGAAGATCGGCCGTCATGCGGTTGAAGGAATCGATCAACGTCCCGATTTCATCGGTCGCCTTGGCGTCGATTTTGACGGACCAATCGCCCTGGGCGATCGCTTCCGTCGCTTCAGCCAGTTTCTGAATCGGCACCGTGATGCTCCGCGCCACATAGAAACCGAACCAGGTCGCGCTGAAGACGATCAGCACGGTCACGACCGCCACAAACAGGTAGGCGCCGGCCTTGATCGGGTTCTTCATGGCCTTGATTTGCTTGTACTCCGCGTACTGCCGGCCGATGCCTTCCATTTTCGTCAGCAGTGACTCGGGCACATAGGCCTCCACGACCACCACGCCTTCCAGCTCGCCACCCCGGCTGCTGGACGCGACCGGGATACCGGCCCGCACCAACCGGCCCGTCTGCGCCTCCTGCACGGAGGTGAATTCCTGTTTGCCGTTGATGACCTGCAGCACGAGTTGGCTGATCGGCAGATCGAGCACCCCGGGCGGAATCTCGGGATCGAGCGCCTTGGTCAAGGTCTCCATCTTCGTGGAAAAGACTTCGATGCCGGCCACGCCGTACTCCGTCCGTTTCCGCGCCATCGCCGCGACCAGCAAGTCGCGTTGCTCGGGGAGGAGCAGGTCTTCCCGATACAACTCTTGTCCGATCGCCCGCGCGCTGTTGACCGCGAGCGCGATGTGCCCGGCATGCTGCATCCGCGCGACTTCATACGAATCCTTCATCACCTTTTCGATCTGCTCGTTGAACCAGACGTCCACGGCTTTGTTCACCAATCCGCTGGCGACCAGCGCCAGCAGCACCGTGGGAATCAAGGAAAAGCCGATGAAGGCCGCGATGAGCTTCGTGCGGAAGCCCGATCCCATCAGGCGATGGCGGCGTTCGAAGTAGGCCTTGATCAAATTCCTGGACAACAGCAGCGTGAGCACGACGAACCCGATCAGATCCAGGTTCAGGAGCAGCAGCACGAAGGCGTAGCTGGTGGTCGGGAGGAAGGAATCGGTGGCGGCCTCGCCGGCCGGGATCACTACTTGAGAGTAGTACCAGGTCAGCGCGAGACAGGAGCCCAGTAGAATCAGGACGAACCAGACAGGGCGCAGGTGCGGCGTTTTCCGCTCGGGCTCGGGAGCCTCCTTCGCGAGGGACGGAAGCTGCACCGCGTCGCTCGTCCCGGTCGATGCCATACGGAGGGCGGGTTTGAAGGGATCCAATTCAGGCATGCACGGCCTCTGTGCCGGTGGGGTGCGACGGACCGGCGTTCCTCACTATAGCCGAATTGCCTGGCCGTCTCAAAAGCGTTTTCGACTCTGGAAGAGAAGCGCACGGTCCAGGACCGGACGTTACTTCGGTGAGGTCAGCGTGACGTACTTCATGCGCAGCGCGTACAGCATATCGCGCAGCACCGTCTGTTCTTCTGATGTGAGATTGCCCTTGGTCTTCTCCTCGAGGATGGAGAGCAGATCGATCATTTCCTTTGCTTGCGGCACGTTGACCGGCAGCGACGGCTGCTGCGGATCCACCTGCTCGCCCATCAACATCAGTGCGGAAGACCCGAGCGAGATGACGAAGGAAGAAAAAGTGACGGGAAGCGGCGCGGCCTCGGTGGAGGGACCGGACCGCGATGCCGCAGAGGCCTCGGATTTGGCGGGGCCGGACGTGGACTGACTCTCCCCTCCGCCGCCGCGCCGATCCCGAATGACGAATCCCTGCTCCTCGGCTGCCATGATGCCCCTCGCTGCCCTTGCAGCACCGGTACCCTACCACCACGGCCCGGTCGCTCGCAAGCGCGGCAGCCGACATTGAAGCCGCCGTCCTTCTCGGTATACAGTGACGGTCACGTCGATCCAACCCTGCCCATGTCCGACCGATTTACCAAACTGGTGGAACTGATGGCGGCCCTGCGGGCGCCGCAAGGCTGTCCCTGGGACCGCAAACAGACCCATCACTCGCTGAAACCGTATCTCCTCGAGGAAACGTACGAAGTCCTCGAGAGCATCGATCAGGGGAATGCCGCCAAACTCCGCGAGGAACTGGGCGATGTGCTGCTGCAAGTCCTCTTTCACAGCCAGATCGCCGCGGAAGCCGGCTCATTCACGGTCGAGGACGTCCTGGAGCGGCTGGCCGACAAGCTGATACGCCGCCATCCACATGTCTTTGGCACGGGCGAGCAGGCCGCCCGCCCCACGAACGGCGAACAGGTCTTGACCCAATGGGAAGAGATCAAGCGGGCGGAGCGGCAAGCGGCGGGCGGCCCGCAGTCGGCCCTGGACGGCGTGCCCAAAACCCTTCCGGCGCTCTTGCGGGCCTATCAAATCCAAGCGCGCGCCGCGCGCGTCGGCTTCGACTGGCCGCACAATGCCGCGGGGCTCGAGCAGATCTTCGGCAAGATCGCGGAGGAAACGGCGGAATTACGCGAGGCGGTGACACGGCACCCACAGCCGGACGACCCGGCGCCCGCGAACGCCCCCCCGCACGCTCAGATCGAGGCGGAATTGGGCGACCTCCTGTTTTCCTTGGTGAACCTGGCCCGGTTTCTCACGGTCAATCCCGAGGAGGCGCTGCGAGGCTCGACAAACCGCTTCATCGACCGGTTTCACCTGGTCGAAGCCCAGGCGGCCGAACAGGGGCGCACTCTCTCGGAGATGACACTGGCCGAGATGGATGTCCTGTGGGAGCAGGCCAAGCAACGGTTAGCCGGGACTTCCACGGACCGGAACTCACCGTCCACGGAGGATGCGACGCGATGAGCGAGAATCAGGAACCGTATCAGGAAGGCAAGCGCGCGGGCGTCCATCCGCTGATCGTGGTCTTTGGCATTCTCTTGGGTCTGTGGCTCTTCGTCGCGCTGATCGTGCCGAGCTCGAAAAACAAGCAGGCGGCCGGCACGGACGGCGCGGCCATACCGGTCGTGGAGGATCCCGAAGCCGCCCCGGTCATTTTCAAGGTGCACGCGATCATTGCCGACATGAACGCGATCGGCATTGTCGTGCCGCCGCAAGCGACGGACAGCCAAGTGATCGGCCTGTTGAAACGCTTGAAGCAGGCCCGGCTCGACGGGGCGTTGAGCAGCCATCTTCCTCCCACCACCCCGGGTCATAAACTCGGGGATCACGCCGTCGCCGACATCTATATTTTTTCGAATTCGAAGTACGCCAGCGAGGAAGCGATCCGCACCCTCGCCCAGGGCGCCCACGCCCCCGGCAACCTCTATCCCTCCGCCATCCCGTTCGAGGTCGCGATGGAGGAAGTGCGCGGCCATTACCGCATCGACCTCAACGACACCGGCGCTCCGGACAAAGGGTCGTTGGGATTTGCCGACGAATCGGGCGTCCACTCGAAGCACTTCAGGCGGATCTTCTGACGGATTGATGCGTACATCAATCCATCGCTGAAGGCCGCCCTGCCCGCCCTGCTTGCCCTGAGCCTGTCGAAGGGAGCCTGCCGAAGGGGCTAAATCCCCACCCGCTTTTTTATTTCGTCCCGCACCGACGCCTGTTCCTGCTCGAACAGAGCCTCCAACTTCGGGTAGAGATGGGCCAGCGGCCCGTTGAACGGCCCTACCATGACGTCGCGCCGCTCCGACAGCATCCCCTCTACATCGGCGATCCGGAGTTTCCAATCGGCAATGGCGCGGGACAGAATCTTGGCGATCATCAATTGCTGCCCCGGCGTGCCGCCCGCCGAGCCGAGCAGCTTCGACTTGAGCACATCCAACTCGTCCGCGATGGACACCTTCACCCGCAAACCGTGCGGGGTGGCCCACGTCGGCCGCTGAATCGAATAGTCGTACGAGAACACCGGCTCTCTCGGCTCGCGAAACGGGCCGCTCACATCGGAAATCGTCAGCTTACTGTCCGTCGATTGCATGTCGCTCCACTCCCGCTCGCCTGTTGAAGCAGGCGCTACTATACGGGTGAATTTTTTGCCAAGACAAGAGGGTCATAGCTCGCGCGGCCCCGCGAGGTGACGGATCACGCGCTCCGCAGCCACCGCGCCGTCCCGGATGCAATCCGGAATGCCGACACCCCGATAACCGGCGCCGGTGAGGACCAACCCGCCGTAGCGGCTCAGCGCGGCCTCCAGCTGCTGTAGCCGGTCCAGATGGCCGATCGTGTACTGCGGCATGGCCTTCCACCAGCGATTGACTTCCGCATACATGGGCCGCACGGTGATCCCGCAAATCGCCGACAGTTCCGCCCGCACCGTGGTAATCAGTTGGTCATCGTCCTGCTGGAGAATGGCTTCCCGGCCGACCCCTCCGACATAACAGCGAACTAGCACCTGATCCGGCGGCGCGCGATAGGGCCATTTGAGCGAGGTCCAGGTCGCCGCGATGAGATCGCGCCCTTCCGCGCGGGGCACGATAAAGCCGAAGCCTTCGACCGCCCGGCCCACCTCGGCCGCGGAGAACGCCATGGCGACCGTCGCGGTGGAGGCATAGGGAATCATCTCGAGCAGCCCCCCCGCGATCGGCGTGAGCGGCCGCAACAGCTCGGCGGACACGTAGGCCGGCGTCGCCAGCACGAGACTTTCACACGATACGGCCGAGCCGTCATGGAGGATGAGGTCGTACATCCACCGGCCCAGTTGGTGCGAGCGTACCCGGAGGGCCTCCACCCCGGCGCCCAATCGAAGCGCGATGCCCTGCTGCGTCAAACGCGTCGTGAGCGCCGCTACCAGGTCTCCGAGCCCATTCTTGAGACTGACGAACATCGTACGCCGGGGGCCGGTTGTCGGCCGGCCGCCCGCCTGCCGGCGGGCGGCCATCATGCCGCGAATGATGCTCCCGTGCCGCTGCTCCAACTCGAAGAATCGCGGGAAGGTCGCCTTGAGGCTCATCTGTTCCGCATCCCCGGCGTAGATGCCCGCCATGAGCGGCTCGAGTACCCGATCGAAGGCTTCCCGGCCGAACCGGCGGCGGAAGAAAGCCGCCAGCGATTCGTCGCCCCGCTGTCGACCCCGCGGCAGCACGACGTCCAAGCCCATGCGCAGGAGCGCCGGCCAGCTCAGCAAGCCGCTCCTCAAGAAAGGGCCCAACTCCTTGGGAACGAACGTTACGAGGCCTTCCGGCAATTCGTGCAACCGGCCGCGGGACAGGACGAAGGCTTTCTTGCCGGTCTCGTTGGTATTGATCACTTGATCGGTCAAACCGAGCTTGGCGCACAGTTCCAGCCCGGCCGGCTTTTGGGAGAGGAACGAATCGGGTCCCGCTTCGGTGACCAAATCGCCGACGCGGTGCGTCACGATTTTGCCGCCCCAGGAGGCGCCCGCCTCCAGCACCGTGCAGCGGAGCGGCAGGCCGGCGGCCGCCGCCTGTTCTTGCAGCGCAAACGCCGTAGCGAGGCCCGCGATGCCGCCGCCGACGATCACGACTGTACGGGGAGCGCTCACGAGCGAAGGCAGAGGGCGGATTCGTGCGCGGCCACGATGTCGGCCAGCGTGTCGATCAAGGCCGGCGCGTCATTGAGCATCGGCATCCGCTCGAGCTGCAAGCCTTTGCCGGCGGCCAGGGCTTTCAGCTCGATGTCGATGTCATAGAGCGTCTCGACATGGTCGCAGATAAAGCCGATCGGCGCGACGAGGACGTGCCGGCGGCCTTCCTGATGGAGGGCCTCGATGGCCGATTCCACCGTCGGTCCCAACCAGCGTTCGCTTGATCGTCCCTGACTTTGATAGGCAAAGCGCGTCGGTCGGCCGCCGAGCTGCTGCGTCACCGCTTCCACGGTGCCACTCACTTCGTCGGGGTAGGGATCCTTCATGGCGACGATCCGTTCAGGCAGACTATGCGCCGTGAACAGGACGGGCACCGTGGACCGCACGTCGGCGGGAAACTTCAGCAGCGCCTGCTGGATGTGCTCGACGATCGCCGCAATCAGTTTGGGATGCCGGTTCCAACTTCCGACAAAACTGACCGGCGTGGTGCTGTGGAGCTCCGTGCGCGCCTCCTCGACTTGTTTCCGATACGCCCCGGTGCTCAACGACGATTGCTGCGGCGCCATGCAGAGGCCGATGATCTGCTCCGGCTCTTCTTGCAGCAACTCGGCATAGGTTTCTTTGATGAACGGGTGCCAATGCCGCAAGCCGACGTAGACCTTGTAGCGAGCTTCGCGGGATCGGTTGAGCCGCTGCTCCAACTTGCTGGCGACGGCCTGCGTGATGCCGACGGCCGGCGACTTGCCCCCGGTGGCGCGATAGCGTGCTCGGATCTCTTCGACCAATTGGGGCGGCGTGGGACGTCCGCCGCGCACATCGAGCAGAAACGGCTCGACGTTCTCGAG
Source organism: uncultured Nitrospira sp. (assembly GCA_964642845.1). GTDB lineage: Bacteria > Nitrospirota > Nitrospiria > Nitrospirales > Nitrospiraceae > Nitrospira_D. The sequence continues at coordinate 28,996 of CAZXRB010000015.1, forward strand.
GCAATCCGGCCCCCCCATGATCATCAGCAGAATGGCGGTGGGACGGTGCGAAGTCATCATTCGTCTCTCGTCGCTGGTAAAGGGTGAAGATCGGGGCAACCCTGTATGCGAGCTACGCTTCACGAGTCACGTTTCACGCTGAGCCTATCGTTGGCTCAGCTTATGCACCATGTCGATCGCGGCGGCGACGTGATCGACCGGCGTGGTGGGGAGAATGCCGTGACCGAGATTGAAGATATGGCCCGGACGCCCCGCCGCGCGCCGCAGGATGTCCTCGACACGGCGCTCGATTTCATGGAGCGGGGCAAACAGCACGACGGGATCCAAGTTGCCCTGCACGGCGCGATCGTGCCCCACCATGGCCCAGGCCTCGTCCAAAGGCACGCGCCAGTCGATGCCGATGACATCGCCGCCGGCGGCCCGCATCTGTCGCAGGATCGCCGTCGTGCCGGTCCCGAAATGGATCAGCGGCACGCCTTCGCGCTTCAAACCGTCGAAAATCAGCTGCACGTGCGGCTGGACATATTCGGCATAGTCGCCCGCCGAGAGGCACCCCACCCAACTGTCGAACAATTGAATCGCCTGCGCACCGGCGTGAATCTGGCGCCGGAGATAGCCGGTGATGACGCGCGCGAATTTGTCCATCAGCTTGTGCCAGGCGGCCGGATCCCCGTACATCATCTGCTTCGTATGGAGATAGTGGCGCGAGCCGCCGCCTTCGATCGCATAGCT
>CAZXRB010000015.1:29759-50492 GCA_964642845.1 uncultured Nitrospira sp.
ACACGACCGTGCAACGCACGCCGTGTCTGGCGAATGGCGTCGGCGACATATTCCAACGCGTCGCCGTCCACCACCTTCAGACGCTCGACGGCCGCCCGGTCCCGGACTGGATTGCGGATCACCGGCCCTTCGCCTTCGGCGAACTCCAGACTGATGCCCATCGGCTCGAGCGGCAGCAGAATGTCGGCGAAGATGATGGCCGCGTCGAGCGGAAATCGGTCGATCGGTTGCAACGTGACCTGAGCGGCGAGCTCGGGCGTCTTGCACATCTCGAGGATGGAATGTGTGGCGCGGAGCGCGCGGTATTCGGCCATGTAGCGCCCCGCTTGGCGCATGAACCACACCGGCGTGCAGTCCACCGGTTCGCGCCGGCAGGCCTTCAGAAAGCGGTCGTTCATGATGCGCGGCATTGTAGAGACGGCGCGCGGAGGGTGTCAAATCGAGAGCGGCCGAAGCCGTGAATTGATAGACAGTGCGGACGATTCCGGTACAATCGAGCCACAGCGAAATCCCTGGATTTCACTTTGGCGCCGCTTGTGTGTATAATGAGGCCCCGTTATATGGCTGAACCACACACCCTTGCGGGATGCGATTCAGTCTCTGCGGCCTCCCTTCCGCTGTACCATCCAAGCGCCGCGGGATCGCTGACTGTAATTGGGACCCCGGCGCGCTGTTCCCCGTAACGTTTATCGCCGATCCCTTGACCTGGAGGTACTTCGAATGTCCGACGTGCGTGCACTGCATCCGACCACAGCAGCTCAGAATCTTTGGTTCACCGTGTTGCGTTGGTTCGATTCTTGGGCGGGCCTGGAATATCTGAAAGTCGACGGACCGCCGAAGATGGACTGGCTCCGCTGCGTGCCCATCATCGCCGTCCATCTCATGTGTCTCGGCGTCATCTGGGTGGGATGGAGTTGGACGGCCATCGCCGTCGCCGTCGCGTTCTATTTCATTCGGATGTTCGCCATCACCGGATGGTACCATCGCTACTTTTCGCATCGGACCTTCAAGACATCCCGCGCCGTTCAATTTGCCTTCGCCGTGCTGGGCGGCTCCTGCGCGCAACGGGGCCCGCTCTGGTGGGCCGGCCATCATCGCCATCACCACATCGCGTCCGATACGCCCGACGACGTGCACTCCCCGCGCCAGGGCGGCTTCTTGTGGTCGCATATCGGCTGGTTTACGTCGCAGACGCACTTTGCGCCGCGGTTGAAAGCCATCGCGGATTTTGCGAAGTATCCGGAGCTGCGCTTCCTGGATCGATTCGACATCCTCGTCCCGACGCTCGCGGGCTTCGCGATGTTCGGACTCGGCAAACTGCTGGAGATCTACGCGCCGCAGCTCGGCACCAACGGGCCGCAGATGCTCATCTGGGGCTTCTTCATTTCCACCGTGGCGTTGATTCACGGCACCTGCACGATCAATTCCCTGTCGCACGTCTACGGGTCTCAGCGCTACGACACCGGCGACGACAGCCGCAACAATTTCCTCCTCGCGCTGATTACGATGGGCGAAGGGTGGCACAACAACCACCATTACTATCCGGCTTCCACCAGACAGGGGTTCTATTGGTGGGAGATCGACATGACGTACTACTGCCTGAAGGCGATGGAATGGATGGGGCTGGTCTGGGACATCAAGGACGTGCCGGTCTACGTCCGCGAAGGCAAGAGCAAGCACGAGGCGGTGGCGGTCTGAGGAGAATTGACTCATTGTTCATTGGATCAATGAGTCATTGAACAATCATCCAATCGATCAATCCTCCATTTACACCCACTCCGAATCCTCCCGCGGCCTGGGCTGGTCGCTGATGCGATCGGCCCAGGCCGCACGGATCCTGTGACAGTCCCGATCGATCGAGCCTAATTCCGCCTCCGGGATGATCCACGCATCGCCGGGAATGAGCTCGATGCGGTAGTGATCCCGCCTCAGCGAGAACCATTCGATATAGGGATGCGGCTGCAGATTCGGGTGCGGGTCGAACGAGATCAGGTTCACCGTGCCCATTTGCGGATTCTCTAGGTCGCCAATGACCTGACCGGCCAGATCGTCGTCCTCGTAGCGGCTGTTCCTGAACTGAATCACCTGCCCTGCAATTTCTCCACGGAAGTCGCCCTTCAGATAAAAGTCGACCGCCCCCACCGCCGCAAATACGATGCGGCCCACGACGGTGCCCGGCACCCGGTTGTCCAGGAACCCTTCGTTGACCCACCGGCTGTTGCCGAACTTTTGCGCCATCAGGCGAGCCCGCTACGCCGCTTCAACGGCCTTTACCGGGGGCGTGAATTCCTGTGCGCCGAACGCTCCGATGACGACGGCGAGCACGATCAGCGCGCTGCCGATCCAGCCTTGCAGGTCCATGGTTTCTCCGAGAAAATACCAGGCCAGCCAGGCCGCATAGGCGGGCTCGGAAGCGAATACCAAGGCCACTTGCTGAGCCGGCACCAATTGCTGCGCCCACATTTGCACGGCAAAGGCCCCGGTCGCGAGGCCACCGGTCACCAAGAGCCCGATCAGCAACACGGCGGACGGCGCAAAGGCAGTCGCCGGCGCCTGCTCCCAATACATCGTGGGGACGAAGAGCGCCGCCATCGCCGACATCTGCCAAGCGAGGAGCGACGGGGCGTCGAACTTCCGCGTGTACCGCTCGAGACAGACGATATGGCCGGCGAACGCCACGGCGCAGCCGAGCGTCATGAGATCGCCGACATTGACACTGGCGTTGGGTTTCACCAACAACCAGAGGCCGGCCGTCGCCGTGGCCGTGGCCGCCACCACGCGCGCGTCGAACCGGCGGAGAATCAGCGGTACGAAAATGACGTAGAGCGCGGTGATGAAAGCCGAATTGGAGGCGCTGGTGTGGTGCAGCCCGACGGTTTGCAGCACATATCCCAGAAAGAGAAAGACCGTCGCCACGGCGCTCGCACGCAGCACCGGCCCGGACCGGTGCACCCGATGCCGCGCCACGACGAACCACATCCAGACCAACGCAGCGCCTAATAAGAACCGGAGAAAGAGAAACGACAGCGGCGGGATCTGCTCCAACGCCGCTTTGGTGGCCGGAAACGTGGCGCCCCAGATCAGCGTCGTGAGCAGCAGGGCAAGACGAGGCATGGGTGCGGAGGGGAAGTCATCAGTCATTGGTCACTGGTCACTGGAGAAGAATCCTTCCAGACCGTCTTTTCCAATGACCGATGACTAATGACCATTGACCTCTTGAATCACGGCTTGCAGAGCGGGCAGCGGCGTTGCTCGGTGGTGCCGGCCTGCTCCATGGCACGGAGGGCCCGCTCCTTATCCGGATAGTCGAACCAGCCGCCTTCCCAGAAATCGCTGGAGGTGGCGCGGGAGGGCACCTCGGAGCAGCGGTCCCGATGCAGCGTCACGCGATCGATGGAGCGGGCGATGTGAATCCAGTAAATCATGCGGGACCAGTGAGGCGTGCGTCGTAAGGGGGCCGGGGTGGCCGAATCAGGATGCGCGGGTAGTTCCTTCACCCCGGCCCCTTTACCGAGCTAAGGCAGGAGTTGCCACTCGTCCTTTTCAATAAAGACTTTGACGCCGGTCTCCAACTTCTTGACATCGTCTTTCTCGAACAGCCGCATGTAGCGTTCGATCCGATCTTCGTCGTCAATCCGCTCCTCCTGCATGACCCCGTTGTTCCCCTTGTACCGCCGAATCAGCACGGACATCGAAAGCCTCCTCTACGCTGGCAGTTGAACCATACAAGTGTGCTACAATAAGCGAAACTTTGCGGGCCGGTCAAGGCCGCGCGATGACCGTCGCGGGCGTCGTCACCCGGTCGCCTCGCCGCGGCGGCGAAGCAGAAGAGGACCGTCTATGCCTGTTTATGAATATCGTTGCGGACAGTGCTTGAAGGAATTTGAAGCGACCCAGTCCGTGCACGCCCGCGTGGAGGACACGGAATGCCCTTACTGCCACGCGCAGCAAGCCACGCGGTTGCTCTCCTCCTTCGCATCCAAAGTGGTGGGAGACCACAAACCGGGCTACGCGGAGATAAAAGCTGACGCCATGAACAAGGAACGGATGCATAAGTTCGCCAAGCTGCCGCCGCTGAACGCCAAGCGCAACATGCCGCCACCGAACACCACTTCCGCCTCGGATCCCATGCCGGGATCGGGCCAATCCGGATCCTGACGCGATGCGCCCGATCCACTTCGTCGCCGCTCTACGAGTGATACCGGCCGTGCTGCTGGGGACCTGGCTGTCGTGGACCGCCGCGGCGGCCGCCGAACTGTCCGGCAACCTCGTCATCGCCGGCAATGGTCCGGAAATGCCGACCATGGAAGCATTGGCCCGGGCGTTCGAAAAAGCCAATCCACGCGTATACGTGGATTTGTTGTGGGATGATAACTCGAAGCCGCTCGACATGGTGAAGTCGGGCCAGGCTCACATCGCGGTGACCGGAGCCGAAGAATCGGGGCTGGCCGCCACGCAGATCGGATGGGACGGCATCGGGATCCTGGTCCATTTGTCGAACTTCACCAAAGAGGTGACCAAGCAGCAGGTGGCCGACCTCTTTTCCGGCAAAGTGAAAGAATGGTCCGAGCTCGGCGGGCCGGAGACCAAGGTCCTGCTCATCGACCGCCCCCGCAATCAGAACATCCGCGACGCCTTCGAACAGCAGCTGGGTATTACAGGCAAGATCCCCGACAATGCCAAGGTCATCGGCAAGGATGACAAGGTGGTGAAAGCCGTCGTAGGCACCCTGCCGCCGCAGTCGGCGGTGGCGTACATCTCGCTGGCCACCGGACTGTCGGTCGTCTCCAGCGGTGTGGCGGTCCGTTTGCTCCCGGTCGACAAGACTGAACCGGAAGTCCCAACGGTGAAGGATGGACGGTACAGTCTGCGCCGGCCGCTGTTGCTGCTGTCGAAGAAGGAGCCGAATCCGCTGGTCGAGGCGTTCAGCCACTTCGCGCTGTCGCCGGCCGGCCAAGCCATCATTGCCGAGACTTATATTCCGGTGAAGACCAAGTAACTCTTCCTTCGAGGAGGTCCTCATGCGTTCATCGCGACGGTTCGCTGTCATCGTCTCCTGCAGCTCGCTCGTGCTCGCCTCATGGCTCGCTCCGCTGCGTGCGGAGGAGCCGTCGTCCCCCGGTGCCATCGTGGAAGGCGCCGGCTTTACCCTCTTTGACGTGGAGTCGATCAAGGGGTTCGACGCGGAGAAGGTCGAGCGGGACCCGGTCTGCGACCGGACCAAGCGGCCCAAGATCCACAAAGTCGAGCCGGACGAAGCGAAGCCTGGGCAAAAGGTGACGATCAAAGGCGAGAACTTCGGGACCAAGGAATGTTTCCACGGCGTGGCGTTCAGCGCCGCCGGCCCGTCCAAAATCGACTATACCTTCGTCAACGACACGACAATCGAGGCGACGGTTCCCGATGTCCGTCCCGGCATGTCGTTCATCGACGTGGTGGCGGGCGGGGGCAACGCCCGTTCCAAGGGCTTCTTAGTCCAACCCAAGTAAGTCCGGCCGGGCGAGGGTCGGCGTCAGCCCCCTTGCCCGCGGCGTACGTTGCCGCGTCTGTGGCCCGTCCTGTCCCTTCCATCGCGCCTCGCTCCCTCGACAGACCTCTTGATCCTATGCTAGCTTACGCGCTCATTTTTCACCGGTCCGCACGGAGGGCCGGGTGAAGACTGACGAGAGCGGACGAGATATGTTCAAGAAAATTTTGGTGGCCAATCGCGGTGAGATCGCCATGCGCATTATCCGCGCCTGCCGCGAGCTGAACATCGCCACCGCCGCCATTTATTCCGAGGCCGACTCCACCGGCATCTACGTCAAGAAGGCGGACGAGGCCTATCTGGTCGGCCCAGGACCGGTCAAAGGCTTTCTCGACAGCCGGCAAATCGTCGACCTGGCGAAGCGCATCGGCGCCGACGCCATCCATCCGGGCTACGGATTTCTTTCTGAAAACGCCGAGTTCGCCGAACTCTGCCAGGCCTCGGGCATCACCTTCATCGGTCCGTCCCCGCACGCCATCACCCTGATGGGCAGCAAAGTCAAGGCGCGCGCATTGGCGAAGCAAGTCGGCGTGCCGATCGTCCCGGGCACGGAGGGCGGCGTCACCGACGTGAAGGACGGCCTGGCCTTCGCCACACAAGTCGGCTATCCGGTCATCATCAAGGCGAGCGCCGGCGGCGGCGGGCGCGGGCTCCGGGTCGTCCGATCCGACGCGGAACTGCGCGAGAACATGGAGGTGGCGGCGCGGGAAGCGCAGGCCTCGTTCGGCGACGGCAGCGTCTTCATCGAAAAATACATCGAGCGCCCGCACCACATCGAATTCCAAATTCTGGCCGACCGCCACGGCCACATCATTCACTTGGGCGAGCGGGACTGTTCCATCCAACGGCGGCACCAAAAGCTCATCGAGATCGCGCCGTCGCTCATCCTGACGCCGAAGCTGCGCGCAAAGATGGGCGAGGCGGCCATCACCATCGCGCGGGCGGTCAATTACGACAACGCCGGCACCGTCGAATTTCTCCTGGACCAGGACGGCCATTTCTATTTCATCGAGATGAATCCGCGCCTGCAGGTGGAGCATACGGTCACCGAACAGATCACGGCGATCGACATCGTCCGGAACCAAATTTCCATCGCCGCGGGCAAGCCGCTCGACATTCAGCAGAAAGACGTCACGCTCCAGGGCCATGCGATCCAATGCCGGATCAATGCGGAGGATCCCAAGAACAACTTCATGCCCTGCACGGGGACCATCACGGCGTACCTGTCGCCGGGCGGGATCGGCGTGCGCATCGACGGCGCGGTGTACAAGGACTACACGGTCCCGCCCTACTATGACGCGTTGCTGGCGAAGCTCACCGTGCGCGGCCGGACCTGGGAAGAGACGGTCAGCCGCATGCGGCGCTCGCTGGAAGAGTACGTCCTGCGCGGCGTCAAAACGACGATCCCCTTCATGAAGGCCATCATGCAGGACCCGGACTTCTTGGCCGGGCGCTTCGACACCTCCTATCTCGACACTCACCCGGACCTCTACAACTACGACGAAATCGAGCAGCCGGAGGATTTGGTGCTGGCGCTCGCCGCCGCGATCGCGGCCTACGAAGGGCTGTAGCGAGCCCGCCACCCACCCTCGATGAGATAACCGGACATCATGGCGAACAAACGACCAGCAGCGAAGAAACCGGCGTCCAAAAAGCGGGCGCCGGCCGTCAGAACGTCGAAACCCAAGCAGGCGGGACGCGCCGAGCTCGACTTCAGGCCCGCGCCCGGCAAGCGCATCCTGATCACCGACGTGGCCCTGCGCGACGGGCATCAGTCGCTGCTGGCCACCCGCATGCGGACGGAAGACATGCTGCCGATCGCGCAGAAGCTCGACGCGGTCGGCTACTGGTCGCTGGAAGTCTGGGGCGGCGCGACGTTCGACACCTGCTTGCGCTTTTTGAAAGAAGACCCCTGGGAGCGGCTGCGGGCCCTGCGGGCGGCGATGCCGAACACCCGGCTGCAGATGCTGCTGCGGGGACAAAATCTCGTGGGTTACCGGCACTATGCCGACGACGTGCTGGAAAAGTTCATCGAGCGCTCGGCGGCGAACGGCATCGATGTGTTCCGGATCTTCGATGCGTTGAACGACGTGCGCAATCTCGATCGCGCGGTGCGCGAAGTAAAGGCCTGTGGCAAACATGTCGAGGCGGCCATCAGCTACACAGTGAGCCCGGTCCACAGCATCGACCGGTTCGTCGACATGGCCAAGCAGTTGGAAGATCTCGGGACGGATACGCTCTGCGTGAAAGACATGGCCGGGCTCTTGGCGCCGCTCGAGGCGTACCATCTGATCCGGCGGCTCAAGGCGGCCGTGAAGGTGCCCATTCACCTGCACACGCACTACACGTCGGGCATGGCGTCCATGGCCTCGTTGATGGCGATCCTCGGCGGGCTCGACATGCTGGACACCTCGATCTCCCCGCTCGCCGGCGGCACGTCGCATCCGCCGACCGAAACGCTGGTGGCCTCGCTGCATGACACGCCCTACGACACCGGCCTCGATCTCCGAACGTTCCAGCCGATCACCGAGCATTTCCGCGAGGTGCGCCGGAAATACCGCCAGTTCGAAAGCGATTTCACCGGGGTCGATGCCGAGATTCTCACCAGCCAGATCCCGGGCGGCATGCTGTCGAACCTGGCCGCGCAATTGGCGGAACAGAACGCGCTGGAGCGGATGAAGGAAGTGTTGGACGAGGTGCCGCGCGTCCGAAAGGAAATGGGCTACCCTCCGCTCGTGACCCCGACCAGCCAGATTGTCGGAACCCAGGCGACGCTCAATGTGCTGACCGGCGAACGCTACAAAGTCATCACGACCGAGACCAAGAACTACTTCCTCGGCCTGTACGGCCGCGCGCCCGGGCCGGTGGACAATGAAGTCATGGCGCGCGCCATCGGCAACGAAGAACCGATCAAGACGCGGCCGGCGGATCGGCTCGAGCCTGAGCTCGAGGCGATCAAAAAGGATCTGCCTCCGTCGGCCACGACCCCGGAAGACCAGTTGTCGTTCGCGTTGTTTCCGGCCATCGCCCGGGATTTCTTCGAAGCGCGCGAGAAAGGCGATCTCACCCCCGAGCCGCTGCCTCCGGTCGCAGCCCGCGGGCCGGCCGTCGCGCACGAGCTGCATCTTGCGCCGGTGGAATTCAACGTCACCGTGCACGGCGAGACCTACCATGTGAAGGTGTCCGGATCGGGGCGCAAGACCGATGGGCGCAAACCCTACTACATCCGCGTCAACGATAAACTGGAAGAGGTCTCGCTCGAACCGATCCAGGAAGTCTTGGCCGGCGTGCCGGAAGCGCCCGACAGCAAGCCCGGCGCAAAACCGAAACGGCCGAAGCCGTCCAAGCCCGGCGACGTGGCGCCGCCGATGCCGGGCCGGGTCGTCAAGATTCTGGTGGCCAAAGACATGCGCGTCAAAGCCGGCGACCCGCTGCTCATCATCGAAGCCATGAAGATGGAAAGCCGGGTGCCCGCGCCGATCGACGGCACGGTGGTCGCCATCCTGGCCGCCGAGGGTGACAACGTCAAAACGGACGAAACCCTCATCCAGCTCGAATAGCCGCGTCCTCGGTCGCGGGCACCGAATTCCTGTGAATGCGATGTGTCTCGTCATGGCCGGTGTGCTCGTGCTGATGGCCGGCGCCTGCGCAACGAGAGAGCCGCTGCCGCCCTGGTTCGATGCCATCCAGCGCATCCCCGTGCAATCGGTGCAGGTGCAGGGCCACCGGATCGCCTACCTCGACGCGGGCCACGGCACACCGGTGCTCTTGCTGCATGGCTTCGGCGGCTCGATGTGGCAATGGGAATACCAGCAAGCCAGCCTGTCCGAACACGTCAGAGTCATCACGCCCGATCTGCCGGGGGCCGGACTCTCCGACAAGCCGGATATCGAGTATTCGCCGGACGAGATGCTCGCCTTCTTGACGGGCTTCATGGACGCCCTTCATATCCAACAAGCGGTGGTGGTCGGGCATTCCATGGGAGCCGGGCTGGCCATCGGCATGGCGCTCGAGCGTCCCGACCGCGTCGCGAAACTGGTTCTGATCAGCGGGCTGCCGCCCCGCGTGATGGACCACCTGGCCAACCCGACCATCAAGCGCGCGCTGGAAAGCCAGGCTCCCGCCTGGCTGGTCGCCGTGGGCAATTGGCTATTCGGCGGCTGGTTCACCGAACGGATCTTAAACGAGATCGTCCACGACCCCGCGCTGATCACCCCCGCCGTCTTGGAGCGCTCGCACCGCAATCGCCGGCGGCCCGGCCTCTTCGGTCCGGTCTTGAGCGCCGGCCGGCATCTGCCCGAGTGGGAACGCCGCTTCGCTCCTCGCATCGCGTCCATTCCGCAGGAGACCTTGATCGTCTGGGGCGAAGAGGATCGGGTCTTTCCGATCGCCGTGGGCCGGCAACTGCAGGCCTTGATTCCCCGGGCGACATTCGCCAGCGTGCCGCTCGCCGGGCATTTGCCACAGTGGGAACGGCCCGACCGCGCGAATCCTCTTCTCCTGCGGTTTCTCCAACCTTGAGCGGCAGCCCGGCAGCGGCTATACTTTTCACACAGTGTCATCCCCTTCACCCTGTAGAGAAATGTATGGAGAGGCTATGAAGATCTCGTCGTATTCTGCGGTCCTCGTCGGTGCGCTCTTGGTCGCCGGTTGCGCCGGCATGGGGAAGTCGGCGGACAGCGGATTCTCATACAAGAATCTTCCCGTCGCGGAAGGCAGCGCCGTCGCGGGAGAAGGCAATACGGTGCTCTTCAAAGGCAGCCCGCTCATGCTGTCCGGGAACGGCGTCAAAGTGGGGGACCACCTCCGGGACGTGAAAGTGGCGCAGACCGACCTGTCGCTCGTCAACATCGCGCACACGAAGGGGGAGGGGAAGGTCCGCATCATCAGCGTCGTGCCGTCGCTCGACACGAAAGTGTGCGAGCAGCAGACCCATCATTTGAGCGAGCGAAACAAAGGGCTCGACAAGATGGTCGAATTGATTACGATCAGCATTGACACCCCCTTTGCACAAAAACGGTTCGCGGAAGAAGCCAAGATCAACAACGTCACCTTTCTCTCCGACTATCGCGGCGGGGACTTTGGCAAGGCGCACGGTTTGTTTCTGAAAGATCCGCATCTCCTCGCCAGAGCCGTGATGGTGGTGGACAAGAACAACGTGATCCGCTATCTACAAATCACGCCCGAGCTGGCACAGCTCCCGGACCTGGAAGAAGCCTTTCAGTTTGCCCGGTCGCTCATCACGGCGAGCTAACCCCTCGCGGAGCTGTGGACTTCGTCACGAGACAGTCGAGACCGAAGCCCGCCGACGGCCCTCGCAAGCGCGTGCGACGCAGGCGTATCCTCCGGGATACGCCGAGGAGAGTGCGCGAGAAGGCCGGCGCCGGGCGAGAGGATCGGCTGTCGCAGTAGAGGAACGATGGCCCATTACGACCTGCTCGTCATCGGCACCGGACCGGCCGGCCAAAAGGCGGCGGTGCAAGCGGCCAAGCTCGGCAAGAAGGTCGGCATCATCGAGCGCAAGGAAGTCGTCGGCGGCGTCTGCATCAACACCGGCACGATCCCGAGCAAATCCCTCCGCGAAGCGGTGCTCTACCTCTCGGGTTTCCGACAGCGCAGCCTCTATGGGGCCGGCTATCGCCTGAAACAGACCATCACGATTGAAGACCTGGCCTTCCGGGCCAACCACGTCATCAAGAACGAAATCCAGATCGTGCAGAACCAGATGGCCCGTAACCGGGTCGATGTGATTTTCGGCGCGGCCTCGTTCGTCGACCCGCACCGCCTGCGCATTCGCCAACAAACCGACGCGGTGGAACATACGGCGGATTTCATCGTGATCGCCGTCGGGACCGTGCCGGCCCGGCCGGCCGATGTCCCCTTCGATGGAGAGACGGTCATCGACACCGACGGGCTGCTCACCCTGAAACGGATTCCGGACTCGATCGTCATTGTCGGCGGCGGCGTCATCGGCACCGAGTACGCCTCGATCCTCGCCACGATGGAAGTCCCGGTGACCCTCATCGACAAGCGCCCGAGGCTGCTGGAATTCGTCGACGCGGAAATCATCGAGGCGCTTCAGAACCAAATGACAGAGATCGGCGTGACGCTGTATCACGAGGAAGAAGTCCTGGCCATCAAGAAGGAAACGGACGGCCGCATCAACGTCTGCCTGAAGCAGGCCGAACCCATCCAGGCCACCACCCTCATGTATGCCGTCGGCCGCCAGGGCGCGACCCAAGGCCTCAATCTGGAATCCGTGGGATTGCGTCCGGATGAACGCGGACGGCTGGCCGTGAACGAACACTTTCAGACATCGGTGCCGCACATCTACGCCGCCGGCGACGTCGTCGGCTTTCCCGCTCTGGCCTCAACCTCAATGCAGCAGGGCCGCCATGCCGCCCGCCACGCCTTCGGCCAGCCCGATAGCTCGGACACCGCGCTCCTCCCTTACGGCATCTATTCCATCCCGGAAATCTCCATGGTGGGCCGCAACGAGGAAGAGCTCGTCAAAGCCGACGTGCCGTTCGGCGTGGGCATCGCCCGCTATCGCGAAATCGCGCGAGGCCAGCTCATCGGCGATGATACCGGTATGCTGAAGCTGCTGTTCCACCGGCAGACCCGCGAAGTGCTCGGGGTCCATGCGATCGGGGAAGGCACAACGGAGTTGATCCACATCGGCCAGGCGGTCATGGCGTACAAGGGGAAGATCGACTATTTCATCGACACCGTCTTCAACTATCCGACGCTCGCGGAATGTTATAAAGTCGCCGCCCTGGACGGCATGAACCGCCTGCCCAGGCCTTGGCCGCCGCATGACTGATCGCATCTGTTGATCTGTTCATGTGTTGATCTGATGAATTGAGGAGCAATCAACAGATCATCAGATGGACCAATTCTTCGATTAATTGAGGAGGCTCATGTCGTTCTCCGATCATCTTCGGAAGCTCGCACAGCCGATTTGGGACGCGCAGCTGATCCATCCTTTTGTCGTCGCGCTGGGCGACGGGACGCTCCCGGAACGCAAATTCAAATTCTACATTCTGCAGGACGCGCGCTTTCTCGGAGATCTCTCACGCGTCTTTGCGGCCGGTGCGGTGAAGGCGCCGGACTCGGACAGCGCCCTGCGTTTCGCCAAACTCGCCGAAGAGACCATCACGGTCGAGCGGAGCTTGCACGAGAGCTACGGGAAGCGTTGGAAGATGACGGCGAGCGAGATGACCGCCGTCCCGATGGCGCCGACAAACTACGCCTACACGCGCCACATGCTCTCGGTCGCGCAGACCGGGACGGCCGCGGAAATCATCGTGGTGGCGCTGCCCTGCGCCTGGATCTATTGCGTCGTCGGCCACTACCTCTTGAAGAAAGGATCGCCGCCGAAGAGCCATCCCTACCGCGACTGGCTGCTCCTCTATGCCTCTCCCGAATTCGCCGAGGTCCAGCAATGGATGCGCAAGAAAGTCGATCAGTGGGCCAAGACCGCCGGCGCGGCGGAGCAGCGGCGGATGGAAGAATCGTTCCTCCTCAGCTCCCGCTACGAATGGATGTTCTGGGAGATGGCGTGGAACGAGGAACAGTGGCCGGTGTAACGCCGATCCTCGGCGCCTAGCGGCGAAGGTCTATGTTGTGGTCGCGCCTTTTCTGCTAGAGTCTCCCTCCGTGACCCATCGGCATATCTATCTCAATTTGGTCGGGCTTGGCGCTCTCATTGCTGTTCTCACCGTCACTTTCTGGCTCCACACCGGCCCGCGGGCGATTCCCCGCCTGATCGAACAACTCAAAGACGAAGAGCCGACGGCGCGGATTCTGGCGGCTCAATGGCTGGCCAAACTGGGGCCGGACGCCAAAGAAGCTGTGCCGGCGTTGGTCGACGCCGCCTTGCGCGATCCCAATCAGGACGTCAGCGCGGCGGCGGCCGCCGCGATTCATACGCTGGATCTCTCCGCTGCGCGCGACGTGGTCAGCGGCTACTTGCCGGCCCTTTGGGATGGCGATGCCGCGGTGCGGCGCAAGGCCTGCGCGGTGCTCGGCAGCCTTGGCCCGGTCGCCAAGCCGGCCGTGTCCTCGCTCATCACGATGCTGGATGATACGGATGAGCTCGTGCGCGAGCGCGCGGTCGGCGCATTGGGGGCGATCGGCATTCCGCAGTCGGAGATCGTCACCGCGTTGATCAGAGCCTTGCGCGATCCGGCGTCGATCGTCCGGTATCGGGCCGCCGCCCAATTCGCGTTTCATGTGCCCGTCACTGTCGCCGCCGTGCCATCGTTGCTCGAATTGCGGAACGACCCCGACAAATCCGTCGCCGCGCTCGCGGAGATCGCGTTGGAACACGCCGGCCAACCCGATCGGCAAGACGTGAGCCACCTCGTCGCCCTCCTGGAACGGCCCGGCGAGAAGGATTATGCACTGCAGCAGTTGGCGCAGTTGGGGCCGCAGGCGGCCGATGCGGCGCCCGTCTTGGTTTCGGTGCTGAAAGATTCGTTGGCGCTGAATCGCTATTTGGCCGCCGAGGCGCTGCGCGCCATCGGCCCCGCCGCGGAAGAGGCGGTGCCCGAACTGATCGTTGCCCTGCACGATCCGGACCCCATTGTGACGGAAAGCGCCGCTGAGGCCCTGGAAGCCATCGGGACACCGGATGCGCTCAAAGCTCTGGAGCCGTTGCGCCGGGAGAAGACCTCATGACCGACCGCGCCGCGCCCGCCTCCACCACGAGGCTCATCCTCGTCTTGTATTGGGGCAGCATCCTGCTCAGCCTGTCGCTCCCGTGGGGGCTTCTCACGCTGTTCGAAGTATCGGCTCATCGCCGGAGCATCGCAGAAGCCGTCAACCATCTGCGCCTGCATTTCTTCGCCCCCGGCTATCATTATTTCCTCGTCGGGCTGCTCAACGCCGCGCCCTTCGCCGTCTCCGCAGGGTTCCTGCTGTTTCACCTGGGATGGAATCCGGCGCTCCAGCGTCCGCGGTTCGTTCGCCGGCTGGCGGGCGTCATCGGCAGCCTCGTGCTCATGTTCGGAATCAGTTTTTGGACGCATTTGAGCACGCTCCTCTATCCAGACGCGCAGGGCGCACTCGTGTATCTCTTCCTGCCCTCTATCCAGCTCGTCCTAATCCCCCTCGGCTACGGCATCGGCCGCCTCGTCTTCGCCTTTGCGCAGATCGTGCGCCCCGGGGACGGCGAGGCCGCGGAAGGCTAGACACGTGGCGGTTCCTGAGTATAATGAAGCCACTCGCATGGGCACGGTCGCTGGCACATCCCTCCTGTTATGCAGTCTCGCACTCTTCCTCGCGTTTCCCGCCACCACGAGCGCGGCCGATGGCTATGAGGAAAGCCTCAAGCAGTTGGCGGAAGCGGTGACGGCGGAAGCCGTCAAAGGGAAAAAGCAGCGGTTGGCGTTCCTCGACTTGACCGATGCCAAAGGACAGGCCACGCCGATCGGCCAATTTCTCGCGGAAGAACTCGGCACGCAGGTCCTGGTCGCCGGCGAATTGAACGTCGTGGAGCGCCGGCTGGTCCAGTCCACGCTGAAGAAATTTCATCTCACTGAGATCGATCCGGCCCATGCCCACACCGTGCGGCGCGCGGCGAAAGCCATGCGGGCCGACGTGTTCCTCAGCGGCTCCTATCTCGACGCATCCGACGGCTTGCACATCACGCTCAAGCTCGTCAGCCCTTTGAACGCCCAAGTGGTGGGCGCGGCTCGGGGTACGCTGCCGAAGGCCGGCCCGTTGGCCGAGCTGTTCAAGGACACCGCCAAGCCGGCGCCGGCGGTGGTCGATCGTCCGAAGGACCCGCCGGCGCCGTCCGGGCTCGGCTCCCACCGCAACGACTACTATGACTTGGTGGTGCAATCCCTGGAGCGCACCGCACAACAGGTGAAGCTGAATCTGACGCTCGAGAATCGCTCGCCCAAGGACTTGAAACTCTTGTGCCTCTTGCAAGACACACTGCTAAAAGACGATCATGGGGCCGCCTGGATGCAGAGCATCGAGGACAACCGTGACGGGCTGTGCGTCCGCGGGCTCGAGTTGTCGCCTCAGGAAAGGGCGCACACGGTATTGACGTTCACCGCGCCGGCTGATGCTATGGGCTCGGAGTTTACCTTGCACTACCATGAAAAATCTCCGCGGCGGGACGTCGCGTTCTCGATCGAGCGGTTGAAAGCAGAACCCGGTCCCGCCGCCGGCCCGATGACGCCGTAACCCTCCTCGGTCCCTATGCCACACACGCTCAAGCAAGTCTTGACCATTGCCGGGTCCGACTCGGGGGGAGGCGCCGGAATTCAAGCCGACCTCAAAGCGCTGTCCGCCAACGGCGTGTTCGGCATGTCGGCGATCACGGCGATCACGGCGCAAAACACCGAAGAAGTGACGGACGTCTTTGAACTGCCCCTGTCCATCGTGGCCGCGCAGATCGACGCCGTCTTCGACGATTTCGACGTGGCGGCCGTCAAGACGGGCATGCTGTCGTCCGCCTCCATCGTCGAGTTGGTCGCCAAGCGGCTGCGCGCGCAACAGGTGGAACGGCTGGTGGTCGATCCCGTCATGGTGTCCAAGAGCGGCCACGCGCTCCTCAAACCGGACGCCATGGAAGCGCTGAAAACCCACTTGATTCCCATGGCCATGATCGTTACGCCGAACATCCATGAAGCGCAGGAACTGTCCGGCATCGACATCCGTTCACTGGCCGACGCGCGCCGCGCGGCCAAGGCGATCCACGCCTTGGGGTGCACGCACGTGGTCATCAAGGGCGGCCATCTGCCGTCCGAGCGCGCCACGGATCTCTTGTATGACGGCCGGTTCTTCAACGTGCTCAAAGGGGAGTTCATCGAGACCCCGCACACGCATGGCACCGGCTGCACCTTCGCGTCCGCGCTCGCCGCGCACCTGGCTCGTGGGCGGCCGGTGCTCGACGCCGTGCAGGCCGCCAAAGCCTACGTGACGGAAGCCATCCGTCATGGCCTCGCGATCGGCCATGGGCACGGCCCAACCGACCATTTCTATTTCCTGGAGCGATGAAGCTATGGTGCGTCGTCCTCTCCCTCCGACCGCGTTTCTGCTGACCGGTTTCACCTGGCTCGCGCTGTCGTTCCTGCTCGGGCTGGCGATTCTCATCGGGCTGGTCCGCGGCACACCCCTGCCGCCGTGGGTGCGACTCGTCCATGTGCACGCCGCGCTGGTCGGCGGCGTCGCGCAGATGATCCTTGGCGCCTTTCTGACCTTCATCCCCCCGTTGTTGATGACCGGCCAGAAGCGGCGCGACTCGCATCCAGTCCTGTTCCTCGCAATCAATACAGGCGCGGTCGGCATGCTCGTCGCCTTCTGGCTGCACCGATACGTGTGGGTGGGCCTGGCCGGATCGCTCGTGATTGCGGCGTTTCTCTGGCTCGCCCGCGACGCCTGGACGCAGATGCGCAGCAGCCTGAACTCGCCGCCGCTCAATCTCTGGTATTACGCGGCGGCGCTCCTCGCCTTGTTTGCCGGACTGGCCGCCGGGGAAACCATGGCGCTCGGGCTGGTGCAGCAGTCGTACGGCTACGTGCGGCTGGCGCACATCCATTTGAACCTGATCGGGTTCATCACCCTGGCGATCATCGGGACGATGCACAACCTCCTGCCGACCGTCCTGAACACGCCGCTGTTCAGTCCGATGCTGGCTCGCGCGGTCTTCGTCCTGATGCCGCTCGGCACGGTCGTGCTGATCGCGGGGTTCATGCATTCCTCCGTTCCTGTCGAAATCGCCGCCGGAGCCATTCTATTGGCTGGGGCGGCGTTGTATGCCGTCAACCTCGTTCGGACCTGGCTGGCCAGCACGCACAAGGGCAGCGCCGCATCCGACCATCTCCTGATCGGGACGTTTTTCCTCCTCTTCACCATCGTCCTCGGCATGCTGGTCGGCGCCAATAGCCTGTCGACGCCTCCCCTCATGCCGTACGGCACGCTGCATCTCGTGGCCTATACCCATATGGCGCTCCTCGGCTTCGTGCTGAACACGATCATGGGCGCGCTCTCACACCTGATCCCGATCACACTAGCCCTCCGCCGCGTCCCAAGCAGCAAGAAGCGCGGGCCCTATCTCGACCGCCTGACGGTCATCATGGACCGCTGGCGCACCGTCCAAATCGGCGGACTGAGCCTCGGCACCATGGGGCTCGCGCTCCTGGCCTCTCTCACGTGGAACGTGCCGCTCTCCTCGCCATATATCCACGTCACCTTGTGGACCTGTTTTGCGTTGCTTTTGGGGAGCCTCGTGCTCTTCAGTGTGAAGCTGGCCACTCTGTTCAGCACGCAGCCGGAAGAATCGGTCGCGCCGGCGGTCTAGCCCTCGATCAGCTGCACAGCCCCGTCACCTCCGTCCTTCACCCGGTGGACATTTTTGGCGCTCCGGGCAACCTCTAAGCCGCGGTGATTGCAGGAAATGGCCCATCCTGCCGGCGTGCCCGCTTCTTGCTCTCTGCAAGGCTGGTCCGGTCCCGGCAAGGAGAGGAGGACATCCATGAACGAGCCGCTTGAAGAGATGGTTCCCGACCCCTGGCGAAGTCTCTTCCATGTCTTGACGATGCCGCTGTCATGGATTCCCGACATGCAGCAGACGCTGATCGGGTTCGTGTTGTCCTCGGCCACCGGCTGGCTGGCCGGCGTCTATTACCTCCTGCTCCTGTTCCCGGTGCTCCTGTGGATCGGAGCCGTCTGGTGCACCCACCTGACGCTGTACACCTTGCCGTTCCGATCCGGCCGGATCGACTTGCTCAAAATGGTGCTGCTGGCCTGGTGGGACACGGCCTTTTCCATCTGGATGTACTGGGTCGGGCTGGCCCGGTTCGCGATGGTCGTGCTCGGCTGGCTCTTCACGCTGGGCCGGCTGGCGCTCAAGCTCTGCGCCGAAGCGATGAAGCAGCTCGTCATCCTGCCCTTCAAGATGACGGGCCAAATGACGCAGAGCTACTTCCAGCCGGGCGTGCCGTGGATTGCCTTTCTCCTGCTGATCTTCTGGTGTCTGCTCGAAGCGACGATTTTCACCTACACGCTGATGCCGACGGTCACGGAAGTCTTGGCCGGCATCACGGGATCGGATGCGTCGGTCATGACCGGCACCATCCTCTATTTCTTTCTGTTCCTGCTCATCATGGGCAGCTTCGCCTGCATTCAGGTGTTGGCCGACGCCATGACGCATCGTGAATACCGCTATCTCGTGCAGATGCTCCTGGTCGAAGTGTTCGTCATGATCTTCGAAGTGATGTTCCTGTACCGCGAACTGGTGGACGCCATCACCCCGTGGATCGCCCAACAGACCGGCGAACAATTCAAGCTCGGGATCGGCTTCACGCTGTCTCTGGCCACATTCGGCTGGGTCGGCGTCCGGGGCATGACGTGGTTTCTTTTCGGGCAATACGGGACCCCTCCGTTGCTGTCCTTCATCTCACGCCGGCCGATGTACGAGACGGCCGCACCCGACGGGCTGGAGCAGGCTCCAGCGGCCCCTCCGGCCTGGTGGCGCGCGCCGCTCGACGATTTCAAGCGCGAAGTCGGATGGCTGCACGACAAAGCGTACGAATTGATGGAGTATCTCATGCTCCCGGTGCTCCATGTGGCGGCCGCGCTGCTCAACTTTGCCATGATCCTCGTCACGGGCAAGCCGGTGTTCTCGATTCCGTTCAAGAGCCTCAAGGAGGTCGTCGAAGTGCGCGCGCTCCTGCCGGCCGTGCGATGGGAAACCAAGAAGGTGCCGTCGTGAATCGCGGGCCGGCCATCACCATTGCGGGCGCGCTTGCCGCCGCCGTGGTCCTCGGCACGCTCTGGAGCTGCACCGGCGAGCCGGCCGAGCTCCGCAAGCCGAAATCCACGCTGTTCATCGGCGTGGACGCGAGCGGCTCGTTCCGCAGCTCCGGCTATTACGAGAACGCCCTGTCGTTCCTGGCTCATTACATCTACGGGCATCTCAATGAGCTGGGAGGGCTGGACAAGCCGCAGGCCATGTTTGTGGCCAGCGTCGGCGGCAAGAACATGCAGGAGCCGAAGAGCTTTCATCCCATTCACGAATTTGAGGGCAAAGACGTCCTTGAGATCGAGGCACAATTGAAACAGTGGTTTCCTCCCACCGACGTCGTGACGGACTTCAATCCGTTCTTTCACGAGGTCGCGCGGATTACGAAAGAGCGCAATCTGGTTCTGGCGCCGGTCAACGTCGTCATCATCACGGACGGCGTGCCCGACTCCTCCGTGAGCGGCATCAAAGCCGGCGCGCAGGAGCTCTACGAAAAGATCGATCTGAAACCGCTGGAATACCTCTCCCGCAACGTGACGCTCCGCCTGGCCTACGTGAGCCCGAAGGTCGGCGAGCACTGGCGGGCCCACGTGCCTCGGCACCGGGTCCGGCTCTGGACCGTCGATGCGGAGGTGATGAAGGGCTGGAGAAGCCACCTGCAACCGGGCGCCGACCTCCAAACGCAAGTGAAGTTCTGGCGCTGGCTGCGGGACAACGTCGATTTCCGCATCCGAGCGAACAAAGGGTAGCCGTTTTTCTCCGGCGGCGGTCCATCCAAGTTTGCTACAATCCCGCCGGTGGACGAACCGCTGGTCTTCAAGGATCCCAACGGGCACCGAGTCTCCGCCATCCTGGCGACGCCGGACGGCGACACGGATCGACTCGCCGTCCTGTGTCACGGCTTTCTCTCCGGCAAGAACAGCACGACAAATAAAACGCTCACTCGCCTCCTAACCGAATGCGGCATTGCGACCTTCCGCTTTGACTTTTTCGGGCAAGGCGAGAGCGAAGGCCCGTTCGAAGCCGTCACGAATACCTTGGCCGTTGGACAGGCCATGGCTGCGATCGACCTCATGCGGCAGAGAGGGTACCGCCGCATCGGGCTCATGGGCTCGAGCTTCGGCGGCCTCGTCTCGATCCTCACCGCGGCCCGGCGGACGGATCTGGCGTGCCTGGCCTTGAAATGTCCCGTGGTCGATTTTGCCGAAGAGCTTCGGTTGGAGTTTGGCGCCGAGGAGATGGCCCGCTGGAAGGCCACGGACACGATCCCCAATATGATGGGCGGGACAGAACGGATTCGGCTGCGCTATGCGTTTTACGAAGATTGTCTTCGGCAGATCGCCTACGAACCGGCGCAATCCATTACGGCGCCCACCCTGATCGTCCAGGGAGACGCCGACGAGCACGTGCCTTTGCACCAGAGCCGGCGCCTGTTCGAGGCCTT
>CAZXRB010000015.1:50507-61298 GCA_964642845.1 uncultured Nitrospira sp.
ATGATCCCTGGCGCCGACCATCAGTTTACGAAAGGCGACGATTTCAAGCGGATGACGACCCTTCTCGCCGAGTGGCTGGCCGCCCATCTCGCATGAGTACCGCCGAAGAGTATCGAGTCACGCTGCTGACGCTCTATCCGATCTTCAAGGAAGAGGTCTATCGCCGGCGGCATGAGATGATGCGCTGGACGGCGATCGGCATGGGTGGGCTCGTCGCCATCCTCGTGATCCTCCTGCTCGCCCCGCCCACCGCGCACCTGACGATCGCCGGACGTGTGCTCATGAGCGGAGGTGTTCTGCTCTGGACGGCGACCATCGCGACGCTGCTTCTCCAGCAACGCGACCGGCATCGGCAGGCCAAGCAGATTCTCATTGAATTGGAGAGGGAGCTGGGCCTCTTTGAGAAGATTGCGGGCCGGCATGACCGCTCTCTGTATCCGGCCCGCTGGCAGACTGATTGGCTGCGTGACCGCAGCATCATGCTGTCACTGCTCCTGTTGGGCCTGCTCACGCTCATCACGATCGTCGCAGCACTGCTCATCCCTGCCTGAAGCCACGCGATCGCAGGCCTCGTCCGGGCACGCACTATCGCTCGCCCTATTCTGCCGTATTCTGAGGATTCGCTTTACAAACGCTGCCGCTATGAGAACATCGACCCCGTGGACGGCTCAGCGAGCAAGCACCGGCATCGCCGATCGATCACCGCCACTGCAGCATGGCTCTGCATGGCATCGGCCTTCAACGCCACGGCCGGCGAGCCCATCGCTCCCCGCCATAGCTTGATCCATCGTGCCCCGGCTCAAGCCACGCCGCCGTCCCCCTCACCGCAATCCTCCGGAGCTCTATCCGGACCGGCTCGCCCGCTGCGCCATTCCCTCAAGAAGAAACCGGCTGCAGCCTCTACTCCTGTCGTCGCGCCCGCCCCGCCGCCCGCAGACCACGTACAGGTACGGGCCTCCTCGGCCCTGGCCGGTATGGCGTCGAGCAATCCGGGACCCATCACGCCGGCGAGAGGCCCAGCCGGTGCAATCGGCGCGGTGGTCACTGCACCAGCCGCGATGGCATCGCCGGGACCCATGGCAACGCCCTCGCCACGGGCTGCGGGTGTTGCGTCCCTAGCAACAGCCGCTGCCGCTCAAGCCTCAGCGCCGTTGCCCGGCTCGATGCAGCGACTGCTCCAAGCGAATCCGGGATTTGCCGCCTTGCTTCAACCGCCGACCGTGGCCGTCGCTCCTTTACCTGCGACACCGCCGGCCCTGACGCCAGCGTCTCCGCCGCCTTCAACACCCCCTAGTCAGCCGATGACGGGGAGCGCCACGCTGACATGGACGGCCAACGGCGAGCCCGATCTGGTCGGATACAAGATTCATGTCGGCACGGCATCCGGCCTCTACAACTATCCGGGCTCTCCGTTCACCGTAGGCCGCGTGACGACCTACACCGTCGCGAACCTTCCATCTGGCACCACCTACTTCTTCGCCATTTCTGCCTACGACAGCGCCGGCAATGAGAGTGCGTTATCCGCCGAAGTCTCCAAAAGCATCTTCTAGCGACCGCTGAAAACCGTTGCCAGCGGCGTTCTCAGCTCGCACGAGTCCTCAACGTACCCCGGAGGGTACGCCTCCGGCTCGTACATCGCCTGCGGCCTTGCTGGACAGCGGTTTTGAGCGGTCGATCCGCACGTGTTACTGCTCGATAAACCGTTCGTCCTGAGGCTCTTGAAGAATTGTTGCCTCCGCTACAGTATGTCGCAGGGAGACGGCCGACCGAGAACGCCGCTGGGCACCGATTTGAGCATCCAGCTAGGATTTGGCGCAGCGGAAGCCGGTATAGCTGTTTCTCGTCTCCGGAGGCAGTTTGAAGCGGCCGTAGGTCAAGAGATACTTCGGCAGATCGGACCAGGAGCCGCCGCGGAGGACCTTGAACTGGCCTTGCTCGGGGCCGGGAGGATTCCTCTCAGGACTGCGTTCGTAATAGGTGGTGCTGTACCAATCGGCCACCCATTCCCACACATTCCCTGCCATATGGTGGAGACCGTAGGGGCTCTTGCCCGCCTCGTAGGACTGCACCGGCATCAAGACCTGGCTATAGCTGAACCGTGCACCCAAGGCGAAATTGGCCAACTTGTCCGTCGGCACATGGTTCCCCCACGGATACAATCGGCCGTCGGTTCCTCGGGCCGCCTTTTCCCATTCCGCCTCTGTCGGCAGCCGCTTGCCCTTCCACCGGCAATAGGCGTCGGCGTCCCCCCAATCCACCCCGATCACCGGCCGGTCGCCATGCAGGGCGAGATTGACGGATTCCCACTGCCACGGGGCTGGCCGCGGCTGTGCCGCGAGGAACGCCGCATACTGCGCCGTCGTCACCTCGAATTGATCCATGGAATAGGTATCGAGCCACACGCGATGCGCCGGCCGTTCATCTTCCAGCGCCTGCGTGCCGTCGAAGCCCATCACGAATTCGCCGGCGGGGATCTCGACCATGGGAGCCTCAGCGGCAGCCGCCGTTTCCACCGGTCTCGATTTTCTAAGCCGCTCAAGCTGGGCCCCGGCAGGAAGAGTGAGGATGAGGAATTGGACAAGGAGTGGTAAGAACAACGGGGCTATGACATATCGCATCGCGCCGTAGCATACACAACGGCGTTGAATGAGGCGAGGGGGGAAGGAGCCCCTGAGCCTTCGCTTCACGAAGGCCCAGAGGGAATGGCCATCAGAATCTATGAGGGGACTTCACAGGCGGATACCTGAATGCGCGGATCGTCATTACCCAAAGTACTCGTATCCCACAATTGATTGATTCGTCCGTTTGAGTTGATGGTCAGTGGCCCTGTAGACGGAAACAGCAGGGTCCCGTTTACAGGATCGAACGCACCATCTTCCCTGGCAGGGAGGTTGGGTAAGGGAGTGGGAAAGGGAACACTGCCCTGCAGCCTTTCAGCGAACCACACATCGCTCATCATTCCAGCGGTGTTATTGGAGTTGATCCAGAAGACCACCGGGCCTAGTACGAGACTCTGCAAATTGATGTCGGCTAGAAGAATTTCTCCATCAACCGTGTACTCGGGGTGATAAAACACCCCGCGGAAGACGCGGCTGGCCCCAAGAGGAGCAGGCAAGGCCACCCTCGTAAAAGTCAGCGGCGGGACACCGGGGAATCGGGGATCCGGCATCCTGCTTGTGGCAACCCCATCGTATCCGTCGCCACCATGGCCGGTTGAATACGACACTGCATACGGATTGTTCGTCCCACCGTCAGCTCGGTTTCGGACAGTGGCGGTATCGTCACTAGGATTGGCGTTGACAATGGTCACCACGTCGCGCGACGGATCACGAATATAGGCCGCCAAGGCGTCGTTGTTCCATCCGAACCGGCTCCGCGAGCATTCTTCGCCCTGGATGAAGATGTCTCGAACCAACACGGGATCGGCGAGAGTGGTACTAAAGGGAGGAGTCGCACTTTGCAGGGCTACAGCCACCGGCGAAACATCCAGCACTGCCTGAAACTTTGCCGGATCGTCGATGAAATCCAGCGCGTTCTGCGGGACATTCGCCAGCGCCTGAGCCGCCCGCGTCAGATCCATTCGCACCGGACTCGGATCCGAATCGAGCATCTGCAGGAAACGCATGAGGTTAGTCGCCGTGTTGTTGTTGATATCGTTGGTGTTGGCCACCACGAGAGGGGTCACAAACGCATCGTTGTCGAGGTTGTTGACCATTCCCAGCACGAGGTTGCCCAACTTGAAGGTCGTCGGGCCGGCCGTATGCAGGAACCCACCGGCTCGATCGTTACGCTTTGCTGGGCACCGTTGTTGGACACCACTGTGATGCCCTGCACCGGAGCATCCACAAACTGGCCGGTCGGATTCGCGATCACGCCGCCTCCGCCGCCGCCACTACCGCCACCGCCGCCGGTCGCGACCGGCGCGGCGGATTCACTGCTGCATCCGAGGAACGCCAGCAGAACCAGCCCGATCACAACTGACAGAACTTGTGCTGTACGCATAATTCACCTCCAATGTCTGCAAAGCGAATCAAGCGTGCCTCAAAAGTAGGCGAAAGTTAGCACAGCGCCCTTGGCCAAAATCATTAACCCGAAAGTAGGGGGCAGCTACAAGAATGGGCAAGGACCGGAACTGGGCAGAGGGAGGCGTTGTAAGCTATCGTGATAGGTTAAGAACTCTCTCCGCGAGCACAGGGACCATCTTCGGCGCTCAGTACACAATCCCTCCCGCCACCCAATGCCGATCATCCGGCACGTCGATCAGCAACCGGGTGAGGTTCATCTGAGCGAGCTGCGAGCCGATCTCGTCTTCCGTGAAGGCGGCGAGGAGGGAATTGTAGAAGTCCCGGCGAAGGATGTCCGGCGCACCGGCGGCGTACTGGTGGACGATGGCCTGGGCCGCCTCCGGGGATTCCGGCCGCAGCAGATCCATGACGAGCACCGGCGAACCCGGCTTCACCAGCATCCGGACCTTGTGCCAGAACTGTAACGGATTGGGGACATGATGGAGGAGACTGTTGGAGATGACGGCGTCGGCTTGATTCGCCCCGGCGATATCCTGAAACCGTTCACAGCGAAAGGACACGCGCTCCGACAACCCGGCCTGTGCCGCCGCCTGTTCGGCCAATCGAATCATGGGAGCCGACGCATCGACACCCGTGATCCGGCAGCCGGGCACCGCGCGGGCGAGGCGGAGGGGAATCTCGCCCGGGCCACACCCGAGGTCGAACACGTGGCCCTGGGTAAATTCCGGAAAATATTCCCGGAAGCGATCGACGAACCCCTGATTCTCTTTCGAGAAATCCGCCTGCGCATAAGCCAGGACCTGCGCCTCGCCGTCCATCACTTCGGGCTCGAGCATACGGTCCATCATCTTCGTTGCTCGTCGTTCGTATCTCGTATCTCGTCGCTCATGGTTCACAAAGTTGTTACGAGATACGCTTCACGAGGTGCGCTTCACGTTTCCACTGTCACTTCGTCGCCCGGCCGCACGATGCCGCCGCGCAGCACTTTGGCATAGACGCGGCTCCAGCCGGGATGCTTCTTCTGCGAGATACGGGAATAGTCTGCATCGCGGAACCAGCGCGCATTGTGCCTGCAGGGCGCCGTGTAGCTCGTGACTTCGAGCTCGATGTCCGGCCCGACTGTGAGTCGCACTCCGGGCCGCACGAGATCCCAGTCCAATCCCACCACGGTCAAATTCTCCCCGGACGAACCGGCATCGATGGAATGGCCTTCTTCCTGAAGGTGTTCGATGAGCTCCAGAGAAAACAAACAGACGGCGCGATCCGGCCCGCCGTGGACCTTCAGATTGCGCTGCCGATCGCCGCCCAACCCGCGCGCGCCGACCGTCGCCTCCAGGACCGGCCGCTTCGGCACGCCGCCGTCGGAGATATTGATCTGATGCACATGCGGATAGGACGGCCGTCCGCTCGCCATTCAGTCGCCCCCGTCGCAGGATTCCGGTCTGATCAGCGCCAGCGCGACCCACCCGTCCTGTTCCCGCCGGTTCACGCAGGCCAACCCAAGCTCGGCAAAGCATGCGCTGATCTCATCCTGCTGCTCGGCAAGAATGCCGGAGAGCCACAATCTGGCGCCGGCCTCCGCGTAGCCGGCAAGGGGTACAGCCAATTGCAAGAGCGTCTGCCGATCGAGATTGGCGAGCACCAGGCCGGCGCGCAGCCGTGGCGCCACGCCGGCCACGGTACCGCAAACGAGTTGCACGCGATCGCTTAAACCGTTTTCCGCCACATAATCGCTGGCGCAGGCGACGGCCACTGGATCACACTCCACGCCGACCGCGGAGGCC
Organism: uncultured Nitrospira sp.; assembly: GCA_964642845.1. GTDB lineage: Bacteria > Nitrospirota > Nitrospiria > Nitrospirales > Nitrospiraceae > Nitrospira_D. Next base: position 56,317 of record CAZXRB010000015.1, read on the forward strand.
GCGCCGAGCTTGACCGCGGCCATGGCCAGAATGGCGCTGCCGGCACCCACGTCAAGAACGACCTCCCCTCCCCGAATGTCCTCCTGGAGCCATTGCAGCAACATGCGCGTCGTCGCATGGTGGCCGGTGCCGAAGGCTTGCTTGGGATCGAGGATGATTTCGAGATCCGCCGGACCACGCTCGACCGGCTCCCAGCTGGGACGGATCACGAGCCGGCCGATGCGCAGCGGCCGCACGGAACGAGCCCACTGTTGGTTCCAATCCTGAGCCGGCATACGGGTGATCGACAGCGGAATCTCCGACGAGGCCAGCCCGGCAAGAACTGAACGGACTGAAGACAGCCGTTCACTGTTCCAGTAATCTTCGGGCCAATAGAGATGCACGGCTCCCGCGTCTTCCCACGCGCCCTGTACTGCGGGATCATCCAGCCGGCTCAGCAAGTCGCCGGCGTCCAGGTCCGCTTCGATGCGCACATCAATCCAATTCTCCGGCATGTGGTTCAATGTGTGAATCTGGTGATCTGATGATTTGGTGATTTCTGAGATTTTCGATTCAACCGATCGACGATCATCAGATCACCAGATCAATTGACCTCGCGCGCCTGTTCCCAGTAAGGTCGCCTCTCATGGCGCGTTCGCGCAGCGCACAACTCGACACCGTCGTACGCCGCACTGATCGCCGCATCGCGATCGGGAGTCGGGCGAGTGCCACGCTCACCCGTTGGCGGCTGGTCATCTTCCTCACGGGCCTGATCAGTATCGTCACACTCTACAAACTCGGCTGGTACCATGCCGGCAACGCAACGCTCGCCGCCTTCGTTGCCCTCTTCATGGCCGTCGCGGCGTATCATAACAGGGTGGAAAGCCGGATTCACCGGCTCCGGCAATGGATGCGGATCAAGCGGATCCATCTCGCCCGGCTCGCACTCGACTGGCCGGCCATTCCGCCACGGTCCGGCGAAGCGCCGCGCTCCCATCCCTACGCAGCGGACCTCGACCTCTTCGGACCCCATTCGCTGACGCAGCTGTTGGACACGACCGTCTCGGATCAAGGCCGCGACCGGTTGCACACCTGGTTGCTGGCGCAACCTCCCGATCCGGCCGAGTGGCGCGCGCGCCAGGCGCTGGTGAAAGAGCTTGCCCCGCGATCGCTCTTCCGCGACCGGCTCGTGCTCGAAGCGCAACTGGCCGGGGAACAGGAAGTCAACGGCCGGCGGCTGGCCGCCGTGCTGAGTCATCGCCTCGAGTTGCCGCACCTCCCTCTCCTCCTTGCCGCGCAAGGCCTTCTGGCGTTGACGACGCTCAGCCTCGGCCTGGCCGCCTTGCTGAACTGGCTACCGGGGTACTGGATGTTCTCGTTCGGCGCCTACGCCATAATCTATTTCTTCACGGACCGAGGCGAAGAGCTGCTCGAGCATGCCGTGGGCCTGCATCACGAACTGGAACGCCTCGGGAGGGTGCTGGGGTTCCTCGAGCGCCACGCACGGCGCCAAGGCACCTGCCTGGCCCGGACCTGCGCCGCGCTCGGCACGAGACGCGCCAGTCCGTCATGGCACCTGAAAAGCGCCGCGCGGACCATGCACGCGATCAGCATCAAGGCCCATCCGCTGGTGCACTTGGCGGTGAACGCCCTCATGCCGTGGGATCTGTGGTTTCTGCGACGACTGCAGCGGGTACAAGCCGACCTTGCAACCGTGCTGCCGCAGTGGCTCTCCTGTCTGGCCGAAGTGGAAGCGGCCTCGGCGCTCGCCGCCTTTGCGTATCTGCACCCGAGCTACGCCTGGCCCACCCCGGCGCCGCCAGCGGCCGGGGTGCCGCACACCGGGCCGAGGCTCGCTGCGGGAGGACTGGGCCACCCGCTGATTCCTGCCGGGGCCCGTGTCGCGAACGATCTCGACATGGCCCGCCGCGGTTGCATCGTCTTGATCACCGGTTCGAACATGTCGGGGAAGAGCACTTTCTTGCGAACGGTGGGGGTGAATCTCTGCCTGGCCCAAGCCGGCGCGCCCGTCTGCGCCGCCCGTTTCGAGTGGAGGTGGAGCCGGCTGGCCTGCTGCATCCGCATCGACGACTCGCTCGACGCAGGCCTTTCGTTTTTCTACGCGGAGGTGAAACGATTGAAGGCCATCCTCACCGCGACACAGGAGCACACTGCGCCGCCCGTGCTGTTCTTGATTGACGAGATCTTCAAGGGGACCAATAACCGCGAGCGGCTCATCGGCAGCCGGGCCTATATCGCAGAATTGGCGCGCGGCAACGGCTTCGGGCTGGTCAGCACCCACGATCTCGAATTGGCCGATCTGGAGAAGACCATTCCGGGTCTCACCAACGCGCATTTTCAGGAGACCGTCGCTGCCGGGGCGCTCGCGTTCGACTACAAGCTCCGCCCCGGCCCCTGCCCGACGACCAACGCGCTGCGCATCATGGCCCTGGAGGGCCTACCGATCGACGAGCGGCCGCTCCCCTAGCGGCCGGCAGCCGCGCGGCAGGCAGCGGCGCACGGCGATCTTCGCCTAACCCTCCGGATTCTTCTGAAAGAGAAAGAGCCGGTAGGACTTGATGGCGGCGAACGTTTCCGCCGTCCGCCGCCCGCTGAAATGCTTCTCTTCATAGCGCTTGATGCGGTCGCGAAACTTCCACAACACGACTTTCATGAGCCACGGGTTCTTCTTCCGCAGCCGGGCCATGATCAGATCGTAGGCGGGCTTCACCGCCTGCACGTAGGCGTCGTTGAGCAGCGTGAACGTCGGCGCGATCTGCAGCGTCATATCCACTTCCTTCAACGTCGTGAACGGCGCCTTTGCGAAGGCGTCCCGAAACAACGCGAGGTGCTGGCCTCCCCCGATGGCCGTGTTGCCGTCCGGCACGATCTTGAACACGTCGCTCAGCAGGATGTACCCGCCCGGTTTGAGGCATTGCTGGGCCTTGGCGATCGCCTCGTTCAACCGCATGAAAAGAAAGCTTTCGCTGAACAACAGCAAGTCGTACCGCTTGTCCGTGCGCAGATCCTCGAAGCGACACTCGAAGAAGGTGACCCGGTCGCGCAGCGTATCTTTGGCCACGGACGTGAGAAACGAGTTGGGCGAGACACAATCCACCTGATAGCCCCGATCCAGGAGCTTGCGGGCCGTATTACCGGCGCCGCAGCCGACGTCCAGGATCGTCGTGACCCCCGCGGGCACGTGGGACAGCAGAAAATCCGAATATTGGGACTGGGCCTTCGGCAGATTCGGCATTTCGATCGGCAGGTCGGGCGTCCAGTACCCGTAATGCAGATCCTGCATCTTCACGAAGAAACGGCCGAGGATCAGCCCCATGGCGAGCCCGAACTCACGAGAAGGCAGCGAGCCGGCATCCGTCGTCGTCGACATAGTAGGTGACCTCCCAAAAGAACATGTTTGGGGTTGCGCGCGAATCCTCCAGCTCAATCACATGCACATGAGCCGTTACACAGGACGCTCAAGCACCACCCGTATGATCAGACACCACGATGATGGGGGACCGATACGATGCCGGGAATGACAACGCTCATTCGCCTCCTCGAGGAGAGAGTGGAGACGATGATATGGATATGGAGCCTTATGCTTGAATTTACCAAAAAAGGCAAGCGTCGTCCGACGCGGCGATGAGGGAATTATGGCGAATTCCATGACCGAATAATTTTGACATCAAGGCATCACTTTCTTTATGATTTGATGCATGCGAACGACACTCAGCCTTGATGACGATGTGGCGGCGCTCTTACGCCAGGCGCGAAAAGTCCGGAAAGGAAGCTTAAAATCGGTGGTCAACGATGCTATGCGGCAGGGTCTCAGGGAGCTGTTAGCGTCCAAACCGAGAAGAGCGCCATTTAAGACTAAACCCCTCGCGCTGGGCCGTTGTCTGGTCGGCAGCCTTGACGACGTGGCCGAAGTCCTGGCTACGGCGGAAGATGAAGCCTTCCGGTGATCCTCGTCGATGCCAACCTGCTGGTCTATGCGCAGGTCGCTTCGCTTGCTCAACATGAAGCGGCTCGTGAATGGCTCGATTCGCAACTGAACGGATCCACTGCCGTAGGCTTGCCCTGGCAATCGCTTCTTAGCTTTATCCGCCTGGTTTCCAATCCACGAATCTTTGAGCGTCCCGCGTCGGTCGCTGACGCCTGGGATCATGTCGAGCGTTGGTTAACCTGTCAGCCTGTATGGATTCCACAGCCAACTGAGCGGCATAAGGAGATCCTTGGTTCTCTGCTGACGCACGCGACCACGCGCTCCAATCTCGTGCCCGATGCGCATCTTGCGGCCCTGGCGATGGATCATGGTTTGACCCTTTGCTCGACCGATGGCGACTTCGCACGCTTTCCGGGGCTTCACTGGAGCAATCCCCTCCGGAAGCCCAGGTAATCAGCCATCTTCTGTTTTCTTTGACCTTTCCGGCGCCTTCCTCCATATTTGTGCAGCGTAGCGCACTTCATCGATTACTTGATGACGCCGGCATCCCGACATCCCCTCCGCGGTCTCTTGATCGCCCAGTTCTGCGGCGCATTCAACGACAACGCCTGGAAACTGATGGTGGCTCTGCTCGCTATCCGGCAAGCCACTGCCACGCTGCCGCCCGGCGGGGACGTGGAAACCGTGGCGCAAACGCAAACCGCGATGGCATTCGTGATCTTCACCCTACCGCTCGTGCTCCTGTCCCTGGTCGGCGGCACATTGGCCGATCGCCTCAGCAAACGCACCGTCATCATTGCCATCAAGGTCGTCGAAGTGCTGCTCATGACGGGCGGCACGTTGGCACTCTGGCTCAATCCGGCCGGCGGCATACTCCCCTTGATCGTGCTGGCCGGCATGGGGGTCCATAGCGCGCTCTTCAGCCCCTCGAAGTACGGCATTCTTCCGGAATTAGTTCCCCATGAGAGCCTGGCCGCCGCGAACGGAGTCCTGGAGATGTGGACGTTCGGCGCCATTCTGACCGGCACGGCCGCGGGCGGCTTCCTGCTGCAGA